>NZ_CP031142.1:4765000-5065000 GCF_014697215.1 Saccharopolyspora pogona
GGTTCTTGCGTCCTGTTCCGTCCGGTCTTTCATGCGGCGAACGGAAAGTTACGCACACCCTACGTGAAAGTCAAATCGCCTGGTCAAACTCTTGACGTCGCTCCTTCGGAGGATCTTGGGTCACTTCTGCTTCGGCCGCAGCCAGAGCTTCACGGTGCTCGCCGAACCCGCCGCGTCGATCGCTTCCAGCAGGTCAGAGGCGGTGACCGCATGGGTTCGGCCGACCGGGACCAGGTCGTAACCCCACGTGCCGAACTCCCTCAGCGCCGCCGCCGGATCGTCACCCAGCTGGCGGATCGCATCCGGTGTGAAAGAGCACACGATCGAAGGACGGTCGCGGCGCAGGAGCCGGACCAGGCCACCGAGCACCCGGTGCACACGCCCGCCCACGTCCACGTGCACGACCGAGAGCTTGAGGCTTTGCAGCGCGTCGTGGTTCTCCAGCTCGCGGTCGAGCCGGACTCCGCGCACGGACGGCGCTTTCTCGCCATCGGCAGGGCTGACCGACAGCCCACCTGCGAGCGACGATTCGGCTGCTAGTTGGCAGGACTCGTCCCACGCCGCGCCGTCCACCACCACGAGCCGATTTCCCCATGCAGCGGGCACGTTGACTTCCACGTTGTGCTTGAGCAGTCCGCCGCTTCGCGGGCACGGTTCGATCGCGACGACCGCACCGCTGTTGCCCAGCCTGTTCATGACCCGCACGGTCTGGTAGCCCACGTAGGCACCCACATCCATGAAGATGCCGTCAGGTTCTAGCAAGGAGTCGATCAGCGTCGACACGTCGACGTCCCAGCTGGGGTGCGACGACAGCCACGGCAGCATGAAGCTGTCGTCCGCCGGCAGTCGCAGCAGTCCGGCGTCGCAGAGCACCGGCGTCGTCATGCCGTCCCCACCACCGGTGTTGCGCTCGTGCTCCCTCAGCAGGATGCGTTGCAGGACGTCGGTGCGCTGCAAGGCGTTCGCGGCATCGAGCGACGCTGCGCGCAGGCCCGCCTCGACACCGCGGCTTTGCTCCAGGGAGTCCATTCGGTCGAGGATTCGCTCGACAGCGCCGGTCAGGCTGTCCAGGCGTTCCGCCAGGGCGTCCACCCGTTGATCGCCGACCGCGCCGTCTTCGAGCTTCAGGAGCCTGCGGTGCTGTTCGGCCAGGTCCGCCCGGGCTCGCACCATGCCGTCGTCGGTGCCCAGCAGCTGGGCACCGAGCTGGTCCTGGCGGCGGAGCAGCTGAACGATTTCCGCCCGCATCGCCTCCAGGTCGCCTTCGCCGTCCGCCTCGTACTGGCGGCGGAGCAGTTCGGAGGCGGTCTGCTCGACGCCGTCGACCAGCGAGCGCATCACGTCGCGGATGTGCTCGTCGTAGTGGCTCAGCGCTTTGAGGACGGCCCTGCGCAGCGCCGGGGCCATCGAGTTCCGGCTGCTCGCCCCCACCTCCGGTGTCCGGTGCAACGCGTGGCGCGCCACCAGCAGCGGGCGCAGCGGGTCGTCGAACTGGCCGTGGCTGTCCCGCGACCACTTCGTGCGCCAGTTCCGGTAGGCCTGCTCGACGCGCTCGCGCAGGCGCCCGCCCGCCCGCGCGACGGTGTGCACCGCAAGCAGGTTCTCCCTTGCTGCTGCGCCGAAAGCCGCCGTGCCTTCCGGGTCGTCGGCAGCGGCCCGCAGGAGTTCTGCGGCCGAGTCGATATCCGGTTCTCCAGGCCCCGTGCAGGGCACGAGGCGTGCCGCTTCGTCACCGAAGAACTCGACAACCGCGCCGTGCTCCCCCGCGATCACCGGCACTCCGTGCGCCGCCACTTCGAGCAGCCGCAGGACGGGGCCATCACCGGCTTCGCCACGGTGCAGCGACACGAAGCTGTCCGATGCGGACAGCAGCGGATTGATGTCGAGGTCCTCTTCGACCAGCAGGATGCGGTGATCCGTCGCGGTCGCCAAGCGCAGGCGCTCGGCGGCCTCCGGGTGCTCGACCGCACCGACGACGCCGACGAGCAGGCGCACCTCATCGCGTTCCGGGAATGCCGTCAGGAACGCGTTGACCACGCCGAGCGCGTTGTCCCCGCGCTCGGCCGCGTGGTCCACGAACGTCCCGAACACGAACTCGTCGGACAGCCCGAACCTGGCCCGTGCGCCCTTCCTGGTCGGCAAATCGACCCGGCTGCGCTCCGGCGCGGGCAGTGCGACGACCCGTGTCTTCGTACCGCTCCGGCGGGCTGCAGCGCGGCCGCTCTCCGAAAACACCCAGGTCTCCGCCACGTCGACGGCGTCGGAAGCGCCGGTGTGGACGTCGATCACGTACCTGCCTGCGGGCACCGGCAGGCCGGGTTCGCAGCGCAGGACGACCGGGTAGTACGCGGTGTCGGCCGAGGGCAGCCCGGACATTCCCACTGCGGTGCGCATCAGCTCTGCGAGTTGCCCGTCGCCGAGCACCGCGACACCGAGCTGATCGACAAGGGCCGCGCGGTTGTCGATCCTGCGGTGCACCGCCTCGGCCGGGACTCGGCCGCTGGCCACACCGACGCCGACGCACCACTCGTGGAAGGCCTCGGCATTGCTGCCGAACGGGTCCGGGTAGTCGCGCTGCAGGATCGGGTCGTCCGCCCACACGGCCGCGGTCCAGCGGGAGCCGCCGGCCGCGCGTTGCCTGTCGTCGGCCGGGGCGCACGACCACTCCCGGAACTGCGCCAGCGAGCCGTCCGGTTCGAAGGGGCTCGGCGGTGGTTCCCCGTCCGCGAGCCAGGCGTCGAGGTACTCGCGTCGCAGCGTCGCGGGCAGCACGACGCCGTCGGGCAGGACGTCGAACGGGTGCGGCTGTTCGCGGGTGTATCCGGCTCTGACCAGCGCGTTCCGGTAGCCCGCGCACAGCCCGGCGAGCGCCGGGTTCTCGGAGAGCAGTATCCGCGGCCGGTCGGCGTAGTCCGTGGACAGAAGCCAGGGCCGCTGCGGCTGGAAGCCGCCGAAATGGACGCTGCGCAGCGCGGCGCCGTCCACCGTGTGCCGACCGTCGCCCGCCACCACCAGCTCGCGCTGGGCCGCGTTCCAAACCGACAGGCCCACACCGGGGTCGCGGATCACCTGGTGATCGACCAGCGCGGGTGCCCCGTCCAGCACCGGCGTCGCCGCGCCGGGGTCGGCGCGCAGCTGCTCCACCCACGTGGCTAGGAGCTGCTCGGCGCCCGGGCGGACGGCGAACGCGCTGGCGTCGAAGGTGCCCGATTCGGCGAGGTCGGAGGGGCTCGGGCGCAAGCCATCCACGGCCAGCGGGCGCAGCACCCGCGGCACCAGGGCGACCGGGCGCTCGTGGGTCAGGTTCGCGACGAGGTCGTCGAAGCGGCCGAAGATCTGCACAGCCGGTTCGAAGTACAGCACCGTCGGGCCGGACTTCAGCAGGTGATGCAGGAACCTCGGGCGCAGCACGTTGCGCAACTGCTCCGCGGTGCAGCCCATCGCCAGCCGGGCGTACTCCTGCTCGTCGAGCCCGATGTCGGCGAACGTCAGGCCGTCCGGCTCCGAACGGGCCGCGCCGGGCAGGTCGACCACCAGCAGCGCGAACTGCGCGTTCGGGTGGTGGCGGCGGAACGTTTCGCGTAAGACCCGGGCGGCCGGGAGCTGATCGCGGCACGCGAGCGTGCAGCCGAGCAGGGTGCGGGCACCGAGGTCTTCCGAGGTTTCCGCCGTCCACTCCGGCTCGCCGAACAGCTCGGCCGATTGCTCCAGCACGCCGGACTGCAGGGGGAATTCTGCGGCGACCTCGCCGTCGGAACTCCCGGCTGCCACGGGTTCGGGCTGCGCCTGCGAATCAGTCACGGGCGAAACCTATCGCTCCACGCACCACAGCAACACGCCCAACCCCATGAGTGCACGGACCGGGACGTGGTGCCTTCGGCACCGACCCCGATCGATGCGGACTGGGCGGGTGTTTTCGCACGTCAACGCCCGTGAGCACGGTGAGGTGCTGCGGCGCCCCAACGTGCTCACGGGCCCTGACCAGGCCGAACGCCCGGGGCTCAGAGCATCGGCATGAGGGTGCGGAGCTCGTACGGGGTGACGTGGCTCCGGTAGGCGTTCCACTCCTCGCGCTTGTTGCGCAGGAAGAAGTCGAACACGTGCTCGCCGAGGGTTTCCGCGACCAGCTCGGAGGACTCCATCTCGGACAGCGCCTCGTTGAGGTTCTGCGGCAGGTTGGCGTAGCCGGCCGCCTTCCGCTCCCGCTCCGTCAGGCCCCACACGTCGTCCTCGGTGGCCGGCGGCAGCTCGTAGCCCTTCTGCACACCGCGCAGCCCGGCCGCGAGGATCACCGCATACGCCAGGTACGGGTTGCAGGCCGAGTCGAGGTTTCGGACCTCGACTCGGCGGGACGAGGCCTTGCCCGGCGAGTACATCGGCACCCGGACCAGCGCGGACCGGTTGGCATGGCCCCAGCAGACCGCGGTCGGGGCCTCGCCGCCGACGACCAGCCGCTTGTAGGAGTTCACCCACTGGTTCGTCACGGCGCTGATCTCGCGGGCGTGGTGCAGGATCCCGGCCACGAACGCCCGGCCGATGTCGGACAGCTCGAATGGGCTCTCCGGGTGGTAGAAGGCGTTCTGGTCGCCCTCGAACAGGCTGAAGTGGGTGTGCATGCCCGAGCCGGGCTGCGCGCTGAACGGCTTCGGCATGAACGAGGCGCGCACGCCCTGCGTGATCGCGACCTCCTTGACCACATACCGGAATGTCATCACGTTGTCGGCCATGGTCAGCGCGTCGGCGTAGCGCAGGTCGATCTCCTGCTGGCCGGGCGCGCCCTCGTGGTGGCTGAACTCCACCGAGATCCCCATCGCCTCCAGGGTCTCGATGGCGTTGCGCCGGAAGTGCGGCGCCGCGTCGTGGCTGGCCTGGTCGAAGTAGCCCCCGGAGTCGGCGGGCACCGGTTCGCTGCCGTCGTCCGGCAGGTTCTTCAGCAGGAAGAACTCGATCTCGGGGTGCACGTAGCAGGTGAAGCCGGACTCGGTGGCGCGGGCCAGGGTGCGGCGCAGCACGTGCCGCGGGTCTGCCCAACAGGGCGAGCCGTCGGGCATGTGGATGTCGCAGAGCATCCGCGCCGAGTAGTGCTCGCCGTCCGGGGTCTCCCAGGGCAGCACCTGGAAGGTGCCGGGGTCCGGCTTGGCGACCATGTCCGATTCGTAGACCCGGGCGAAGCCCTCGATGGCCGAGCCGTCGAACCCGATGCCTTCGGCGAAGGCGCCTTCGAGTTCGGCGGGCGAGATCGCCACCGACTTGAGCATGCCGAGGACGTCGGTGAACCACAGCCGCACGAAGCGGATGTCACGTTCCTCCAAGGTGCGGAGCACGAACTCCTGCTGGCGGTTCATGCACGCAGCCTAAGAGTTCCAGCGACCAATTGCGTAACTGGTCCATGAACCCGGCACTACGTGGTGTTCAGCTCGCGGTGCAGCGCTTGCCTTCGGGCGGGAGCGTCAGGTCCACCAGGTACTTCGTGGTCGCCTCGTCCACGCAGGAGACGCCCTGCAGGAAGACCGTGTGCTGGGTGCCCTCGAAGGTCAGCAGGCGGCCGTGCAGGGCCTGCGCGAGCCGCACCCCGGCCTGGTAGGGCGTGGCGGGGTCGCCGGTGGTGGAGATGACCAGGGTCGGCGGCAGCGCGCCCACCTCCGGCTCGGTGGTCTCGCCGGTGACCGGGACCGGCCAGAACGCGCACTTGTCCCGCGCGGCGCTCGGCGGGTGCCCGCTGTCCAGGAACGGCGCCGCCTCGCGGTAGCGGCGGTCCGCCTCGCGGACGATGTTCGGGTCCTCGACTCGCTGGTCGTCGACGCAGTGCACGGCGTCGAACGCGTCGCTGGTGTTGCTGTACCGGCCGCCGCCGTCGCGGCTGTAGTAGTTGTCGGCGAGGGCCAGCAGCGTGCGGCCACTGCCCTGCCGGAGCTCGGCCAGCCCGCTGTCCAGGTTCTCCCAGAGGCTGGGCGCGTACAGCGCCTGGATCGCTGCAATGGAGGCGTCCTTGTACGACAGTTCGCGGCCGCCGCCCGCCGGGACCGGGTGGTCCACCAACGGGCGAGTGAGCTGTTGGAACGCGACGACCGCGTGCGAAGGGTCGGTGCCCAGTGCGCACCGCTGGCGCTTGGCGCACCAGGCCGCGAAGTCGTTGAAGGCGCGCTGGAAACCGGCGCCCTGGGCGACCAACTGGTCGACCGTGGACTGCCCGGGGTCGATCGCGCCGTCGAGCACCATGGTCCGCACGTTGGTGGGGAAGGTCTCCGCGTACTCCGCGCCGACCAAGGTGCCGTAGGAGTAGCCGAGGTAGTTCAGCTTCTCGTCGCCGAGCGCCGAACGCAGCACGTCCATGTCCTTGGCGACGTCGCGGGTGCCGACGTTGGCCAGCATCTTGGTGCCGGTGCGCTCCACGCACTTCGCCACGTAGTCGCGCTCTTCCGCCTCAGTCCTGACGACCCCGGCGGGCGAGGTATCCGCGTCGGAGTCCAGCCGGTCGGCGTCGCGTTCCGGGCCGGTCAGGCAGTGAACGGCCGGTTCGGAGGCGCCGACCCCGCGCGGGTCGAAGCCGACAAGGTCGAACCGCTGGCCCAGCTCGCTGTCCGAGACCGACGAGGCGAGGCTCGCGGCCGTGCCCATGCCGGATGCGCCCGGGCCGCCCGGGTTCACCACCAGCGAACCGATCCGCTGTCCCGGGTCGGTCACCGGTTTGCGGAGCAGCCCGAGGGTGATCGTCTGCCCCTGGGGGGCGGCGTAGTCCATCGGGACTTCCAGCCGCGCGCACTCCAGGCCGCGCTTCTGGTAGGTGTCGCGATCGCTGTCGGTCGTCCCGTACGGTCCGCACGGCCCCCAGGACAGCGCTTGCCCGTAGTACCGCTCCAGACCTGCTGGAACCGGCCCGGCCGGGCCCGTGTGCTCGATGTGCGGCTGCAGCGGCGCCGCCTCTCGCGTCGGCGCGCTGCACGCGGCCGCGCCCAGCAGGGCCACCAAGGACAGCACGGTCAGTAGACGGGTCACTCACGAATCGTGACATGAGTGGAGAGGCGCGGCTCACGCCGGGCAGGACGACGTGCGCCTGTGGTGTGCGCGAAGATAGGTGCATGCCCCAGCTGCGCATCGCACTCGCACAGGTCAACGCATGCGTCGGCGACATCGCCGGCAACAGTTCGATGATCCTGGACTGGACCCGCCGGGCCGTGCAGGACGGTGCTCACCTCGTGGCCTTCCCGGAGATGGTGCTCTCCGGCTATCCGGTCGAGGACCTCGCGCTGCGCAAGTCGTTCGCCGCCGCGAACCTCGCCGGGCTGGAAGCGCTGGCGCGGCGCTTGCAGGACAACGGCTGCGGCGACGCGCTGGTCGTGGTCGGTCACCTGGGCCGTGACGACGAGGGCCCGCGCAACTCCGCGTCGCTGATCTACGGCGGCGATGTCGTCACGACCTACCACAAGCACCACCTGCCGAACTACGGCGTGTTCGACGAGGCGCGCTACTTCGCGCCCGGCTTCGACCTGCCGATCGTGCGGTTGCACGGCTTGGACGTCGGGGTGGTCATCTGCGAGGACATCTGGCAGAACGGCGGCCCGGTGGCGGCGTTGGGCGAGGTCGGCGTCGACCTCGTGGTGTGCATCAACGGTTCGCCGTACGAGCGCGCGAAGGACGACGTGCGCACCCCGCTGGTCATCCGGCGGGCCGCCGAGGCCGGTGCGCCGATGGCTTACGTGAACCTGGTCGGCGCGCAGGACGAGCTGGTTTTCGACGGCGACTCCATGGTCGCCACGCCGGACGGCGAGATCCTCGCGCGGGCGCCGCAGTTCACCGAGCACCTGGTGGTGCTGGACATGGACCTGCCCGCTGGTGGCCACACCTCGACTACGGTGCCCGCCGAGCCGGGCCCGATGCGGCTGCCCGCCTTCGACGTGCAGCGGATCGTGCTGCAGCCGGAGCCGTTGCCGCGCTACGAGCCGGTGTCCGCGCTGCCGCCGGCGGAGCCGCTGGACGACGTGGCCGAAGTGTGGTCGGCGCTGGTCACCGGGCTGCGCGACTACGTGCACAAGAACGGGTTCCGGTCGGTGACCTTCGGCTTCTCGGGCGGCATCGACTCCGCGGTGTGTGCCGCGCTGGCCGCAGACGCGCTCGGCGCGGACGCGGTGCACGGCGTGTCGATGCCGTCGAACTACTCGTCGGAGCACTCGCGGTCGGACGCCGCCGAGCTGGCGCGGCGGATCGGTTGCCACTTCGAGGTTCACCCGATCGCGGACATGGTCGACGTGTACGTTCGGCAGCTGGAGCTGACCGGGCTGGCCGAGGAGAACGTGCAGGCGCGTGCCCGGGGCGTGCTGCTGATGGCGTTGTCGAACCAGCGCGGGCACCTGGTGCTGGCCACCGGGAACAAGACCGAGCTGGCGGTGGGGTACTCGACGATCTACGGCGACGCGGTGGGCGCGTTCGCGCCGATCAAGGACGTGCCGAAGACGCTGGTGTGGAAGCTGGCGAAGTGGCGCAACGCCGATGCGGAGAAGCACGGCGAGGTGCCGCCGATCCCGGAGAACTCGATCACCAAGGCGCCGTCGGCGGAGCTGCGGCCGGACCAGGTGGACCAGGATTCGCTGCCGGAGTACGACGTCCTGGATGTGGTGCTGGACGGCTACGTGGAGGGCGACCGCGGTTACGCGGACCTGATCGCGGACGGGTTCGACGCCGAGCTGGTCGAGCGGGTGCTGCAGCTGGTGGACCGCGCCGAGTACAAGCGCCGACAGTACCCGCCGGGCACCAAGATAACGTTCAAGGCGTTCGGCCGGGACCGGCGGCTGCCGCTGACCAACCGGTGGCGCGAGATCGCGCCGTGAGGTGACCGCGCGGTGGGGAAGTCGGTCACGGGGTCGTGAGTCCTTTGGGTTGTCATAGCTGCCCAAAAGACGCACGGCCACAAGCAGCCAGGGGTCCCGTGAGCGGTTCTGGGTGCCATAGCACCGAAAAGCACTCACGGGCCCTTGGCAGCGGAAGGAGGTTCGGCCGTGTGGGCCGTGCACGGATTGTGCACTGTAGACGGACGTCTGGTGCTGTGGGCGGAGGATTCCGAGCTCCCGGCTCGAGTGGCCGGGCGTGCTCCGCGCGGTCCGGTGGCGCACCCCTTCGCGGTGCCGGGTGAGGCTCTTCGGGACGCCCTGCCGGGTGAGCAACTGAAGGCCGACTCCGTACGCCTCCAGCTGCCCTCCTACGCCTCCGCTCCCGTCGCATCGCCCGAACTGGTGCGGGATCCGCTGACCGCGGGGCCTGCGCCACGCGGCAAGCTTCGGCTGCGCGAATGGCTGGTGCCTGCCGTGTCGTGCAGCCCCGCGGCCGTGATCTCCCTGCTCGATGAAGGCGCGCCCGGATGTCGGTTGGGCGCATCCGCGCATTTCCTGCGCAGCGTCGCCGGATTCGCCGAGCAGGTGGTGTCGCAGGGACGGGTGCTGCCCGCGCTGGTCTTCGAGGCGGACCGGCCGGCGGCGCGCTGGCGGCCGTCGTTGTCCGGCACTGATTCGGCTCGGTTCGTGGCGCTGCGCGAATCCATGCCGCCGGCCTTCCGCTGCGAGCGCGGCGACCCGCCCGCCGAGGTCCTGCGCGCGGCGCTGGACGCGCTGATCGACGGCATCGCCCGCGCCCGGGTCGCAGACGTCGAGATGCCCGGCGGCCGGACCGCGGCCGCGGCGTGGCTGAACGCGCTGGCCCACGAGCCGCGGTTCGACAGCGATCCCGAGAAGGTGCGGAAGCTGGCCGGGCAGTTGGACGCCTGGCGCGCCAGCGGCGCAGGTGAGAGCCCCGTTCGCACCTGCTTCCGGTTGCACGAACCGGAGGGCGACGACGCGGACTGGCGGCTGGAGTTCATGCTGCAGGCCGTGGACGACCCGAGCGTTCTGGTGTCCGCGAACGAGGTGTGGCGGGAGGAGAGCCGGGTACTGCAGCGCTGGGTCGCGCAACCGCAGGAGTTGCTGCTCGCCGACCTCGGGAAGGCGGGCCGGGTCTTCCGGGCGCTCGATGCGGCGCTGCTCGTACCGCATCCCTCGGAGTTGTTCCTGGACGCCGACGGCGCGTACGAATTCCTCACCCATGCGGCGCTGCTGGACCAGGCCGGGTTCGGGGTGCTGCTGCCCTCCTGGTGGGGTCGCACCCAGCAGCTCGGGTTGAAGCTGACCGCCACCAGTTCCGGCACCGCGGGCACGGTGGCCAAGAAGTCCGGGCTCGGCATGGACGCCGTGGTCGACTACCGCTGGGACCTCGCGCTCGGCAACGAGCGGCTGACCGAGTCCGAGCTGGCGGAGCTTGCCACCGCGAAGGTTCCGCTGGTTCGGCTGCGCGGCAAGTGGGTCCAGGTCGACCGCAAGCGGCTGGCCGCCGGACTGGCCTATTTGGAACGCTCTGGGACCGGGCAGATGACCGCCGGCGAAGTGCTGCTCCAGGCTGGGGTGCACCCCGAGGACGGCGACCGGCCGCTGCCGGTAGTCGAGGTCAGCGGGCACGGGTGGCTCGGGGATCTGCTCTCCGGGCAGGCCGAACAGTACCTGGAGCCGGTGGATCCGCCGGAGGGATTCACCGCGACGCTGCGCCCGTACCAGCGCCGCGGCCTGGCCTGGCTGGCGTTCCTGGACCGGCTGGGGCTGGGCGCATGCCTCGCCGACGACATGGGACTGGGCAAGACCGTGCAGCTGCTGGCGTTGGAGGCGCTGGCCCGATCGCGCGGTTCACGCGCCCCGACGCTGCTGATCTGCCCGATGTCGGTCGTCGGCAACTGGCAACGGGAGGCGGCCCGGTTCGCGCCGGCGCTGAAGGTGCACGTCCACCACGGCGGCGGTCGGCTCACCGGCGAGGACCTCATGGAAGAGGTCGGCGGGCACGACCTGGTCATCACGACCTATCCGCTGGCCGCGAGGGATTCCGCCGTGCTGCGGGAGATCCGCTGGGACCGCGTGGTGCTCGACGAGGCGCAGAACATCAAGAACAGCGCCTCCCGCCAGGCGAAGGCGGTGCGCGGTCTGCCGGCCCGGCAGCGGATCGCGCTGACCGGCACACCGGTGGAGAACCGGCTCGCCGAGCTCTGGTCCATAATGGACTTCGCGAATCCCGGTGTGCTGGGCTCGCTGAGCACGTTCCGCGCGCGGTTCGCGGTGCCGGTGGAACGCGACGGCGACACCGACGCGGCGGCCCGGTTGCGGCGCATCACCGGTCCTTTCGTGCTGCGCCGGGTGAAGACCGATCCGGCGATCATCAACGATCTGCCGGACAAGATCGAGATGAAGCAGCTGTGCAACCTCACCGCCGAGCAGGCTTCGCTGTACCAGGCGGTGGTCGACGACATGCTGGCGCGCATCGACAACAGCGAAGGCATGGAGCGCCGCGGGCTGGTGCTGGCG
Organism: Saccharopolyspora pogona; assembly: GCF_014697215.1. GTDB lineage: Bacteria > Actinomycetota > Actinomycetes > Mycobacteriales > Pseudonocardiaceae > Saccharopolyspora > Saccharopolyspora hattusasensis. The sequence continues at coordinate 4,776,370 of NZ_CP031142.1, forward strand.
ACGATGTCCAAGCTGAAGCAGGTGTGCAACCACCCGGCGCAGCTCCTCGGCGACGGTTCCCCGCTGCCCGGCCGGTCCGGGAAGTTGCTGCGGCTGGAGGAAATCGTCGAATCGGTACTGGCCGAGGGCGACAAGGCGCTGTGCTTCACGCAGTTCGCCGGGTTCGGCGGGATGCTGGTGCCGCACCTGTCGGCGCGGTTCGACACCGAGGTGCTGTTCCTGCACGGCGGCGCGACGAAGAAGGCCCGCGACGAGATGGTCCGGCGGTTCCAGTCCGAGGACGGGCCGTCGATCTTCCTGCTGTCGCTGAAGGCCGGCGGCACCGGGCTGACGCTCACCGCCGCCAACCACGTCATCCACCTGGACCGGTGGTGGAACCCGGCGGTCGAGGACCAGGCCACCGACCGGGCGTTCCGCATCGGCCAGCGCCGGGACGTGCAGGTCCGCAAGCTGACCTGCATCGGCACCCTGGAGGAGAAGATCGACCGGATGATCGAGGACAAGAAGGCGTTGGCGCAGCTGGTGGTCGGCTCCGGCGAGAACTGGCTGACCGAGCTGTCCACCCGCGAGCTGCGGGACCTGGTCTCCCTGGAAGCGGAGGCCATCGGTGAATGAGTGGCGCGGATTCCCGCCGTCCGCGAAGCCGATCCGGGTCGAGGGCGGCATCAAGGCGCGCAGCAAGCGCGGCGAGATCGCGCAGACCTGGTGGTCGCGGCGGTTCATCGAGGTGCTGGAGTCGTTCGGCATGGGCGGCCGGCTGCAGCGCGGCAAGCGCTACGCGCGAGCCGGGCAGGTGCTCAGCCTGACGCTGTCGACCAGCATGGCGATCGCGCTGGTGCAGGGTTCGCGGCCGCAGCCGTACCGGGCGCGGATCGCGATCAAGGCGTTCCCCGCGGCCGAGTGGGAGCGGATCGAGCGGGCGCTGGCCGGGCAGGCGCTGTACGCGGCGAAGCTGCTGGCCGGGGAGATGCCGACGGACATCGAGCGGGTTTTCGACGAGCTCGGGTTGCAGCTGTTCCCGACGACGATGCGGGAACTGACGATGGATTGTTCCTGCCCGGACTGGGAAATCCCGTGCAAGCACCTGGCGGCGGCCTGCTACCTGCTGGCCGAGTCGTTCGACGAGGACCCGTTCCAGATCCTCGCCTGGCGCGGCCGGGGACGCGAGGAGCTGCTGGACCGGTTGCGGGCGATGCGCGGCAGCGTATCGGCCCCGGCGGCGGAGGCAGCCGACGACGCCGCGCCGTTGCCGGAATGCCTGGAAGCCTTCTGGACCGCTCCGGAATCCCCGGCGGCGCCGGCCATCCCCGCCCCGGAGCCGACCGCGCCGGACGCCCTGCTCGACGAGCTCGAACCGCTGCCGGTGAAGATCCAGGGCGAGTCCGCCGTCGAGTTCCTGCGCCCTGCCTATCGGGCGATGGCGCGCTCGTGAGCGTCGGGTGGATCGCGATTTCGCGTACGCGGTTACCGGTTTTACACGCAACCCGGGGCAGAAGGGTATGCCAGCCGACTGTAAGGGCGCGTATGAGCGTTGAAGAAGTAGCCAACGGATTAGACAGAGCCTCTGAACTTCTACCGATACAACCCGGATCCACCGAGTTGGTTTTGGCGTGGGTTGTTGATCAAGGTCTTGGGGGTGTTGATCGATAATGCTGGTGGTGGGTGTGCGGAGTCCGCCGGCCTGGTGGTCCGGCTTATCCACTGTGGTCTCCGGTCGGCGCCCGTAGGCGGGTGTGGTCAGGGGCAGGCCCCGGCTGGCGGGGGGTGGGTTGCGGTGAACAGGCTGGTGAAGGCCTGTTTCCAGTGCCAGTCGGCCGGGAGGTGCAGCACGATGCGGCGGGCGGAGCGGGCGATACGGGCCGGGATCGTGATGAGGTGCCGCCGCAGGGTGGTGGTGCGGGCTTTGGCGTGGAACTGCGACGCGAGACTGCCTGCGGCACGCATCAGGTTGTGGGTCAGCGCGGCCAGGGACAGCCAGGCGCCGTTGGCGGCGAGCTGCCCGGAGGGCAGGTGGGCCGCGGCGGAGTCGTTGAGGTCGGCGAAGACTTGCTCGATCGTCCCGGCGCGGCCGCGGTGCTCGGCCTCGGCGGTGAGCAGCTCGTGCGGGGAGTCGGTGAAGATCGCGTGATAAAGCCAGACCGGGAACAACTCGCCGGTGGCATCGGTGGTGGTGATCCGGGTGCGGCGCACGATCAGCCGGGCGGTGACCGCACGGCCGGGATTCTGGGTGACGTTGGTGAACGCCTCCAGTGTCGTTTCGGCGATCTCGCCCTCATAGATCCACTGCTTGGCGCGGTCGTCGAAGACCGGCCGGTTGAAACGCACGGTCTGCCATGTGTTCTCGTCGATCCCGGCGATCGCGGCCTTCACAGTCGCGGTGTGTTTGGCGGTGACCGAGAAATACGCCCCGGCTTTGCGGATCGCGGCGATGACCGGGCCGGTGAAAAACGCCGAATCACCCCGCACCACGATCGTCCCCGTCGCACCACACGCCCGGGCCGTCTTGATCGCCGAGGTGATCAGTGACGCCGCGCCGCGGGCGGAATTGGCGTTACCACCCCGCATCCGGGTCGCCGCCACCACCGGCGCCGTACCGGGGGTGGAGATCGTGGCCATCAGATAGTTCAGGCCCCGCACCTTCGTATACCCATACGCCGAGCCCTGCTTCCCCGCCCCGTAGACCTCTTTGATCTTCGAGTCGATATCGACGAACACCAGCTCATCGGCCCCCGGCAACAACCCGCACCGCCCGGCCAGGCGTTCCAGCACGATCCGGCCCAGCTTCTCCAGCTGCGCCACATGCCCATAGGTGAACCCACGCAGAAACGTGCCCAGCGTCGACGGCGCCCGGATCCCGTCGAACAACCGCGACATGCCACCGTGGCGGATCACACCCAGATCCTCGAACGAGTCCGCACCACAGGCCATCCCCGCCACGATCGAGGACACCTTCACACCCGGATTCGCCCCCGCCGACCCCACATCCGGCGACAATTTCACCGTCTGCTCAGCCAGATCAGCCACCCCGACCTGCTCGGCCAGCCGCAACACCGGCACCAATCCCGCACACGACACGAGATTCGGATCATCGAACCTCACCGACACCGCGCCGACACTATGCGATGCTTGCATCCAGCAGATGCCCTCTCATCCAGGAACCGATTGTCTCTCTTGCAAGAACAATCATCCCAGGCCAGAGGGCATCTGCCCCACCACGACACGACCCCCGCCTGCACAAACTTTCACCACAACACCGGTGGATCCGGGTACAAGCACTCCAAGCAGCGCAGACCTTGATGGAGGAAGCGACCCATGCACTTTACGCCAGGGCCGCAGAAAGCAACGACCCTGAAGTAGCAGAGGTTTCGAGAGCTGGCAGCACTCCACCACGGAGATAGAACGAGCCTCCCAACTCTGTGCCGAGGTAAAGAACCGGATCGTCGCCTACCGGGCCGAGATTGTAGGTGGCGGAGAGAGTCCGGGCACCGCACAAGGACTAGTGGCCAGCAGGGACAAGCCAGACAACAGAGCAGAGATCGACCCAAACAAGTTCAAATACTTCTTCGGCAAAGTAAAGTCCAACGATCACAACGAAAACAGATCGAACCAGAACATTGATGAACTGAGCAAGATCCGCATATTCGACACGCCCGAAGTGACACGCTCAAGCGTCACCTTGAGGATGCGGTACGCACGAACGACAACATCAAGCGGACGTTCTCAAACGAGTGGGGCACCTACCAGGTTCGTGACTCTCTGCTCGCTGGCTCTGGTGGGTTCCTTCAGCTCGAAACAACTTGGCACGTGACGGACCAAGGGCTACGGTTGACTACGATGATCCCGAAGAGGGGGAAGAAATGACCGGCACGATGAGCATCCCCAAGGAACAGGATTTCCTTGACCAGTTCGGGGAAGCTCCTGAAGTCCTGGACGAACCTTGGATTCAGCGCACTCAGATCGAGTCTGAAAACGGCACGCTTGAACTGAGCTACGACGCTATCCAGCGGTCCGTTCAGTTCGTCTGGCGTCAAGCAGATGATGTTCTCTGGTACTTCGTACGCGAGTGTGCAACCGCCCTGAGAATCCGGGCGGAAAACCAAGAAACGCACCTTGTTGCGGAGTTCGAGTCCGAGGAGTTGTCTGGCGCGCTTGATGTAAAGGTCTACCCCCGAATCTCGATCAAGGACTCTTCGCTACGGAGCTAGGGATCGATGCTACAAGCCCCCGGCGTTCACCCGGGGGCTTTGCCTATACCGACTCAATTATCCTCCAGCCTTACCTCAAATGTCTTCCATTAAATAGCATGCCGTGCACCGCGCCAAAGTTCGCGCTGCTTGGGCGCGATTCCTGCGCGGGCTCTACAGGTGAGCTGCGCCCCTTCACCTCGTCAAGGACCTCGACGTCAGCGTGCAAACACCTGGCGGCGGCCTGCTATCTGCTGGCCGAGTCGTTCGACGAGGACCCGTTCCAGATCCTCGCCTGGCGCGGCCGGCAGCGCGAGGAGCTGCTGGACCGGTTGCGGGCGTTGCGCGGCAGCCTATCGGCCCCGGCGGCGGAGGCAGCCGACGACGCCGCGCCGCTGCCGGAATGCCTGGAAACCTTCTGGACCGCCCCGGAATCCCCGGCGGCGTCGGCCATCCCCGCCCCGGAGCCGACCGCACCGGACGCGCTGCTCGACGAGCTCGACCCGCTGCCGGTAAAGATCCAGGGCGAGTCCGCCGTCGAATTACTGCGCCCTGCCTATCGGGCGATGGCGCTCGTGAGCGTCGGGTGGATGGCGATTTCGCGAGAAATTGACCGTCACCCGGGTGAACGCCAATTTCTCGCGAAATTGCGCCGTCCACGAGGCTTCGCCGCCTCGACGGCCACCCACCCACGACGAACCTGACACCCACGGAAGCAGCAGAAGAGCCCAATTTCGCGCGAAATCGCCAACACCGCACCGAGCTGCTCGCGCACCCCGCTAGCGAACGCGGTGCCAACGCCGGGGCCGGATGGCGTTGGCGGGGACTGGGAATCCCTGGCTGCCGGAGGTCGGTTCTAATATGTTCGGTCGCGGCGGCGATCATGGTCCGCGGCCGCGCTGGCGTGGCTGGTCACCAGCCCGGAACTGGCAGAGGTCAGCGGCGCGTACTTCGCGGGCCACAAGAGGCGGCGGAGCTCAGCGGAGTCCTACGACGAGGCACACGCCAAGGAACTCTGGGAAGTGTCCGAGGAGCTAGTCTTCTGACCCTCGCTCGCTCGCAGCGCCCGGAACGCTTCGGCCTGGTTGGCGAGGACGCGGACGCCCGCGTAGTTCACCGGGCTGTCGTCGACGTGCACCGAGATGACGTCTTCGCCTCCCCAGACGATGTAGAGCATGCGCAGGTAGTAGGCGGATTGGCCGTCGTTCCAGGTGCCGTATTCCGCCGTGTAGAGCCCGAACTCGCGCTTCAGGCGCGCGAGCTCGGCTTCCGCCCACGGCCGCAACTCCTGGCGAAGTTCCTCGGGGTCCTGCTGCTCCGGATCGACGACCTTCCTGGCGACCTCGATGTCGGCTTCCGCCCCCGGTTGCACGGCCTCAAGCACATATCCGAAACGCACTGTCACCACTCCCCTACCCACTGGATAAACTTCCGTCGCTTCACAAACGGAGGTGTGTCCTGGAACACTCTGAGACTAACTGACATTTGACCGAGCCACATGTCCTCGAAAGGCTGATCTTCGACATGGGCAAACCACGTGCGACTCTTGAACGCCGTCAACTCGGCGCAGAGCTCCGGAGACTTCGGGAAGCGGCGGGAAGACAGCAGAAGGACGCCGCTGCCGCGATCGAGTGCGACGTGAGCCAGATCAGCCGAGTTGAGCGCGGCGAGCGCGCTTTCAAGGTGCTGGAGATCGAAGCCCTACTCGATTTCTACGGCGCACCAAAGGAAAGCCGAGCACAGATCACCCACCTCGCACAGATCGCGCGCCAGCGTCAGCCGCGCCGCATGTACTCAGACGCCTTCCCGGGCGCATTCCGCAGGCTGAGCGACCACGAGCAGGATGCGACGGAGATCTACTACTCGGACAGCGAACTGATCCCCGGCCTGCTCCAGACCGAGGACTACATCCGAGCCATGATGCGCGTCGGACGTTCCGCCGTGCTGGGGTCAAGCGCCGAGGACATCGAAGCGAGAGTGCAGTTTCGGCTCGACCGCCAGGAACTCATCAACCGCGAGAACCCTCCGCAGATGTGGTTCGTGATCGGCGAGGCAGCTCTGCGACGCCCAATCGGCCGCTGGAAGGTTCTGCACGGACAGCTCCTGCACCTGCTGGATCTGATCGAGCGGCACCCGCACGTCGTGATCCAGGTAGCCCCGCTTTCCATTGTGGACCATCCTCTTCTCGGCGGATCGATTGAGATCGTCCGATTCGGCGGCCTTGCCCCGGACCTCGTGCATCAGCCAACCTTCATCGGTGGCGGTGTCTACGTCGTCGACGAGAAGGACATTGGGGAGTGCATGCGCGCCTTCGACCAGCTCCGGGCGGTAGCGCTCGGGCCTGAGCAGTCGCGGTCGTTCATCGCTCAACGAGCAGAGGAGCTGGGGCATGAAGACTGACGACGCCAAGAACGGCTGGTTCAAGAGCAGCTACAGCGGAGGGAACAACAACACCTGTGCCGAGGCCCGCTGGTTCAAGAGCAGCCACAGCGGCCCGAACAACAACAGCTGCGTCGAGTGTCGCTTATCCGGCGGAAGCATCGAGATCCGGGACTCGAAGGATCCCGGTGGGCCGATCCTCCGCTTCGGCAGCGCCGCTTGGGCGCGGTTCCTGCGTGGGCTCGGCAGGTGAGCTGCGCCTGTTCGGATGCGGCGAGGCCCGAGGCGCCCGGCTGGTGGGAGGGGGGCACCCCCAGTTGCCCCCCTCCCGCGCTCCCACGCGCTCCCAGTCATTAGACGCCCGGGAGGCCGTTTGGTTGCATCGTTGTTCTTTCCGTTATTGCCGGAGGTCGAGACTCAGGCGCCGGGTTCCGAAGTACTCGACCAACCGCGGCCTCATCGCTCTGGCCTTCCCGGGTCCGAGCGGATATGCATGTTCCGCGAAGATCGAAAGGCAGGGGCCATGCAGTGGAAGAAGTTCGGCTTCGGGTTGGTCGCGGCGGGCGTCGTCGCGCTGAGTGCGGCGTGCGCCGCGGCACCGGGCGAGCCGCCGAAGGCCGCGGCAAGCCGGGTGGACGACGTCGTTCAGCGCGGTGAGCTGCGGGTTTGCAGCACCGGGGACTACCGGCCGTTCAGCTACCGGGACGCGGCGGGCGCCTGGAGCGGGATCGACATCGACATGGCGCACGACCTCGCCGGCAAGCTCGGCGTCAAGGCGACGATCGTGCCCACCACCTGGAAGACGCTGGTCAACGACTTCAACGCGAACTGCGACATCGCCGTCGGAGGCGTGTCGATCACCCTGGAGCGCGCGAAGCAGGCGTTCTTCAGCACCGCCTACGTGGTCGACGGCAAGACCCCGATCACCCGCTGCGAGAACGCGGCGCGGTTCCAGACGTTGCAGCAGATCGACCAGCCCGGCGTCCGCGCCATCGTCAACCCCGGCGGCACCAACGAGCAGTTCGCCAAGCAGAACCTCAAGCAGGCCACCGTCGTCGAGCACCCGGACAACAACACGATCTTCCAGCAGATCCTCGACGGCAAGGCCGACCTGATGATGACCGACGCCGCCGAAACCAAGTGGCAGGCCAGGCAGCACCCCGAGTTGTGCTCGGTGCACCCGGAGCAGCCGTTCACCTTCAGCGAGAAGGCGTACCTGCTGCCCAAGGGCGACGTGGTGTTCCAGCAGTACGTGAACCAGTGGCTGAACCTCGCGCTGCACGACGGCACCTACGCGCGCATCGCCGAGCCCTGGATCGGCTGACCCGGAACTGTGACGTTGGCCCTCGGAGTGTGTCGGCGAAGTTGAGCGCGTGCGACGCTTTCCTGCGCAACCATCCGTTACGACCCGGGGACCCGCGATGCGGGCTTCGAGGAATAGGACGGTCAACGATGACTGCTGCGCAAAATCAGGGCGAGACGGCCGCGCCGTACGGCTCCACGCCGGCCAAGCGGCGAGTCCGCATCCACCACCTCCAGCAGCTGAAGGAGCGCGGCGAGCCCTGGCCGATGCTCACCTCGTACGACATGTACACCGCGCGGATCTTCGACCAGGCCGGAATCCCGGTGCTGCTGGTCGGCGACTCGGCCGCCAACAACGTCTACGGCTACGAGTCGTCGCTGCCGGTGACCGTGGACGAACTGCTGCCGCTGGTCCGCGCCGTGACCCGGTCCGCCGAGCGGGCGCTGGTCGTGGCCGACCTGCCGTTCGGCTCCTACCAGGCGTCGCCGGAGCAGGCGCTGGCCACCGCGACGCGGTTCATGAAGGAAGGCCGCGCGCACGCCGTCAAGCTCGAAGGAGGCCGCCGCTACGCACCGCAGATCGAGGCGCTGGTGTCGGCGGGCATCCCGGTGATGGCCCATATCGGCTTCACGCCGCAGAGCGAGCATGGCCTCGGCGGCTACCGGGTGCAGGGCCGCGGCGACAAGGCCGACGAACTGCTGGCGGACGCGCTCGCGGTCCAGGAGGCGGGCGCGTTCTCGGTGGTGCTGGAAATGGTGTCGGCGGAGGCGGCGAAGCGGGTGACCGGAGAGCTGCGGATCCCGACTGTCGGCATCGGGGCGGGGCCGGACTGCGACGCCCAGGTGCTGGTCTGGACCGACATGGCGGGCATGAACACCGGTCGCACGGCGAAGTTCGTGAAGCGCTACGCCAACGTCGGCGGCGTCCTGGCCGATGCGGCCAGCCGCTTCGCGGACGAGGTCCGCGGCAACACCTTCCCGGCCGCGGAGCACTCCTTCCAATGAGGTGACGGCGGGGTGCGCGGCTTCCGGTCGCGCACCCGGTCAGGGAGCGACGCAGGCGAAGCTCGCCCACGCTTCGGTCGGCGGCGGGCCCGCGAGCTGGGCGCGGACGGCCTCCAGCCGCTTCAGGATCTCGTCGAGCCGCGCGGGCTCCCGCACGTACTCCAGGACGGCCCGGTAGAAGGCGCTGCGCATCGTCGCCGGCATCAGGTCCGAGGCGTCGAAGCACAGCCGGTCGGCCTCGCTGATCTCCCGGGCTATGCGCTGGTCCACGACGCCACCGGGACGCCCCGCGTAGAGGCCGCTGTCCCGGAAGTTCTTGTTGATCGAGTACACGCTGCTCCCGCGGTCCCCCGCCAGGATGCTCTGGCCTTCGGTGGAAGCCAGGAACTGCATGAACGCCTTCGCCCCGTCCGTGCCCTTGAACATCACGGCGAGATCCGCCGAGACGATGGACGGCCGACCCTCCGGCGGAACCCGGAAGTAGTCGAAGTCCTCGCCCGCGACCAGGCTCGATCCGTCCGGCCGGGTCTGCGCCTGGTACTCGGTCTTCAGGAACGACGCCCCGTGGTCGAGGGAGCACCGCTGCGGCCGCTCGAACATGCCCCGCCCCGCGTCGCCGAAGTCCGTCAGTAGCGCGGCCGGGGCGCCCGCTCGGGACCCGGCCAGCACCTCTCCCCACGCCTGCCAGGCGCTCTTCACCCTCTCGTCGGTCCAGTGCATGCGGCCCTGGGCGAACTCCGCGTAGTCGGCCGGGCCGTACTTCTCGAGCAGGATGTCCTCGATCCAGTCGGTGCCCGGCCAGCCCGACAACGGCGGCGCGCCCATGCCGAGGCACCAGCCGCCGGAAGCACGTGCCAGCGCGAGCATGTCGTCCCAGGACTCGGGCGGGCGGATCGGTGCGCCGTCGCGCTGGTACCAGACGATGCTCTTCAGGTCCGCCTTGGCGACGACCGCGAACCGCTGCTCGGGTTTTCCAAGCCGCTGCACCCACTCCCAGAACCTCGAGTAGGGCTGTGGGCTCTCGTTGTCGTAGGCCTCCGGCAGCTCCACCAGCCGGGGCTGGTTCAGCGGAGCGTCGGCGTAGCGCTGCAGCTCTGCCGGGCTCGGCACGATGGCGATGTCCGGTGGCGCGCCCTTCTGCACGTCGGCGAGCAGGACCTGTTCGAGCGCCCGGGTTCCCTGGTAGTCCACTCGGAACCGGAAGCCGTGCGCCCGCTCGAACTCCTTCGTCATCGCGTCGAACTGGGCTCTTTCCCGACCGGTCCACGACGCCAGCACCGTGATGCGCTCCTGCACCGGCGGTGGGGCCTCGGGTGCGGCGCAGGCCGGGGCGAGCAGCGCCAGGATCGTCGCGAACAACCAGCGGTAGGTGCGCATCATCGCTTCCCGTATGAGTATTCGTCGAGGCGCGGCCAGAACCCGATGACGACGAGCCCGGCGATCAACGCGCTGGACCACGGGATCCCGGTTTCCAGCCACGCACCGGATGCAGTCGCCGCCAGCCGCACGTTCACGGTCTGGTCCGTGGCCCGGCCCTCGACACCGGTCGCCGCCTGGGACAACCGGTCAGGCATCGTCGGGCCGCACTCCCTGGCCGCGGTGCGGCAGTGCTTGTCCGCCAGCGCGGCGAGGGTCTGCTGGGCGGTCATCTCGCCGTCGGGTTCCGCCAGCACTTTCTGCAGGGTCGTGCCGAAGCTCGCGATGTCCGCATCCATCTCGTCGACGGCGTCCGTGGTGGAGATGTTCAGCGCTACCACGGCGATCGCGGCGAGCAGCACTCCGCTGAGCAGGCGGCGGAAGCGCCAGACGAGGTAGCCGTGCCCGGCCAGCAGGAACGCGCACACCACCGCCTGCCACGCCAGCCAGGTGGCGGTCTCGTCGGCGGTGACCTCGCCCGCGCCCACCTGCTTCGCCAGCTCGCCCGCCTGCAGTTCCCGGAGCTCGCTGAGCCTTTCGACGATGCCGCCGAGCGGATCGTGCAGTTGCCGCCAGGCGTTCCATAGCGCGACGGTGCCCATCAGGTGGTCCTCGGCGTGGAAGTACGCGCCCGCCTGGCTGACCGAGTCCGAATAGGACGCCAGCAGGCTCTCGATGGTCTGCAACGCCTCGGTTCCCTGCGGGCCGACGGCGTTGACCTCGGCGGCGTGCGCCAGGCTCTGGCTGGCGATGGCCATCTGGTTGTAGTACGCCTGGCCGGGCCCGGTCAGCGACCCGCCATCGGTGTCGAACGCGGCCACCGCCGCCTCGTTCGCGGAGATCAGCGCGTTCCTGGCCACCTGCACGTCGACGATCATCGGGCCGACGTGTGCGCGGAGTTCGGTGGAGACGTCGTGCGCGCCGTGGAAGTACGTCAGCGACGGGCCCGCGGACACGAAAGTCAGCACCACTGAGCAGAACAGGAGTGTCCACAGCGTCCCGCGCGTCGTCCTGATCCAGGACAGCGCGGCCCTGCTGCGGGCCCCGACCCACCGCGCACCCGCGGTGGACCAGGTCGCGGCCCACCGCAAGCCCGATGCGATCCCGCTAGCCCGCACGGTCCTGGCCGGCATGCGCGGGACGTCCCGCGTCGATGACGTCGTCCGGCCGGAGTCGGCCCGCCGCGACCAACCGGGTCAGCCGCTGCGAGCTGTCGTCGTCCCCCGTGCGACGCGCCCGCCTGCTCGCCTCCTCCCAGAAGAGGCCGGCGCCTTCGAGGTCGCCGAACTCGTAAGCCGCGCACCCGGCCCAGATCGCGTCGGCGAGATCGCGCTCGCTGCGGCCGACGCCCGTGCCACCGGAGAAGGTGGTCCAGTGCGCCTTCACCGCTCGGACCTGGCCGGTCCGCCGCGGGGCGTCGGGCTCGCCGCGCACCAGATCGACCACCGCGACCTGGAGGTCCTCACCGCGCGGCCCGTCGCGGAGGTCGAATCCGACCGCGTACTCGCAGGTTCCGGACCAGTCCGCGCTCAGCGGCACCTCGGCGCCGCGGTCGGTCCGGATGACTTCGTCGGTCGAGCCGCCGGGCGGATCGAGCCGGAGTACGGCGCGAACCGCGCTGGCCAGCCGCAGGCGGATCCGAATCCGCAGCTCCTCCCCGGTGCTCGCGACGCGCACGACCACGCGCGTGGTCAGCCGCCGTTCGCCGGGGAGGAGGAACGGGTTGTGCCGCAACACCAGATCGGGTTGTTCTGTCATCACATCACCACCAGCTCACCGGACGGATCTTGTTCTTGCGGTCCAGCAGAGCCCGGTGCGCGGCGGGGTTTCGGGCCTGCCTGACGAGCTCCGCGAAGGAAAGCTCCAGTTCCCTGCGGAGCTTGCGCTTCGTCGGCGGATTGCCGAACATCGCCAGTTCGTGCGGCTCCGCGAAGTGGACCTTCGTCGAGGACCGCTCGTAGAGCGCCAGCGCGGCCAGCTGCACCCAGGCCTTCAACCGGACGTGCGCTTCGGCGTCGTACCGGCGGTGCTCTTCGTCGTCCCGCAGCAATTCGGTCACCCGCAGCGCTGCCGTCCGGACGTTTTCGGCGGTCGGCCAGTCGGATTTGCCCAGCTTGATCAGGTACGCGCGGATGGCCGCGAGCTGCGCCGCGTCGTACTGGCGGGACACGCGTGGCACGGCATCAAGCACATCGGCCGCTTCCTTCCGCTCACCTTCGCGGAGAAGCAGGCGAGCCAGCCCGAACGCCGCGCCCGCGGGTGCCTTGTCGCGCTGCCATACCGCGCCGTAGCAGCGCCGGGCCTGCTTGAGGTCCCCGCGGTACTCCGCGCACAGGCCAAGTGCGACGGTCGGGATCGACTCGCCCGGCAAGATGGTGTGCACCGCGTGGAAGTGCTGCCACGCGGCGTCGAAGTCCTGCGACGCCAGCGCCACCAGGCCGGCGTGCCAGTCCAGCCGCCATGCGGGTCCGGGGCTCTGCTCCCCCGCCTCCTCGTCGCGGCACCGCTGCTTCCGGGCTGCGGCCAAGCAGGCTTTCGCTCCTGCGACATCGGGCCCGCCGTGCTCGGCTAGCGCGACCCGGCACGCCTTCAGCAGGCTCTCCACCGAGCCCGTCAATTCGCTGGTCAGGCGGCGGAAGTCGCTGGCCGTGACCCGGCGCAGGTAGGCCGCCTGCGGGTCGTGGGGGTCTACCACCGGCGCGGGGAGTTCCTTCACGACCTTCTGTGGCGTGGGGCGGCCGAGCACGGTGAGCTCCGCGCGGTCGTCGAGCCAGTGCTCCAGCGGCGGCACGACACCGAGCCCGCCGTCCAGGTCGCTCGTCACCGGCTCGAAGTGCCGGGACGGCTCGTGGCTTTGCGCGAAACCGCTGAGCGCCATCATCTGCCGCAGCACGCCCCTGAGCTGATCGGCCATCTCCGCCGCCGATGTGAACCGCCGCGCGGAAGCCGGGTCCAGGGCGCGGTCGAGGACGTACTGCACCGGATCCGTGCTGTCGCGCACCGCTTCGCGATCCTCGTCGGTGACCTCGTCGAGCAGCACGACCAGCGTCCTGGCGACCCCGTACAGGTCCGTGGCAACCGACGGCCGGAACCCGCCGGAACCCGGTCCCGGGTAGAAACCCCGGGTGAGCGCCGGTCGGCGATCGCGCCGTCGGCCGTCCCACACGCCGCCCAGGTCCACCAGCACGATGCGGTCGCCGCTGCGGATCACGTTCTCCGGCTTCATGTCGGTGTAGCGGAGCCCGCTCTGGTGCAGGAACTCGACGACGTCGAGGATTTCGCAGCCGTAGGCGAGGATTTCCGCGACGAGCGGCGGATCATGCCTGTCCCGCGGCAGGATCGCCAGCTCGCTCAGCGGCACGCCCGGGACGTAGTCCATCGCGATGTAGTCGACCGGCCCGGTGCCGGTCGAAACCTCCGGATACTGGAAGAAGTCGTGCGCCCGCACCAAGTTCCGGTGTTCGAGGCGGGTCAGGTACCAGGCCTCCGAACGCAGTCCCGCGCCGTGGTCGTCGTCCCGGTCGCTCAACGCCTTGAGCGCCACGTCGCGCTTGAGGTTGTTGTCGTGCGCCACGTAGATCTCGCCGTAGCCGCCCTTCGCCAGGTAACGCAGCACCTGGTACCGCCCGCGGCCGACCCAGGTGTCCTTCTCCAGCTGGGGCGTGGGCGAATCCGGGTCGACCCGGCGGTCCGACGCGGGGAACGCCAGCTTCGGCAACTCCACGAACCCCGCGCACTTCCACACCGCTGCACCATCGCGCGTGGGCGGCTCGGCCTGCGGGCGGCGGAAGCAGGCCTCGCAGAAGCCGGTCTCGTCGATGCGGCCGGGATCGCCGGGGCAGTCCGGGCGGCGGCACCGCGCGCCGACCTCTTCGGGCTGCTCCGAGCGCGCGCCGGCCTCCTCCAACCTGGTGCGTTCGGCGTCGGCGAGGTCGCGCGCCGCGGTCAGGTCGCGATCGAACCCGTCCAGTTCCCGGTGCGACACGTCGTCCGGGGATTCCTCCGCCTTCCGGCGGAAACCCGCCAACTTGACGCGCAGCGAGTTGGAAACCCCCTGCGAGCCGGTGAAGCTCGACGTTCCCCGGTAGATGCCGCGGCGCAGCCCGACCACGCTGCACTCGACGTGCGCCAGGTCGTGGATCCGCGAATCGAACTGGTCCAACCGCCGGGCAGTGCCGCGCCGAGGCGGATCCTCGACGACCGCGGCCCGGAAATCCGGGAGCTGGTCGAGGATCGTGCGCATCGGGATCATCCACGCCAAGCCCTGCGGGTGGCCGTCGTCGGACTTCAGCACCACCATGCCGAGGACCGCCTCGTCGCGGCCGTCGAGCACCGCGGCTCCGCTGAAGCCCACCTCGACGTTGCGGGCGGTCGGCTCGGTGAACAGCTGCACGAGCCCGCCGCCCGCCCGGCCGGCGACCGCCAGCTCCACCCACCTCCCGTTGGGGTGCCGCGCGGAGTGCCCGTAGCACCAGACGCTCGTGCGGCGCTGCAGCTCGGCGCGTTCGACCAGCGGCGCCGACCAGGAGCTGTGCTGAGGCTCGGCCAGCCGTAGCAACGCGATGTCGCGTCCCGCCTCGGCCTCGTCCCCGTCGAACCCGGTTCGCTCGGCGCGGACCTGATCTCCGGCTCCGAGCGGGAAGTCCAACCGCACCTCGGACCGATCGCCGATCACGTGCGCGCAGGTCAGGACGTACTCGCCGTGCAGCAGGAACCCCGTGCCCAGCAAGACATCCGACCGTGCGTCGAGCACCCGCACATGCCACTGCGCGGGCTCCGCAGGCGTCGAGCGACCTTGGCCGAGCATGATCTCGACCGTAGAACGGCCGAGAACCGGAATCCCGCCTTCAGCCCAGCACCACCCGATCGGCCGCTTAGGACTGCTTACGGAATGGCTTGCAGCGGTGCGGGTAGCGGCCCCTGCGGGAGTCACCGTCGCCGTCTCGCTGCGGGTTCCCCGACATCATGAATGCCAGTTCATCACGTCGGGGACTGGCCTCGCCGGGAGCCCTCGGGCGAGCACAGCCTGAGAACAGCGGTGCAAGCTGAGTCCCGCACCGCAAGCGGCTGACGCCGCTTAGGTGAAGATCCCAGGTAGTGTCCCGGTGCCGAACGGCTTGCCGCCCAGGGCTTCTCGGCCGTGCGGGGTGCCCCAGCCCGCGAGATCCGGGCCCACCGGGACGATTTCGGTTGGGTTGATCTGGTGGTGCGTCGCGTAGTAGTGGCGCTTGATGTGGTCGAAGTCGACCGTCTCGCCGAACCCCGGCGTCTGGAACAGGTCCCGCGCATACGCCCACAGGACCGGCATCTCGGTGAGCTTCTGGCGGTTGCACTTGAAGTGGCCGTGGTAGGCGGCGTCGAATCGGACCAGCGTGGTGAACAGCCGGACGTCGGCCTCGGTGATCGCGTCGCCAACCAGGTAGCGGCGGTCCGCCAAGCGCTCGGAAAGCCAGTCCAGGCGGGCGAAGAGCCGCTCGTAGGCCTCCTCGTACGCCTGCTGCGAGGTAGCGAAGCCGCAGCGGTAGACGCCGTTGTTGACATCGGCGTACACCACCGCGTTGACCTCGTCGATCTCCGCGCGCAGGTGCTCCGGGTAGAGCTGCGGTGCGCCGTCGCGGTGGTACGCGGCCCATTCCGTGGACAGGTCGAGGGTGAGCTGCGGGTAGTCGTTGGTGACGACCTTGCGCTCGGCGACGTCCAGGACGGCGGGAACCGTGTAGCGGCCGGTGAACTCGGGATCGGCGGCCAGGTACGCCTTGGACAGGAAGGCGATCCCGGTCACCGGGTCCACGCCCTGCGGGTCGAGGGTGAAGCGCCAGCCGCGCTCGTCGCGGATCGGGTCGACGACCCCCAGCGACAGCACGTCCTCCAGCCCCAGCAGGCGGCGGACGATTACCGACCGGTGCGCCCACGGGCAGGCCAGGCTCACCACCAGCCGGTACCGATCCGGCTGCACCTTCCACCCAGACGAGCCGTCCGCGGTGATCCGCTCGGTGAACCGGTTCGCCTGCCGCACCCACTCGCCCCGCGTCGAGGTCTCCGCCCCGAACTCTGCTTCGGCCATACCCCCAGACTAGGCCCGGCGAGAACCCCGGTTTCAATTGAAACCGGGGTTTCCCAGCAAATGGGCGAGCACGGTCAGCGGGGTTCCGGATCGTGGAGGATTTCGGGTGGAGTCGGGCGCGGATTAGGGTTCCGGGCATGGATCTCGATCTTTCCGGACGCTGCTTCCTCGTCACCGGCGCCAGCAAGGGGCTCGGCTTCGCCACCGCGCGGGCGCTGGTCGACGAAGGCGCCGACGTCGTCGTGTCGTCTTCCTCCGAGGACAACACCGCCGCCGCTGTAGCCGCGCTCGGCGACCACGCCCGCGGGCTCGCCGTCGACCTCACCGACCCCGCCACCCCGCGCCGCCTGATCGACTACGCGCGCAAGCAGTTCGGGCGGCTGGACGGGCTGTTCGTCAGCCACGGCGGACCGCCCGCCGGACTGCCCAGCTCGCTCGACGACGACACGCTGCGCCGCGGCCTGGAGATCGCCGCGATCGCCCCGATCCGGATCGCCCGCGAGGTCGCCGCGGAGCTCGGCGAGGGCGGCTCGATCGTGGTGCTGACCTCCACCTCCGGCGCGGAGCCGCTGACCGGGCTGGCCAGCTCGAACGTCGCCCGGCCCGCGACGCAGGGCTTCGTGAAGGACCTCGCCAACGAGATCGGGCCGCGCGGAGTGCGGGTCAACGCGCTGCTGCCGGGGCGCTTCGACACCGAGCGCTCCCGCCAACTCGCCGCCGGAAACCCGAAGGCGCTGGAGCAAGCCGAGCAAGCGGCGGCCCTGCGACGGTCCGGCGACCCGGCGGAACTGGCCGCGGTCGCAGCATTCCTGCTGTCCCCCAAGGCTTCCTACGTCACCGGGGCCGCCTGGACGGTGGACGGCGGGCGGCGCGCCGAGATGTGATCAGGCGACGCCCTGCTCGTCTTCGGTGCTGCGGGCCTGCTCGACGCGGGCCCGCAGCTCGTCCAGCAGCGTCAGGCCCCCGCTCGCCGCTCGCTCCTCGGCGAGGTGAGGGGCACCCTTGGGCGACTATGCCGGCGACTATGCCGCTCAAGGGTGCCCCTCACCTCTCTCTGTTCAGCCCGCTCGGTGCGCGAGGACGTCGGCGTGGCAGGGCTTGGGCGCGCACCAGCAGCCCAGCGCGTGCCCGCTCAACTCGCCCTCGCGCAGCTTCGCGAGCAGGTTCGGCTGCTCGTCCAGCCACTTCTCGTAGTGCCGGACCATCGCCTCGCGATCGACCTTGGCCTCCTTCAGGAACGGGCTGGCGAACTCCGAATCCGGCCAGTGGTGCCGCGGCCCGGCGTGCCCGACATAGGTCAGCAGGCCCTGCTCCTCCAGCCACGGCACCAGGTGCTTGTGCGGGCCGCCCTTGCGCACGTTGACCACGACGGCATGCCCGTCGAGAAGGGCGTCCGCCCGCTCCCGCTCGTCATCGCTCCAACTGCTCGCCTCGTCCGGCAGCACTACGACCACCTCCGCCGCTCAGGGTGCCGCCCCGGGGGGCGACGGACAATTTCGCAAGAACCGACGACCGGCGTCACCCCGGGCCTGCGCAATTTCTCGCGAAATTGCGCCAATCCCAGGTGGCGGTGACTGTGCGCAGCCGAATACAGCCGAGCGGTGGTCACCCCGGGCGCGGTCAATTTCTCGCGAAATTGCACTCGCAGAACGGCTCAGACGTCGGTGATGCGGAGGCCCGCGTGGGCCTTGTAGCGGCGGTTGATCGCGATCAGGTTCGCCGTGAACGCCTCCACCTGGTGGGCGTTGCGCAGGCGTCCGCCATAGATGCCGCGCACGCCCGGAATCACACTGGCCAACTCGCGGACCACGTCGGTGGCCTCGCGGTCGTCGCCGAGCACCAGGACGTCCAGGTCCACGTGGCTGACCGCGAGATCGGCCAGAGTCACCGCGGAGACGTGGTGGAACGCCGCCGTCATCCGCGACTCCGGCAGCAGCTGCGCCGCCTGCTGCGCCGCGCTGCCCTCCGGCACCGGCAGCGCGTACGGGCCCGTCTTGTCGAAGCCGAGCGGGTTGACGCAGTCGATCACGATCTTGCCGGCGAGCTCCGCCTGCAGGGACTTGAGCAGGTCCGCGTGGCCCTCCCAGGGCACCGCGGCCAGCACGATGTCCGAGGCCGCCGCGCACCCGGCGTTGTCCTGGCCCGAAACGTCGCCACCAGCGATCTCGACGATCTCGGCCGCCGCCTGCTGGGCACGCTCGGCGTTGCGCGAGCCGATCACGACCTTCAGGCCCGCCTTCGCCCACCGGATCGCCAGCCCGCGCCCCTGCGCCCCGGTGCCGCCCAGCACCCCGACCGTCATCTCCCGCACCTCAGCCACGCGGGCCCCTTTCGTCGCCGTCGACCATGCGAATTCCACAATCGCCCCGGAGACACGAATGCGCCACGGGGTGTGCGTCAAGCCACTTCGAACGCGACGTCGCGGCGCGCCGGGTCGGCCTCGACGAGCCGCACCCTGACCTGCTGGCCCTCGCCGAGGCCGGTACCGGTGCACCGCGCGATGACCGGCGGATCGGCCACGAACACCTCGCCCGCCGAACCGTTGGGCACGCGCAGCACCGTCGCGGCGAACTCCTCACCGACCCGCGACGCCAGCGACCAGGCCTGCGCCTGGGCGATGCAGGCGCGCTCCACCTGCCCGGCCATCCGGTCGGAGCTGCCCATCGCCGATGGCAGCTCCGCCAACGCCGCCCGCACCCATTCCGGTACTTCCCGGTCCGATGCCACCGCCAGGCACACCTCGGCGCTGTAGCGGTCGACCAACCGGCGCAGCGGGGCCGTCACGTGCGCATACGAGGCTCCGATTCCCGCGTGGTTGGCCTTCGCAGGCGCCCCGTCGCCGAAAGCCGTGTAGCCCGCGCCGCGCAGCAGGCGGGTCGCCGCCACGTGCACTGCCAACGCCTCCGGCTTGATCGGGTTGAGCCTCGCGAGCGCGGCTGCGGGTGGGGTGTCCACCGGCCAGTGCACGCCGAGCCTGCTCGCCGAACGGCGCAGCCCGGCGACCGTTTCCGGCTCCGGGTCGGGCACCGTGCGTAGCACGCCGATCCCGGCCGACAGCATCATCTCCGCCGCGCACATGCCGGTGAGCAGGGAGATCTCCGCGTTCCATTCCTCGACCACGAGACGCGGCCGCAGCACCAGCCGCCAGCCGCCCGCACCGTCGGATTCCACCTGCTGCTCCGGCAGGCCGAGCTCTATCGCGCCGCGCAGCACCGCCTGCTCCCGGCGCAGCCGCCCGACCTCGGGAAGCAGCGCGATCGAAGGATGCGGGTCGCCGTGCCGCAGCGAACGCTGCACGCCGTCGTAGTCCAGCTGCGCGACCGACCGCACCAGCGCCCGCCGGACGTCGACGCGCACCGGCAGCCCGTCGGAATCCAGGTCGATCGTCCACAACACGCCGGCGCGCACCTGGTCCGGCAACAGGCTCGCGGCGTCTTCGGACAACCGCGTCGGGTGCAGCGGAACGTTGCCGTCCGGCAGGTAGAGGGTCTGCCCGCGCCGCCGCGCCTCGACGTCCAGCGCGCCACCGGGCAGCACGAAAGCGGCGACGTCGGCGATCGCGTAATGGATGCGGAACCCGCTACGCCGGCGGCGGACCAGCACCGCCTGGTCGAGGTCCTTGGAGCCGGGCGGGTCGACCGTCACCAGCGGCAGGTCGGTGGCGTCCACCCGCGCCCCGGTGGGCACCGGCTGCGCGACGGTCTGCTCCACCTCGGCGAGCGCGGCGGTCGGGTAGTCGACGGGCAGCCCCAGCTCGGCGCGGATCGCCGAGAAGTCCAAGCCCAGTTCCGGCCGACTCCGACCGGTCGGTAAGGCGGCGGCAGCTACGGTGCCACCCGGTGGGATCCCCGCCGCCGCCACGAGCTCAGTCCTCGCTGTTCCAGCGCCGGTCGGCGTCGTCGGCCGCTTTGGTCCGCTCCTCGGCTATCTCCAGCGCACGAGCAGCGGTCTCCCGGTCCGGGTACGGCCCCAGGCGCTCAGCAGCCCGGCAACCGGCCTTCGGCTCCACCTGCCGATGCTTCAAACAGAAGTACCAACTTCCGCCGCCCATGCCTCGAGCCTCGCACGACAGCGCGCACCTGTCACGCTCCGGGCCGCGACACGACCGGTATGTCCCAACCTCACCAGGCCGGTGGGGGAGGCGCGGCCGGCATCGGCTGCTGGCCGCCGGGGTCCTGCCGCGGGATCGGGTCCAAGCAGGACACCAGCACCTGGTGAGTCTCCGGGTTGTCGATGCGGCGACCATCCCGCATCCGGTATTCCAGGTCGCCGTTGTCGCCGACCTCCACGGTGCACCCGACCTCGGCGAGCTGGTCGTCGTCGAGGTCCACCAGGCGCTCGTAGCGGGACGGCACCACCCGGTACACGGGCCACTGCAGGTGCCCGAAGGCCTGGTGGAACTCCGCCAGCAGGTTGCTCATCTGCTGCTGCCACGGCAGCGGCATGGCCTCGGCCAGCGATCGCGGCAGCACCGCGTACCCGCCGTCCACCCCGGGCAGGGGCTGCCGGGTCAGGTAGTCCCCCAGCGGCGTGCTCGATGCGGGCGGACGAGACGGCCACGGAATCGGGTCCGGCGTGAACATGATCAACCCTTTCCGAAGGTCAGCAGGCCGCCGCCATTCTTACCTACCGCGCACCCCCGGCGGCAGGAGCGGGCGCGCCCGGCGACGGCGTGTCGGCGGGCGCACCGGGCTCGCGCGGCGCGGTCCCGGCAGGCGGGACGGGCTCGCTCGTCGAGGATCCAGCCCCGCTCGACGGCGCCGGATCGGCGGCGGGGCGGACCACCGTGGGCAGCAGCTGGCCGCCGTCCCACAACTTCGTCACCTCGACGGCCTCGCCGGGCTGCGGCGCGTGCAGGACCTCGTTGTCGCCCAGGTACAGCGCCACGTGGTGGATTCCGTTCGGATCCCGGCCGTACCCCCAGAACACCAGGTCACCGGGCTGCGCCTGGGCCAGCGGGACGTGCGCGCCGCCCTGGAAATACTGGCTCTGCGAGTACTTCGGAATCTCCACCCCGGCCGCCTTCCAGGCCTGCTGCGTCAAGCCCGAGCAGTCGAAGGCGTTCGGCCCCGCCGCGCCCCACACGTACGGCTTGCCGAGCTGGGTCTGGGCGTACTGGATCGCCTGGCTGGCCAGCACGCCAGCGCTGGGCAGGTCCTGGCAGGAGCTGATGCCCTCGACGTTGCCCTCCACGCTCACCAGGTGCGCGGCCATCGGCTCCCACTTGTGATAACGCAGCGGGAACGCCGACCGCTCCACCCGCTGGGAGGCGTCGCCCGGCCGCATCTCCTCCCAGCGAGGCACCGCGAGCAGCACGTCGTAGAACTTGTTGATCGCGTAGTCCACGTCGGTGACCTGCTGGACCGAGCCCCAGCCCATGGACGGCCGCATCTGGAAGATGCCCAGCGAGTCCCGGTCGCCGTGGAAGACGTTGACCAGGTTCGACTCGGTCTTGCCCGCCTGGATCGCGATCTGCCAGGCCCGCGGCGGCAGGCCGCGCTGCTTGCCGATCTCGATGATGCGCTTGGCGATGGCGACCGATTCGCCGGACAGCGTCGCGGCGTCCCGCTCGCCGCGGCCCGCGCCATCGCCCCACGGCCCCAGGTCTGCGCTGCAGTTGGACCAACCCGCGCCCCGCCCACCGCTGCCGACCAGCAGGGCGGTCACCGCGCCGACGCCGATCAGACCTGCGAAACCCGCGAGCACGACGAACGCAACCACGAGCTTCCGCATGTCAACCTTCCTTGTCGTACTGGGCGACTCGCCAACCGGCAGGGGTCTTGTTCACGGTCACCGAGAGCGCGCCGATGTCGGTTGGCAACCGCACCACTATCGAGCCCCCGGTGGAACTGACCGCGGTGGTCGCACCGGTGATCACGTTGCCCGCGTTGCCCGGATCCACCGACGCCATCTCGGTGAGGAACTCGTCCGTCGTGTACGGGCGCAGCTTGTCCAGCCATTGCTGGCGGTCGGCGCCGACCGGGTGGTCCACCCACGCCTTGCCCCATTGCTCGACGACGGCCAGCCCGGCCGGGTCGGGGGCGACCGGCGCCGGGGCGGCCTGCGGCACCGTGATCGTCGGCGGCGACTTCGTCCGGGTCGGCGGCGGCACCACCGCCGAGCGCTGGGACGCGGAGGTGCGGGGGGCGGCCATGTTCCCGCTCGGCGGCGGCTCGGGCAGCAGGAAACCGATGGCAGTAGCCACCACGGCGAGCGCGATCACCGCAGTCGCCAGGTGCTTCGGCGAGCGCAACGGCCAGCCCCACAGCCTGCGGTACACCGCGGCCCGGCCGCGATGCGTCCGGATCGGCATCAGCTACCCCTCTTCCGCTCAGCCATCGGCTACCTCCAGCCCTCGGGAAGGCCGGTAGACCACGTAGACCGGACGGCCGGCCACGACCTCCATCTCCGCTCGGCGCGGTGCCGGTTGTTCCGGCGGTCCGGGGACCGGGGAACCGGCCGTGCGCGACGGGATCAGCACCGGATCTTCGTCCATTCCATCCCATTTGGCATCCGCCACCGGGTTGGTATCGACCACTCGGCTCGTGCTCCGCGCCTCCGGCAGCGCCGCCGCTCCGCCTGGTCGGCGCGCCGCGCCTCCGGCGGGCAACGCGGTTCCCGCGCCCGCCGCCACCGCGGCCGGCGCGTCGCGGTCCAACCGCTGCGCGGTCGCCGCGACCGACATGTGCTGTGCCTCCGGCCGGCTCCGCCGGCGGCCGCGCTGCGGCGTCCCGTGCTCCTCATCGGAATCCATGTCGCGCACCTGGTCCCAGAAGTTGCCGCCCTCTTCCTCCGACCGCCCGCGCCCGCGGAACTTGGCGAACAGGCCCTGCGGGGCGCGCGGCATGGCGCGGCCGACCGTGCCCACCGACAGCTGGACCATCTGGCCGATCCGCCGGACCGGCTTGGCGACCAGCAGGAACACCACCGTGACCAGCGCGGCGAGCAGGATCTGGGTCAGCGCCGAGAATCCGCGCAGCGGGTCGAAGATCCAGGTCAGGATCAGGGTGTGCAGCCCGGCCAGCGCCGAGATCATGACCACGTTGAGCACTGCGGCCCCGGCCACCCGGCCGATGGTGCGCAGCACCTGGTGGTAGATCAGCGCAACGAGCCCGATCAGCGGCCCGGCCAGGATCAGCACCCGGAGCAGCACCTGGGCGAGCAGGATCGCCGCCTTCGCGAGCAGCTGGAACGCCGCGTAGGACAGGCCCTGCACCAGGGCCAGCACCCCGGAGCCGACGCGGCTGCCGTCGACACCCTGGAAGTAGCCGTAGGAACTGCCCATCTTGCCGGCGACGTCCTCGAAAGCCTGCTTCTTCGGCTCCGGTGAACCGGCGTCGGCCCCGTCGTTGACCTCCTGCTTGGTCCACGCCTGCGCGCGCAGCAGGTCCCGGCCGAACTGCTGGGCCTGCGGGGAGTCGGGCGAGCCGAACTCGCCGCGCAGCCAGTTGCGGTAGATGACCTGGTCGTGCAGCAGCGTCGGCAGCGCGTTGGCCTCGTCGACGCCGACCTCCCGCAGGAACCCCGCCTGCACAGCCGAGGTCCCGGTGATCACCACGTCGTCCAGCGCGTGCGTGTAGACCAGCGGCGTCAGGTAGGTCGCGGAGGCGAACCAAAGCCCCGCCAGCGCCCACATGCCCCGCTTGCCGATCGTGGCCAGGTCGCCCTGCCAGATGTAGCGGAACAGCACTATCGCCAGCACCAGCGCGACCAGCCCGAACCACGGGGTGAACACGCTGTCGTAGAGCGCGACGGTGCCGGTGGCAATGACGTCGTCCAGCGGGTCCATCAGGTCGCCGTTGAGCAGCGCGTAGTGGAGGCCGTTGGTGGCGCCGACGAGGTTCTTGGCGACGTTGAACATCTCGTTGCCGAGCCAAGTGTCGACCAGCGCGTTCGGATTGGTCACGCCCTGCGGGCCGCAGCCGAGGTCGTAGGTGTGCCAGACCAGCCCGGCGTAGCCGACCTCGTCGTAGGCGCTGCCCGGATTCCCGACACCCATCGGCGCGGGATCCAGCGCTCCGACCATGCCCGAGCCCGGTCGCTCAGGGTTGGGCGCTTCCTTGCAGTCGAAGCCCTGACCCCAGGCCGGGGCGCCGATCAGCGCCTGGATCGCGATCAGCCCGGCGACGAGCGCGAACGCGCGGCGCCGGGGGGTCGTGCGCGCGACGGCGTTCTTGGAACTCGAGAGCCCCAGCCCGCGTTCGCGCTCACGACGCCACCGGACCAGCACGGTGCCAATCACGGCCACCATGATCAGTACGCGGCTTACCGCGCGTCTTCCCCACCGTTCCGGAGGTGCATAAGAACGTGCACCTCCGGAGCCGCCTGTCCCCAGACGAACGTTGGCCACACCGTTCGATGTGGTCTTCCCGTGGCGATACCCGCCGCCCGCACAGTGCGGGTCTTGCATGGGTTTCCATCGGGCTGTCACGACGCAACTCGCCGCCACCCGGCAAGGCCGGGGAACCAGGTTGCTGACAGATCGGCTTGGCTTTCACCGACCCCACGCCAACTTCCTTCAAAAATGATCATGTCAGACGTGATCTTCCCCACCCCGCTCGCCCGGCCGACCGGTCGAGCGCTCGCTGCCGTCATCGGTGTAGCCGATGCCGACCGTTTCGAGCTCGAATTCGTCGAACGATTCGAAGTCGTCCGCGTACTCCTCGGCCGAGCGCAGCGCCGGGACGCTGGAGTCGGAGTTCGCGCCGTTGTCGACCGGCTGCAGGGCCCGGCGTTCGACGCGGTCGTCGGCGGTCGGCGTGGTGTCCAGCGCGTCGCGCACGTGGTCCAGGTGCGGGCCGGAGAAGTCGATGCGGATCTTCTCCACCCCGCCGGCCCCGTCGCCGAAGATGAACTGGCGCGGCGCGTGGTCGCGCTCGGTGGCGTTGCGGGCCGGGCCGGGGCGGCGGCCCAGCGCCGCCACCACCTGTTCGTACCCGGCGCCGACTGGCACCTTGAGCAGCCGCAGCGCGTCGGCCTGCGCCTGCTCGTCGTCCAGCCGCCCGATGAACACCGAGTCCAGCAGGGAAACGAAACCCTGGATGCGCAGGAAGTCCGCCGGGATCTGGCTGGACAGCAGGACTCGGACGTTCCACTTCCGGGAGTCGCGGGCGAACCGGTTCATCAGCACCCGGCCGGTCGGCACCTCGGAGAGGAAGAACGCCTCGTCGATCCACACGCCCTTGCGCTCGTTCTTGGGCCGCTCGTAGATCGACCGCTGCGTCAGCCAGGCGGCCAGGTTGAGCATCTCGACGCCAAGCGCCTCCGCGTCGGTCCAGTGCTCCCGGCCGACGCCGTCCTTCGGCAGCGTCAGGCCCGCCATGGTCAACACCGTGAGCCGGTCCTCGCGACGCTCGGAGTACGGGTCGGCGTTGACCTCGGGGATCAGCAGCGACATCCGCTCCCGGATCTCGTCGAGGAAGTCGGCCACCACCACGGCGTGCTCGTGGTGTTCGCTCGCGTCGCGGCGCAACGCCTCGAAGACCATGCCCGGGTGGGCGTCGGGCCGGCCGCCGACTGCGCGGACCGCGCGCAGCAGCACGATCCGGGTCTGCGGCAGTCGCGCCACCTCGTACGGCAGCAGCCCGGTCAGCACGTCGAGCACCAGGCGGCGGCGGGTGGCCGCGGCCAGCGCGCGCTCGCGACGCCAGCTGCGCTCCGGGTCTTCCTCGTCGACGAAGTGCTCCAGTTCCGGCTCGGCGACCACCCGGTACGGGTTGAGGATGCCGGGCTGGGCGTTGAGCAGGTTGATCGGCCGGGCGTAGGGCCGCAGCTCGGGCAGCTCGCACAGCGCGGCCAGCGGACCGGACGGGTCCAGCAGCGTCCAGTGCGCCCCGGAGCGCAGCGTCTTGTAGACGGTGCCGCCGCCGAGGAAGGAGTTGTGCGTGGGGATGCACGTCTCCCCGGCCAGATACATGTGGTCCGCGTTATCCACCTGGACACAACGCACCGGAACAGATTCCACCGGCACTACATCGGCGATGTAGCGATAGCGGTTCGTGTCCCGAATGCTCGGATTGAGCCGCGCCAGCTTCCGCGAGAGCCGGAACACCTTGTCCGAGGTGGTGAACGAGATGATGTAGGCGGTCGAGGTGTGCGGATGCCGCCCCTTTACCTGCTTCGTGCGCAACCGAGCCTGGTATCCCAGTCCCAGCACCAACTCGTGAACATCCCGAGCCAGTCGCTGGTTCGTCACGGAGAACTCGATGCCACCCGACGGCTTGCAGTACCCATCCGTATCGAGCAGACCGGCGAGCAACGCGCGGCGCTGCCTTTCGGACGCTCGTAGGTAGGCGGCCGGGATGTGCTTGTCGCCCAGCAGGCCCATCCGCCGCAAATTCTGCTGCACCGCACCCGGCAAGCCGTAATCCCGTTGCGACGGACGATACCGGCACTCCTGGCCGGCAAACTCGATCTCGTCGATGATCTCACGATCGAAGACCGTGATGGCCGCTCGACACGAGGTTCCGTCGCCGAGCCACGCCCCAAGCAGGTACGGCTCGACGGGCAAGTCGGCTTCCGGCAGGTCGAACGCCGCTGCGACCGGAACCGCGTGGTTTCGCTGCCCGCCGGAACTGAGCGTCGCAGCGATCTCAGCGGTCGTATGGATCGTGGGGCGCTGATTGACCTCCAGCGAGATCTCACCACGGCGCTGGTGCCCGCGAACGAAACGCGAATAGTAGACCGTGCCATCGCTGCGGGCGTCAGGGGTACGCCGGTATGTCCACACCTTCGTCGGCTGGCCACAGCCGCAGGCGCAGCTACCCGGAGGCGGTTCCGGGCTCGACATCGTGGCGGCGGCCCGGCGGAGTCGTTCCGCTAGCCGGTTCTGGGCCTTCCAGTCCTTCCTCGTCCGAGTCAGCCATTGATGCTGCGCGTCGGCGCGGATCACGGACCCATCCGCGAACACCACGTCATAACACGGACGATCGAGCAAAACGTCGGTTGCGGCGATCACGCGAGTCGGCTTGCCATCCATTCCCAGCAGTTGATCGCCGACCTTGACCTCACCCATCGTGGTCCAGCCAGTCGGCGTGGGCAGCGGGGTTTCCAGGGCAAGCGCCTTGCCCCCACCCAACCCGGCGACTATTGCGGTCAGGCCGGAAGCGTCGCGGATCTCCTGCGCCATCCACGGGTCCCAGGCCACCGGGCGCCGGGTCGCGGTGCAGGTCTCGCCGAGCAGGACGCCACGCCGGTCGCCGACCTCCGCGGTCGCCTGCGGCACCGCGGAAGCCGCCCAGACCACCGATCCTCGGCGCAGGTAGGCGCTGTTGGCCAACGGCTCGCCGGGGATGAATTCACGCGCCATCGCGTACTGCGCTTCGGGGTGCTCGATGGCGACCTTCGGCTTGTACAGGTCGAGGATCTGCTGCGCCAACCGCAGCGCGTCCCGCTCGGTGGGGCCGGAAACCGCCAGCCGCCACCAGGATTTGACCCGGGTGGCCAGCGCGGTGAAGCCGGAGGTCATCTCGTCGTCGACCTCCAGCACCCGGCCCGCCTGCCGGGCCAGCGAGGTCGGCGGCTCCAGGCCGTGCTCCTCGGTGTAGTGCCGCACCTGGGAGCGCACCTTGTTCATCTGCCTCTGCAGCTCGCCGCCGACGTCTTCGGGGCGCCGCACGTAGATCCGCGCGGACCATTCGACGGGCGCGGGCAGCCGGTCGGAGTGCTGCACCCAGGGGTCGTCGATCTCCGGGATCTGCAGGCCGTGGGTCTGCCCGACGGTGAGCACCGCGAGGTGCCGGGTGACGCCCGCGTTCGAGCCGGTGCGGCCGCGCACCGTCACGGTCGGCGCGTACGGGTCCTGGTGCATGTCGGAGGCGTCGGTGAAGGACGCGAGGTCCTCCGGTTCCCACGGAGAGCCGGGCACCGCGGGGAGGTTGCGCGGCGCGGGCAGGCCCAGCGAGCACGAGCGGTGCATCAGCCAGGAGATCTCCTCGGCGCTCACCGGACGCCCGTCCAGCCCGGCCGAGCCGATCACCTGGTCCAGGTGCTCGATCTCGCTGTCCAGCGCGACGAGTTCGGCGTCCACCGCTTCCGGGAACACCCGGCGCAGCAGCGGCGCGGCGCGTTCGACGGCGCGGTCCACCACGTTGCGGGTCTGCACCTGGACGCCCAGGTAGACCTCTTTCTCCGCCATGGAACGGCCCATCAGCTGCTGCTGCTCGCCGACCATGTAGTCGTCGAAGGACAGCGCACCGGGCGCGTCCGGCATGGGGTTGCGCGCGTTGTGCACGTGCGCCTCGGCCCACATCCTGATCGGGTAGGGCCGGTTCGTCACGCGCAGGTGCATCCAGCGGCCCTGCAGTTCGGCGTACTGGCCGGCGATCGCGGCGATCAGGTCCTGGCGCTGTGAATCGGAGCGGAAGGACCAACGCTGCGGCGAAAGCCGGTACCAGGCGAACACGTCCTGGCCGGTGCGCAGCACGTGGCCGTCGATCGACCGCGCGGCGATCGACGGCGTGTAGTTCGGGATGGACTGCTCGTCGCTGGGTCCGCGGCCGCGTTTGCTCTGCTTTCCGCTGGCGCTGCGGACCTTGCCGTTCGAACCGCGGGGACCCGGAACCTGGTGCGTGTTGCGCTCACGGCCTCGCCGGCGACCGAACACCGCGAACCTCCTTGCTACGCGTGCGCCTGCTGGGAACCGTGCCGCGGGCCGCCGGCTGCCTGGACCGGGCGGGCCGCTGCGGTTGCTGCGGCTGCTGCGGGCGAACCCGCTTGGACTTCTTCCTGGGCCGAGGCCGCTGCGCCTTCACCCTGATCCGCGCCGCGCTGGCGGCGCCGCCCGTGCCGGACGTCTTCTCGCGGGGCGTGGTGAGCTCGCGGAGCCACATCACCAGCACCGCACCCAGCGGGCGTTCGTGCCCGATCCGGGAGCAGATGATCCGGGTGACGACGACCGTGATGACCACGGCCCACGCGGTGGAGAAGAAGCCGAAGCCGATGTTCATCCGGCGCTCGACCCCGAGCACGATCAGGAACACCACGAGCCCCACGCCCCAGGCGACGTAGCGGGCCCGCCACGGGAAGGTCGCCTTGGGTGGGCCGAGCCAGACCGCGTCGACCCGGTAGATCTCGTCGTCGGTCCGTATTCGCACGCCGGATCACCCGCCGCTGGTGCTGAACAGGCCAGCGATGAACGTGCCGATGTTGACACCCGCCCCGTTGACGGCGAGGCCGACGATCGCGAGCGCGACGATCACCCCGCCGACGCGGCGCATGACGCCCGCGTTGTCGCCCTTGCCGCCGCCCAGCCACAGCAGCAGGATCGCGACGGTGAGCAGCAGCAGCGGCAGCAGGTTTTCGAGGATCCAGCCCTGAATGCCTCCCGTGCCCACCTGTGTCTGCTGCGCCAGTACGTCCAGTTGCGCCAGTGTTTCCAGCGGCATGGCGGTCATCTCTTTATCCCTGATTGCGCTGAGTGTCGTCGGGTCGGTACCTCAGCGTTCCGGGCCGGCCCCGGCACGCAGGTACGAGTAGAACATGGCATGGTCACCAGAAGTAGTGGTTGCGAGTTCCGGTGTGGCGGAATCGGTCGCGCGTAGCCGTCGCCGTCACACCGTGAATAGGCCTTTCGGGCAAGCCACTTTCGGCGCACCACCGGGAAGAAGACGCTCACCAGGCCGGTTCTGGTCTGGATCAGTATGGCTGTTCACCCGCTTGCGAGCCCCTTCGTAACACACCGTGCACGTTTCCGGTGAGCCAGTGGATTTCCGCACATCGCGTCATGATGCACCCGACCGGATCACGCGAATGTGAAATCGCGGGGCCGGATCGGAACAAGGTGATCTTGGCGCGCCAACTCAGGGTAGCGGTTCCGGTACAGCGACCGGCGGGCAGGGCCGTCCCCCGACGGAGACCGGCCGGGTGCACAGTGGACGATTCACGATTCCGGCGGGCGGCCCGGAAGCCGGACGCCCCGGCATCGGCCGGGTCGTCCGGAACTGGAGCGGTCACTGGCTGGCCCAGTACGCGTAGGACTGGTAATCCGGATAGGGGCCGAGGAATTCCTGCAACGGGCCCAGTTCGATGGTCACGGCCGAATCGGTGACCAGCTCGGCCGCGATCTCGAAGGTGGTCTCCACCCAGCCGCGCGGATCGGCGTCGAACTGCCAGATGCCCGCGACCTCCCCGTTCACCTCGACCTGGATGGCCCGGGAACCGGTCGGCTCGGCGGCCTCCGGCTCGGTCGCGTCGATGCGCGCCATGACCGTCAGCGGCTGGTGCGGGATCAGGTCATGGAAGGTGAAGCTCTCGCCGCCGATGACGTGCCGACCGCTGTCGACCACGTCGCCGCCGTCGGGCCCGGTGACCGTCTTGACGTGGGTTTCCGGCTGGAAGCCCTGGTGCGCCGGCATCACCTGGTAGTCGTGCCGTTCCTCGTCGCGCAGGTCGGCGACGTTGAGGCGGTCGCGGATCTGCCCGTTCGGCGCCT
The DNA here is from genome assembly GCF_014697215.1 of Saccharopolyspora pogona. GTDB lineage: Bacteria > Actinomycetota > Actinomycetes > Mycobacteriales > Pseudonocardiaceae > Saccharopolyspora > Saccharopolyspora hattusasensis. The sequence goes on from NZ_CP031142.1 coordinate 4,807,151, forward strand.
GCAGCGGCTCGGCGCCGGAACCCAGCGCGTTCCAGTCGGCCTGGTAGATGGTCACCTTGTTGCAGGTCCGCGCCGCCTGGCAGGCCGATAGCCCGCCGATCGTGGTGTGCGAGAAGGTCGGCGACTTCAGCTCGAAGGTGATCAGCTCGCGGCCGAACAGGCCGCCCTCCCCGAGGCCGTGCACGCTCCACGAGTCGAAGATGACGAAGTAGTCCGGTCGCCGCTGCTGCGGCAGGTGCCGCAGTTCCTCGTAGAGGCTGCCGGCACCTGCAGGTTCGGGGTGGCGAACCCGGTGGTGGCCAGCCCGATCAGGTCGACCACGTAGCGGTCCGAGAAGTAGGCGATCGCGCCGACGTCGTTGACCGCGACGCTCGCCCCGCGCGGCAGGTGCCCCTTGATCCAGTGGCTGATGGTCACCTGCTGGTCCCGGATCCCGGCGGCCTGCTGCGCCTGCCGCAGGCTCCACGCCGGCAGTTGGGAGACGGTGAACAGCAAGGCCACCACGACCCCGCCGACCAGCACGGACCGCCGCGCGCCACCGGTGAACAGCTGCGCCGCCGAGTGTATCCCGATGACGCCGAACAGCAGCAGGATCGGCATCAGCGGCTGCACGTAGCGCATGTGGTGGATGTCGGAGTACTCCAGCGTCGACACCGAGGCCAGCACCAGCACGACCCCGAGCCCGGCGGCCAGCGCCAGGCCGCGCCACTGCGGGAACCGCCGGAACAGCCCGATCACGCCCGCCACCGCGAGCAGCAACGCACCGGGGAAGACGTAGTCCTGAGTGGACAGTCCAGTGAAAGCGTCCAGGAAGATGCGGAAATTGCTGAGCACCTTGTCCGCGACTTCCAGCGGGTACACCGCCGGCATGTGCAGCAGCGACTTGGCCAGCACGCCGTTCTGCTCCGCCGAACCCGTCGCGGACCAGTAGTACAGGTACTGGGCCCCTGCGGCGTAGACCGGCAGGCCGATCCAGAGGATCCGGCCGATCACGCGCGGCCAGGCGGCGCGGGTGCCGCGGGCGTGCGCGATCACGTGCCAGATCATCGCCAGGCCGAGCATCCCGGCGAACAGCAGCGCTTCGGTCCGGGTCAGCGCGGCCGCCACCGCGACCAGCGGAGTCCAGACGAACCGGCTCTGCGCGCGCTCGCTGGTGAACACCAGCAGCAGCGAGACGAGCAGGAAGGCGACGAACGCGATCTCCATGCCGCTGGTGGCGCCCCAGGCCAGCGGGCCGCTGAGCGCGACGAGCAGCCCGGCGAAGATGCCGACCTGGCGGCCGACGAGCCGGGTGCCGAGCCGGTAGGTGCCCGCGGCGGTCAACGCCAGGCACAGCGCGCCGAACGTCATCGCGAACGGAAGGAAGGCCGCGCCCTGGACGCCCAGCGCGTAGGCGCCGCCGAGGATCAGCACGTAGAGGAGGCTGCTCGCGCCGGTGCTGATCGGGTCACCGGTGTTGTACTGCAGGAAGTGCCCGGTACCGATCTGGCGCGCGTACTGCAAGTGGATGTAGGCGTCGTCGACCGGGGGGATGAAGTTCCACTGGTTGTAGGCCAGGTTCACGGCCAGGAACAACGCGCTGACGAGGAACGACAGGCCGCCGATCGACCACGCGGCGGCGTCCCGGAAGGGACGTCCGGCAGATCGCAAACCCCCCGCGACCGCCGCCGCGGTGGTCCGCTCGCTCGGGGTCGCGGCGGGTATCTCGTCGTGTTCGCCGACGCCGGGCGCCACGAATCTCGTCATTCTGGCTCCGAAGGTGGATCAGCGCGTTTCAACGCGCGGGAAGAAAGAAGTTGCCGACCGGCGGCGGCGAAGATCGGCGCGGCGTTGCGGACTCCTGAGAAACCGATGCCTCCCCGCAACGATCGCCCCGGCCTCAAGAACCCAACGACGTCACCCTCCGCAACTGAACGCACACGCTGGGAAACCTCGCAAAACGCCCATCGTGCGCACGAAGAGATTAACCCGTCCGGCGCACCAAACGATCTCCGGGTCGATCACCAGACCACCACGATCAACGCCGCACGAGCACCCCGACGAAGCCCGGCCCGCGAACCCCCGCCCGGACGCAACCGGCTCCACCAATCGGCACAACCACGCGCCCCCACAACGGTCGCCACGATCAGGCCAACGAGCCGCGCAGCCACCCAGGCAACGACCACCACGACAAGCAAAGCAACGCCCGCCCAAAGCACCCCCGCAGCGGCGCCGCTCATCTCGCCCATGCAACGGTCACCGCGACGCGCAAAGCGACGCCCTGCTCGAGTCGCCGCAAGCGGCGAAGCCGCTTGGCCCACGCACGCAACTTGCACCGCGGCGGGTTCTCAGACCGTGCCCATCCTGTCGGGGCTCTTGGCGAGGCCGGTCCCCGAAGCCGCGTACTAGGCGGGGACACCGCTGACTAGGCGGTGTCTGATTTCCGCTACCCACACCGCCGCGCGAAACGAGCCTGGAAGCAAGAAGGGCGGATGAGTCGGCCTGTAAGCCGGATTCTGTTTTCGGGGGCCTTGCGGCCTGCCCGGTCGGTGACCATCCATCTGGGCCTGCCGTCGCCGACAGGCTCGTGCGGCCTACCCGCGGACCTCGGGCGAGCAGCCCTCGAACGTCCGCGCAGACGCCTGGCCGGCGTCCTCTTGGCCTTGCTCCGGGTGGGGTTTACCTAGCCACCCCGGTCACCCGGGGTGCTGGTGGTCTCTTACACCACCGTTTCACCCTTACCCGGCGAAAGTTCGCCGGGCGGTCTGTTCTCTGTGGCACTGTCCCGCGGGTCGCCCCGGGTTGCCGTTGACAACCACCCTGCTCTATGGAGTCCGGACTTTCCTCGACGGGATCGCTCCCGCCGCAGTCACCCAGCCGACTCATCCGCGGATCTGATTCTAGTCCGTGCACGCCTCCCGCAACCCGGGTGGTCGCCCGGGGAGGGGCGGGGTGGCGATTTCGCGCGAAATCGCCACCCCGCTCAACCGAGCTGCCCCGCGCGGCGGGAGTCGGCTCCGGTCAGCTTCCGGAGGGCGGCCGGGTCGGCGCCCGATCCGGTCCAGGCCGCGCAGCCCCGCGCCGATCACCGGCGGCCGCCTCGACGATGCGGACGTCCACCTCGGGCGAGACCTTCGCGCAGCGCCGCCGGATGTCCGGCACCAGTCGCCGCCCGGCCCCCGTGGGCACCCCACCACCGAGGACCACCGTCGTGGGCCCATCGACCAGCCCCAACCGGCGCAGGGTCACGGTGGCGAGCAGCCCGATCTCGTCGGAGAGGCGATCGACCAGCTCCGCGCCGATCGCATCGCCGCCGTCGGCCAGCTCGAACAGCACCGGGCACAGCTCGTGCAGTGCTCCTCCGGGCCGCCTGCGTCAGGGCGTGGACCAACTGCACCGCCGCCTCCGAGTAGTAGGCCCCGCCGCGCTGCGCCAGCTCTTCCGGCTGGGCGGTCACCGCCGGGTCGGCGTACCGCTTGAGCAGGTCGCGTTCGACGTCGGCGACTAACCCACCTCACACATGTCAATGGTCTGAACCAGCGAATCTCACGTCCGCACCAACCCGATCCGAGCGCCCGACCAACTCAGAACCGCGAGCACTTCGCGGCGCCACCCAGGCCACCCCAAGCCGCTGCCCCGATCGGAGACGCCGAAAACGTCCACACCAGACGGATCTGTTCAGGCGAAGGGCACCCTTGACGGACTGTGCCGGTTGCCGACCGTGCCGGTCAGAAGTGCCCTTCACTCGTCGCCCGAACGGGCGTCAGGACCAGTGGGAGATGTCGTTCACCAGGCGGACCGAGGCGTTGCCGTCGGGGTAGAACTCCACGATGGACAGCGATGCCAGGTCCAGGTGGAGGCGGTAGAACATCGACGGGCCGACGTCCAGGCCCAGCCGCAGCAAGGCCTTGATCGGGGTCACATGGCTGACCAAGATGATCGTCTGACCCGCGTACTGCTCCAGGAGATCGTCGCGGGCCCGCGTGACCCGCTGGTAGACCTCGTCGAGGCATTCGCCGCCCGGCGGCAGGACACTCGGGTCGCCGAGCCACTTGCGGTGCAGCTGCGGGTACTGCTCGGAGGCCTCGCCGAAGGTGAGGCCCTCCCAGTCGCCGAAGTCGGTTTCCAGCAGGCCGTCGTGGAAGTGCAGTTCGCCGCCGGTGGCGTCGACCACCGCCTGCGCGGTCTGCCGGGCCCGGGTCAGCGGCGAAGAGATCACCGGCGCGACGCCATCCTGGGTGATCACCCCGTCCATCGCGGCCAGCCGCTTGCCCGCCGCGCGCACCTGCCGCTCCCCCAGCGGGGTCAGCGCGACATCGCCCCGTCCGGAGTAGCGCCGGTCCACCGACATCGGGGTCTGACCGTGGCGCAGCAACAACATCTTCGTCGGCGTGCCGTTGGCGCCGAGCCACCCGGACGGGCGGATCCGCGCGCTGCTCGTCCCGGCAGCGGGATCCCCGACCGGTCGGGCACCGCCGCCGGACTGGTCGCTGCTCGCCTGCTGGTCCATCGCCTCGTTGGCCAGGCGGTCGGCGTGGGCGTTCTGGGCGCGGGGCACCCACTCCAGGCTCACCTGCTCGAATCCGGCGATCAGCTGCCTCGCCTCGGCGGCCAGCGGCTGCAGGTTCGCGTGCTTGACCTTCCAGCGGCCGGCCAGCTGCTCGATGACCAGCTTGGAGTCCATCCGCACCCCGACTGCGGCAGCACCGAGCTCCGCCGCCGCCCGCAGGCCCGCGATCACGCCCTGGTACTCGGCCACGTTGTTGGTCGTGACACCCAGACCGATCGAGCGCTCGGCGAGCACCTCCCCGGACCCGGCGTCGCGGACCACGGCACCGCATCCGGCCGGGCCGGGGTTGCCCCGCGACCCACCATCGGCCTCGACGACAACCCGCAAGCTCACCGGTTGTCCCCTGTCCGCACCAGGATCGCGCCGCACTCCTCGCAGCGGACCACGTCATCGGCCGCCGCCTCATGCACCTCGGTCAACGCGGTGCGGTCCAGCTCGATCCGGCACGCGCTGCACCGGGCACCCTGCAGCAACCCGGCGGCGACGCCGCGCTGTGCTCGGATCCGCTCGTAGAGCGCGGCGAGGTCCGCCGGCAACGCCTTGGCGATCAGGTTCCGCTCGCCCCGGCGGCGCGCCTCCGCCACTTCGAGGCCGGCGAGCGCCTCGTCGCGGCGCGACTGGATTTCCGCAAGCCGCTCCTCGGCCGCGGCGAGCATCTCGCGCGACTTCGTCACGTTCGTTTCGAGTGCCTCGCGCTGCTCCATGACCTCGAGCTGCTCGTCTTCGAGGATGCCCTGCCGGCGGGCGAGCGTCTGCAGCTCGTGCTCCAGGTCTTCGAGCTGCTTCGCGGACGCCCCGGCGGCCATCAGGTCGCGATCCCGCTGCTCCCGGGCGCGCACCTGGTCGACCTCGTTCTCCAGGCGCTTGACCTCGCGGTCCAGGTCGCTGAACGCGGTCTGGGCGACCACCAGCTCGTCGCGTTTGGCGCGCACCTCGCCCTCGGCCTGCCCGATCTGCTCCAGCTCGGGCAGCGTGCGCCGGCGGTGCTCGACGCGGTTGAGTTCCGCGTCCGCCTCCGCGAGATCGAGCAGCCGTCGCTGAACGGCGGGGTCGGCTTTCACGCGAGCGCCCTCCCTGGGTCTGATGCCGCGCCGGCGTGAACGGTCCACGGGTCAGTGCGGCGGGTGGAAACGAGGACTTCGACTGTATCCGGCAACGCGGCGGCGACCGTGTCCGCGGCCTGTTGGCACCACGGCCATTCGCTGGCCCAGTGCGCCACGTCCACCAGGGCCGGCACCTCGGCGCCGGGGACGGCGGCCCGGGCCAGGTGCTCGCCGGCCGGGTGATGCCGCAGGTCTGCGGTCACGTAGGCGTCAACACCAGCGGCCGCCGCCGCCGCCAGGTAGGAGTCGCCCGCGCCGCCGCACACCGCGACGGTGCGGATCGGACGGTCCGGATCACCAGCACCGCGCACCCCCCAGGCCGTGGTGGGCAGGTTGTGCGCGACGCGGCGTACGAACTCGTGGAACGGCTCGGCCTCGGGCAGCTCGCCGATGCGCCCCAGCCCGGTTCGGGCGCCTTCCGCGTGCGGGACCAGCGGCCCGGTCACGGTGAGGCCGATGGCCTCGGCCAGCGCATCCGACACGCCCTGCACGGCGCTGTCGGCGTTGGTGTGCGCGCAGTACAAGCCGATCCCGGAACGGATCAGCCGGTGCACGATCCGCCCCTTGGGGTCGTCTGCGGGCACGCCGTGCACCCCGCGCAGCAGCAACGGGTGGTGCGAAACCACCAGCTGCGCGCCGAAATCCACCGCTTCGTCCACAGTGGCCTCGACTGGGTCCACGCAGAACAGCACCCGCTGCACGACCGACTCGGGATCGCCGCACACCAGGCCGACCGCGTCCCAGCTCTCCGCCAGATCGGCCGGATATGCCGCTTCCAACGCGCCGATCACCTCTTGAAGCCGAACCACCACCGGCTCACCCCCGTCCCAATATGTCGCGTAAAGCCTTTACCAGCAAAGCGTTCTGCGCCGGATCGCGCACCGCGACCCGCAGGTGATCGGACCCCAGACCGGGGAACGTGTCGCCCCGGCGGACCGCGATGCCGTGCTGCCGCAACGCATCCCGCACCTCAGCCCCGCCATCCACCCGAAGCAGCAGGAACGGGGCGCGTGCGGGCATCGCGACCTGCAGCCCCGGAATCCCGTCCAACTCCGTGACCAACCCGGCGCGGTGCTCCTCGAACTCGACCGCGGCCTGCTCCGACTCGGCCAACGCATCCGGCTCGCAGCAGGCGACCACGGCCTCCAGGACCAGCGCGTTGATCGGCCAATGTGGACGGTACCGGCCCAGCCGCCGTAATAGGTCCGGATCGCCCAGCGCGTACCCGGCGCGCAATCCGGGAAGGCCCCACATCTTCGTCAGGCTGCGGAACACCAGCAGCCCCGGTTCCCGGCACCCGGCCAGCGACTCCGGCTCGCCGGGCACGGTGTCGCTGAACGCCTCATCGACGACCACCACCCGACCGGGCCGAAGCAGCCGCCGGATCTCCGTCGCCTGATGCAGCACCGACGTCGGGTTGGTCGGATTGCCGAGCACCACCAGGTCCGCCTGCTCCGGCACCGCGCCCGCGTCCAGACGATAGCCGTCCGCCGGATCCAGCTGCACCCGCGCCACCTCGACATCGGCGGTGCGAAGCGCCAGCTCTGGCTCGGTGAACGACGGGTGCACCAGCGCCGCGAGGCGGGGGCGCAGCGACGGCAGGAGCGCGAAGCCCTCCGCCGCGCCGGCCAGCAGCAGCACCTCGGAGGCGTCGCGGCCGTGGCGGGCGGCGGCAGCCGCCCGAGCGGCGAGGTCGTCGGCGGCGGACGGGTAGCGGCCGAGGCGGTCGAGCGCCGCCGCGAGGCGGTGGCGGAGCCACGCCGGCGGGCGGTCCAGGCGGACGTTGACCGCGAAATCGAGCAGGCCGTGCTCGGCGTCGACATCGCCGTGGTGCCGCAACGAATCCTGATCGTGCCCGCTGTTCATCCCGGGCAGTCTAACCAGGGCGGAGCCCGGCCCGTGCGCCGCGAAAGGCGGCGGTGACCCCCTCGTGATGTCGAGCCGGACCACGACCTCACCAGAAGACTCGAACGCCCCCGTTCACCCCGAGCAAACCCAGCGGTCCCCACGCCCCCGATCCCATCCGGAGCGAACGGACCGCTCGCCCCGGTAGGCGGAGTCAACGGTCCGTTCGCGTCAACTGCTGTTAGGAGCGAACGGCCTGTTCACGCCAGCAAGGGGAGACGAACGGCCCATTCGCTCCAAAGGCCGTCTGCGCGAACCGACCGGCCGTCTCCGGGCGGGGCGAACGGATCGTTCGTCCCGCTAGGCGGAGTGAACAGTCCGTTCGCGTCAACCGCTGTTCGGAGCGAACTGTCCGTTCGCTCCGATAGGCGAGACGAACAGGCCGTTCGCTCCCCTCCCCGCAGCCGGAGGCGGGCACGGTTGGGCCGTACCCTCGGGAAACGTGCACATCTCCTTCATCTGTACCGGCAACATCTGCCGTTCCCCGATGGCCGCGCTGGTGTTCCGCGAGCAGTTGCGGCGGGCCGGCCTGGACGGGCAGGTCGAGGTCACCAGTGCCGGAACCGGGCCGTGGCACGTCGGCGAACCGGCCGACCCGCGCACCGCGAAGGTGCTCGCCGACCATGGCTACCCCACCGAGCACGTCGCCGCCCAGATCGACGACGAGCACCTGGCCGCCGACCTGCTGATCGCAATGGACGCCGGGCACCTCCGGGCGGTGCGCCGCCTCGTCGACAGCTCGGCCGACGTGCGGCTGCTGCGTTCCTTCGACCCGGACTCCGCCGACGGCGCCGAGGTCCCGGACCCGTACTACGGCGGCCCGAACGGGTTCGACGATGTGCTGGCGATGGTCGAGGCCGCCACACCGGGTCTGCTCGACTGGGTCCGCGAACGGTTGTGACGATGATGCTCGATCAAGCCCGGGCGGCTGTAGCGGAGATCACCGGCCGTGCAGCGGACGATGTGCGCCGACTCGGCGGGGGCGACACCGCTGCCGCGTTCGCGGTCCGCCTCGACGACGGCGAGATGGTCTTCGCCAAGACCGCGCCCGCGACGATGCCCGGCGCCATCGCGGCCGAGGCGGCATCACTGGTCTGGCTCGCCGAGCCCCGCGCGGTCGCCGTACCCGCAGTGCACGGGCATACCGAGAACTGGCTGGTCACCAAACACGTTCCAGAAGCGGCTCCAAGCCCTGCGGCCGCCGAGCGGCTCGGCCGCGATCTCGCCGAGCTGCACGCGGCCGGCGCACCTGCTTTCGGCGCAGCGCCACCGGGCGGTCCCGCGGACGCGTGGATCGGCCTCGCGCCGATGCGCAACGAATCCAGCGAGCAGTGGCCGTCCTTCTACGCCCGGCACCGGGTCGAGCCGTACCTGCGGCGTGCCGTCGACTCCGGAGCGCTCAGCGCCGGGGCAGACGCGGTGATCTCGCGGGTGTGCGCCCAGATCGACGATCTCGCCGGGGCCGCCGAGCCACCCGCCCGGCTGCACGGCGACCTGTGGAGCGGCAATGTGCACTGGGGCGCGCAGCGGGCCTGGCTGATCGACCCGGCCGCGCACGGCGGGCACCGCGAGACCGACCTCGCGATGCTGCACCTCTTCGGCTGCCCCCACCTGGACCGCGTCCTGGCGGCGTACCAGGAGGTCAGTCCGCTGGCCGACGGCTGGCGGCAGCGGATCGGACTCCACCAGCTCTTCCCGCTGCTGGTGCACACGGTGCTCTTCGGCGGAGGCTACGCGTCACAAGCCGTCACTGCGGCGCACTCCGCTCTCAGCGCTTGACCCCGCGCCGCCCGAAGGTGACAACCTTCACAAACCTCCCCCAGGATCGGGGCAGACTCGGTTTCTCGCGCGAACGACGTTCACCCAGGTGACGGTCGGTGATCGCGCTGGTCACGAGCGGCCAGCGCGGCGGCGGGGGTGGCGGCGGGGCTCGGGGCGGGCCGCTTACCGTAGAAGGGTGCGCCTGAAGTTCTTGCTACGACCCGGTTGGCTCGGCCTGATCGCGCTGGTCGTGGTGTTCGCGTCGCTCTGCTTCACGCTGCTGGCTCCCTGGCAGTTCAGCCGCAGCGACGAGGCCCAGGCGCGCAACAACGCCATCTCCGAGTCTTTCCACGCGTCGCCGAAGCCGCTGGCGGAGGTGCTGCCCGCTGGGCAGGTGCCGGACCAGCAGACCGAGTGGTCGCAGGTCGTGATGCACGGCCGGTACCTGCCGGAGGGCGAGACGCTGGCCTGGCAGCGCACGGTGCTCGGCGAGCCCGCCTTCGAAGTGCTGACGCCGTTCCGGCTCGACGACGGCACGACGGTGCTGGTCGACCGGGGCTTCATCCGCCCCGTCAACGGCACCCAGGCGCCGGACTACGCGGCCGCTCCGGCCGGTGACCTCAAGCTCACCGCCCGAGTCCGCACCGACGAGCAGGACAGCAAGCAGCGTCCGCTGTTCGACCACGACGGGCATCGCTGGGCCTACGCGGTGAATGCGGAGACCATCGCGAACGGCACCGGTATCGCACTGCGGCCGGGCTACCTCTCGCTCCACGAGGGCCAGCCGGGCGTGCTGGAGCCATTGCCGCTGCCGCGTCTGGAGTCGGGACCGTATTTCTCGTACGCGCTGCAGTGGATCGCGTTCGGCATCATGGCGATCATCGCGATCGGCTACCAGGTGTACTCGGAGCTCCGCACCGACGCCCGCCCGGCCTGGCGAAACCGGACCGACGCGGATGGCGCGGCGGACGAGCCCGCCGACGGACCGACGCCGGGCGGCCGGGGCAAGAGCAGCGGCCGCCGCAAGGTGTCGGTGGCCGAGGCGATCGCGGAGGAAGAACGCCGCGAACGCGAAGAAGCGGCCGGAGAATCCGGCGAGACGGCCGAGGAAACCGCCACCACCAGCGGCGAAGCCCCCAAAACCGAACCAACCCGCCAAGCCTGACCCAGCCGGGAAGCCCGGCCACGAGCAACGCGCTTCGCCTCCGGCTAGTCGCGCCTAGGCCTTGGAAGCGCCCCGCGACCGAAATCAGTCCCGCCATCACCCAAGCGCACTGATCAGGGAAAACAGCGCTCCGGCCTTGAGCTCGCCACTGCACCGGAAGCCTCACGGCGATCTTCCCAGCCCAGGAGATTGCGTTACCGCTGGTCAAGACCCATGAATGCATTTTTTGGGGGCGATAGAGGCCGTTCGGGAGCTCTCTCTGCGGCGGTGGTACATCTGCACGTCGCTCGTGTGGAGCGAACGGACCGTGCACGTCAATAGGCGCGACAAACGGACCACTCGCCTCATCCACCCAACCCCACGCCTCCGGCAACTGATGTGGAGCGAACGGACAGTGACGATGTGTGTAGTGACGCCGCTGGTGGGTCTGACCCTCGAACGGACTGACGGCTTGCCTGTCCTGGAACGGATCTGTCGGCCTTACCGGGCGTTGCTACGCACGCGGCCGGACGGGCGTTTGTGACCTTATAGGAGCTTGGCTAGAAGCCCCGTCACTGTCTTGTCCTCCCGCCCGACCGGCGCGTGCCGCCCCAGGTAACGGACGCAAGGACGGACAGGACCAGCATGACGCAAGAAAGCCCGCGGATCATCGGCGGAGTCGATTCCCATGGCCAGACCCATCACGGCGCGGTGATCGACCAGGTGGGCCGGCACCTGGCCGACAAGGAGTTCCCCACCACCACCGATGGCTACCGGCGGCTACTGGAATGGATGCGGTCGCATGGTGAGCTCGTCGCGATCGGGGTCGAGGGAACCGGTGCCTACGGCGCCGAACTCGCCCGGGTACTCACCGCCTCTGGCATCAGCGTCATCGAGGTGGATCGCCCCGACCGTAAAACCCGTCGCCTGAGAGGAAAATCAGACTCGATCGATGCCTACGCCGCAGCCACCGCGGTGCTGGCCGAACGCGCCACCGGCATCCCGAAAAGCCGTGACGGTGTGGTCGAGGCCATCCGCGCCCTGCGCGTGGCCCGCACCAGCGCGGTCAAAGCCCGCACCCAGGCGATCAACCAGATCCGTTCACTGCTGGTCTCCGCACCGGCGGTGCTACGCGAGCAGATCACCGGCCTGAACACCGCCGCACTGATCACCACCCTGGCCCGGCTACGACCCGGCCAGGACCTGGCCCACCCGCCGACGGCCACCCGCGCCGCCCTGCGCCTACTGGCACGGCGCTACCAGGCCCTCGACACCGAGATCGCCGAACTCGACAACGCCATCGCCCCGCTGACCCAACAGGCCTGCCCGGACCTGCTGGAACTCCGCGGCGTCGGCACCCAGACCGCCGGTACCCTCCTGGCCGCCGCCGGCGACAACCCTGAACGCATGCGCTCCGAAGCCGCATTCGCCCACCTCACCGGAGCCGCCCCCATCCCCGCCTCCTCCGGCCGCACCGACCGCCACCGCCTCGACCGCGGCGGCAACCGCTCCGCCAACAATGCCCTCTACACCATCGTCCTGGTCCGCATGCGCCACGACGAACGAACCCGCGCCTACGTCGAACGCCGCACCCAGGAAGGACTCACGAAAAAAGACATCATCCGCTGCCTCAAACGCTACGTCGCCCGCGAGATCTACCACGCACTCACCACCACCCCCACAACACAACAAACCCCTCCAAAAACCCCCACAACCGCCGCTTGACATCTATAGGAGCATCCGTCCACGACGATAGGCGCGACAAACGGGCCGTTCACCTCATCCAGCCGGCCGCGGGCCTTGCCGCGGGTAGGTCGGGCACCCTGGCCCGCGTGAGGTCGCGCTGAGGGCCTCGGCGCTTCGAAGACACCAGCAGCCCCACCGCGATGCCACACCACCACATCCCGGGCGTCATCTATAGGGCCCAAATGCTGACCAGGGCTTTTGGGGCTCATGTTGGGTGTGAGCCTCGTGGGACGGTTGGTCGCAGACTGGTCTGGCGGTAGTGCTTCTGGTCGTTCGGGCCGTGAGGCGTTGGGGGTGCTGTCGGCGCCCGGATGCCTCGCGTGCGAGCCCGGATGCCTCGCGTGTGAGCCCGGGTGGGGTTCGGGGTTCAGCGGGAGCGGCGGTCCCGGCGGAGGGCTCGGGTCAGGGCGAAGGCCGCCGTCAGGACTCCCGTCACCGTGCCGATCACCCGCGAGAGCTCGACGCTTCGGGTCACATCGCCCGCGTCCGCCGTACGTCCTTCTCCCAGCACCGGGCGCTGCTCTACCACGTGGCCGTACACCGTGCGGCCGCCCAGACGGATCTGCAGGGCACCGGCGAACGCCGCCTCGACCTGCCCGGCGTTCGGGCTCGGGTGCGCCGAGGCGTCCTGCCGCCACGTCCGCCACGCCCCGCTCGCCGATCCGCCGACCACCGGCGCGCACGCCGAGGTCAGCATCGCCGCGAACCGGGACGGCACCAGGTTCAGCACGTCGTCCAGGCGCGCCGAGGCCCAACCGAAGTTGCGGTAGCGCGGCGAGCGGTGCCCGACCATGGCGTCGAGGGTGTTGGCCGCGCGGTAGCCGATCAGGCCTGGGACCCCGGCGATCGCTCCCCACACCAGCGGCGCGACCACCGCGTCGGAGGTGTTCTCGGCGACGGATTCGACGGTGGCGCGGGCCAGGCCTTGCCCGTCCAGCACCGCCGAGTCCCGCCCGCACAGGTTCCGCAGCCGCGCTCGCGCCGCGTCGATCTCCCCGGCGTCGAGCATCCGGGCCATCGCGGTGCCCTCGTCGGCCAGCGACGAGCCGCCGAGCACCGCCCAGGTGGCCAGGCCGGTGACTGCGGCTTCCAGCACGGGGCTGCGCCGCGACAGCCGCTGCGCGAGGACCCCGATCCCGGCCGTGACGCCGACCAGCAGGCCGGTGTAGGCGACGCCGGCGATCCGCTGGTCCCGGTGCAGCGCCCGCTCGGCGGCCTGCGCGGCCTTGCCGAAGATCGCGACCGGGTGCCCGCGCTTCGGGTCGCCGATCGCCGCGTCCGCGGCCACTCCGAGTAACAGTCCGACCGCCCGTCCCGCGCTCACCGGTGCCGTTCCTCCAAATCGATCTGGTACGAGCGAGCCTCTCCGGAAGCCCGCGGCAACATCCCCATCAGATAGGCGTTCTCCCTGGTGATCGGCCGTGATCCCGTCGAGCGGATACCACCGCCCGAGCGGCTCCCGGGTCCGGACGCACCGAGGGTTCGCAGGTGCCCCCCGCACCTCGCAAATCTTTCCGGAACGCTACCCGTGGGGCCGGTGGGACCGGCCACCGCATGCCAGGTGACCGGACGTGTCGGCACGACCGGATATCGTGGCGGACCGTGACGGCCCCGGACCACGATGCCGACGTGCTGCGCGCGGGCGTCGCGGGAACCACCGCGACGGACGTGCCGGCCACGCAGGCTCCCGAGCAGACCCGCGACGGCGGGCAGCGCCTGCAGCTCTTCGCCTACCTGCAGGCACCCGAGCACCGCACCTATCTCGCGATCATGCGGCTGTTCACCTCGACGCTGCTGGCCGACCTGTCCGCCGGCGAGGTCGGCGCGGCGCTGGCCGCGGCCGAGCGCGAGGCCCGGGTGGCGGCCGGCGAGTCCGATGTGGATACCGTCATCGACCGACTAAAGCAGCTGGTCAAGTGGGGCAACCTGGTGGTGGGCCGCCGCGAGACGATCGCGTCGAGCATCGCCGAGTTCCAGCACGGCAGCGTCCGCTACCAGGTCAGCAAGCTCGCGGTCCGGGTGCAGCGGGACGTCGACGCGCTGCTGCGGGTTCCCGAAGGCGCCCGCGAGGTCTCGCGCGAGTTGCTGCCCGCCATCGACCGCGGGCTGTCCGGGATCGGCGTGGCGCTTTCGGAGGCGTTGGCCGTGGAACGCCGCGAGCTGAAGGCGAAACCCGCCCGGCAGGCCCAGGAACGGCTCGCCGAGCAGGTCACCACGGTGTTCCTGCAGCACGCCGAGCTCGCCGCCACCGTCCGCGACTTCTACGCGTACCTGGGCCAGGTCGTGACCCGCCACCAGCTGGCGCCCGACGAGATCTCCGGGTTCCGGAACCTGCTGGTCGAGTACATCCAGATGGTCGTCGAGGACGTGCTGCGGCACACCGCGACGATCGCCGGTTCGCTGGCCGGGCTGGCCGGGGTCCGCAGCGAGCTGCTCCGGCTGCTGGGTCCGGCCGACCAGTTGGGCGACGACGTGGAACGCGCCCGGGGCCGCACCGCCGCGGACTGGCAGGAGCTGACCGACTGGTTCGTCGACTCGCCGGGTCGGCCGAGCCAGGTCGCCGCGCTGCGCGAGGCCACCGCCCGTGCGATCGGCTCGCTGCTGGCCAGCGTCAAGCGCGCCACCTCCGGCGGTGGGCTGGTGCCGGGGCGCCGGGGCGAGCTGCTGAAGCTGGCGAAGTGGTTCGACGGGGCCGACGAAACCACCGCCCACCAGGTCTATTCGGCCACTTTCGGCCTGCATTCGGCGCGGCACCTGCTGCCCGCACCGGATTACGACAGCGACAACGACAAGGTCGCGTGGCGCGATGGCCCGGTGCTCGACGTGACGGTCAGCGTGCGCAGCCGGGGTGATCGCGGGGCGCGCGGCCGGACTTCGCGGGTGCTCGACGACCCGATGACCGAGGAAACCCTGCTGGCGCAAGCACGTCAGGCCGACGAGCGGCGCTCCGCGGCGGTCGCCGAGCTGGCCGCGGCGAGTTCGCAGCTGGCCGAGCGGAAGCTTTCCGGCGATGCGCTCGGCGTGCTGTGCGAGCTGTTGACGCTGGCAATGGCGCAGCGCGAAGGCTCCGACGACTCCGGCACGGCGCTCGACCCGGTGCACCGGCTGCACGTCACGGTGCGCCCCGAGGCCGGCCGGGAAACCCGGATCTCCAGCGCCATAGGCACTTTGACGCTGCGCGACACCGTGCTGGAGGTTTCCGGCGACGGAGCCATCCCCGAAACCCAGGAAACCGTGCGGGGAGCCGCTCGATGATCTCAACCTTCGAAGAACTCCCCGACATCGATGCGGCGAACGTGGTTCGCTGCGCCCGCGTGCTGCTGCGTCGGCCGCTGCTGCGCCCCGGCGGACTGGACGGCGACCTGCTGCCGATGATCTACCGCCAGCGAGTCGTGCTCCAGGAGGTGTTCTCCTCGCTGCTGGGCTACCGCCTGGTGGTGGAGCGGCGTTTCGCACGGCTCTACAAGACCGGGCCGGGCGCGGACGCCACCCGCGGCGAGGCGTCGCTGTCGCCCCGCGGCTACGCGTACCTGGCGCTGACGCTGGCCGCGCTGACCGGCATCGGCCGCCAGGTCCTGCTGTCGCGGCTGGTGAGCGACGTCCGCGCAGCCGCCGTGGAGGCCGATGTCCAGGTGGTCGACGACCCGGCGGATCGGCGCGCGCTCACGGCGGCGCTGCGGCAGCTGGTGGCGCTCGGTGTGATCAACGAAACCGAGGGCTCGGTGACCGCCGAGTCCACCGCGGAGGCCCTGATCACCATCGACACCGATCTGCTCGGCCAGCTCATCGCCGGGCCGCTCGCCGAGGCCGACAGCCCCGAGCAGCTGGTCGAGCTGGCCGCCGCGGCCGGGCCGCGGAACCTGGAGCACGCGGTGCGCCGTCGGCTCGTCGAGGACCCGGTCGTGCTCTACGACGACCTGCCGACCGAGCAGGCCGCCTGGCTACGCGAGCACGTGACGAACGAATCCCGCCTGCTGGAGCGGTTCTTCGGCTTGGTCGGCGAATGCCGCGCGGAGGGCGTGGTGGTCTGCGATCCGGAGGACTACCTCACCGACCTGGTCTTCCCGGGCCCCGGCACGGTCGCGCGCATCGCGCTGCTGGCGCTGCCGGAACTGCTCGGCCGCGCGGAGCCGGACGGGTCCGGTAAGCACCCGGTGACCTGGCAGGACTTCACCGACGTCTGCCAGGAGCTGGTCGACTCCTACCCGGCCGCGTGGTCCCGGCAGGCCACCGAGGACCACCAGGACCTGGTGCACTTGGTCGTCGCGCTGCTTCGCCGGCTCGGCCTGCTGCAGGACCACGACGGCCGATGGCTGCTCAGCCCGGCGGCGCACCGCTGGCTGCCGCAGCCGGACGCCACCCCGGCCCCGGGCCGGGAACCGGAACCGGCCCCGGAGCCACCGGGCTGGTCGTTGTTCGACGAGATGACGGTGTTCGACGAGATGCAAGAGGACGGTCCACGGTGAGCGCAGACAGCACGGAATCGGTGCCCAGCGCCAACCGCTGGCGGCTGCACCGCGGCGGGATCGTCAACATCTGGCAGTACGCCGAGACGACCTTCGACCTGGGCGGCGGCCGGGCGATCTTCCAGGGCACCAACGGTTCCGGCAAGTCCCGCACCCTGGAGCTGCTGCTGCCGCTGTGTCTGGACGGCGACCTGCGGCAGCTGGGTTCGAAGGGCTTCGACACGGTCAGCATCCGGCGCCTGATGCTCGACGAGTACCCGGGCGGGCCGAACCGGATCGGCTATGCCTGGATCGAGCTGCACCGCGAGACCCCGGGCGGCGGTGCTAGCGGCGGGACTGAGGAATTTCTCACCTGCGGTATCGGGGTGAAGGCGTCTAAGACCTCGCAGTCGATCAGCGATTCGTGGCGGTTCATCACCGGCCGCCGGGTCGGCATCAACCTCCACCTGGTCGGCGCGGACCGGGTGCCGCTGGGTTCGGCGCAGCTGCGCGAGCTGCTCGGCGCCGACTGCGTCCTCGACGACCAGGCGTTCCGCGCGAAGGTCGCCGCCTCGGTCTACGGCGTGCCCGCCGCGCGCTACGGCGACCTGCTGCACCTGCAGCGGACGCTGCGCAACCCCGACGTCGGGCTGAAGGTCCTGGAAGGGCAGCTGGAGCAGATCCTGTCGGACGCGCTGCCGCCGCTGGACCCGGGCCTGATCGAGCGGCTGGCGACCTCGTTCGACGACCTGGAGTCGATCCGGGAGAACATCGTCCGGTTGACGGGCGCGGACAAGGCGCTCACCGCCTTCCTGTCCACCTATTCCGGCTACGCGTTCGGCGCGCTGCGCGACCGCGCGGAGGCGATGCGCACCGCGCAGGAGAAGCTTCGGGCGCTGCGCAAGGAGCTGATTGGCCTGGAGAAGCAGGTGGCCGGCAAGCAGCACGACCGCGAGACCGCGCAGCAGACGATCGCCGAACTGGAACAGCGCGAGGCCGAGCTGGAATCCAGCATCGACGCGTTGCGCTCCCACCCGGCGTACTCCGAACTGCAGAACCTGCGCGACCGCGAGCGGCTGGTGGAAAGCGCCCGCACCGCAGCGGTTTCCGCGCTCGACACGGCGAACAAGCACCGCGCACAGGAGCACCGCTCGGCGGAGTCGGTGGTGGGCATGCTGCGCAGGTTGGCCGGTGACACCGAGGCGGCCGGGCAGGCCGCGGCCCGCGCGGCGCAGCAGCTTTCCACGGCTGGGCTGGACGGGTCGCTGGTGCCGCGACCACCGGCGATTCCGGCCGCCGAGGTGCAGGCCGAGCAGGCGCGGGTGCGCACCTCGCCGGAACCGGACGCGGAGCCGGTGCCCGTGGAGCGCTACGCCGCGCCCCGACCGGACACCGATGCGCTCGCCGCGGAATTCCGCGCGGCGGTGAGAACTTCCGAGCAGGTTTCGTCGGTCGCCCGGCAGCGTTCGGCGTTGACGCTCGCGCTGCACCAGCAGTCCCGGGAGCTGGACGCGGAGCAGGACAAGGTCACCGAGCTCCAGCGGCGGGCGCGGCAGGCGCAGCTGACCTCGACGGAAGCGGCCGGGCGGCGCAACCAGGCGCAGCAGGAACTCTCCGACGCCGCAGCGGTGTGGGTGGAACGCGCGCAGAAGTGGGCCACCGAGTGGCCGTCCACTGTGGATGACCTGCTGCCGGAGCCGCCCGCCGCCGAGGAGCTGGTCGGTGACCGCTCGGCGACCCGGCAGGCCCGCGAGCAGGCACGCCGCTGGGCGAAGCCGCAGCTGCACGAGGCGCGCCGGCAGGTGTCCGAGATCGAGCAGGAAATCGCCGAGCTGCGCGAGCGATCCCGGTCCCGCGAACAGGAACTCGCCGAGCTCCGCGCCGGGCACGAACAGACCCCGAGCCGCCCCACCTGGGCCGATGCCGAGCGGGACGCCAGCCAGGGGCGGGCCTTCTACGAGCTGGTGGACTTCCAGCCATCGCTTGGCGAAGCCGACCGGGCCGGGCTGGAGGCGGCGCTGCAGTCCAGCGGGCTGCTCAACGCCTGGGTCACCGCCGACGGCGCAGTGCCCGGCCTCGCCGACCTCCTGGCCGCCCCCGCCGAGTCCGGCTCCGGCGGCACGCTGGCCGAGCTGCTGTCCCCAGCCGCCGAGGCCGACTGCCCGGTACCGCCGGAGCGGGTCGCCGCCCTGCTGGCCTCGGTGTCGATCGACGGCGGTGCCGGACTCTCGGTGTCGGTCACCGGTGCCTGGAGCGCCGGGGTGCTGTCCGGTGCCTGGCGCAAGGAGACGGCGGAGTACGTCGGCGCGGGGGCCCGCGAAGCGGCCCGAGCCCGGCGCATCGCGGAGCTGGAGGAGGACCTCGCGCGGCTGCGCGCCGAGATCGGCGAAGCCGAGCGGCGGCACCGCGAAGCGGGCGAGCACGCGGCGGCCCTCGATCAGCACCTCGAGTCGTACCCGGACGACAGCGACCTGCTGACTTCGCACGCCAAGCTGGCCACGGCGATCGAGGCCGCGGCGGATGCCGACCAGAAGGCCGTGCAGCTGCGCGAGCAACACGAGAGAGCCGATCAGCGCTGGCAGGCGTCGCAGGCCGAGCTGGTGCGCGCCGCGGGCGAGGCCGACCTGTCGGCCGAAACGCAGGCGCTCGACACCGCCCACCGGGCCGCCGTCGACGCCCGCGCTGGCATCGATGCGCTGCGCGAGGCGATCGAGTCGCGCTGCCTGCCGACCCTCACGGACCTGCGGGACCTCTCGTTGCACCACGACGCGGCGGTGGCCGACCGGATGGAGGCCGAGACGCAGGCCGAGCGGCGCTGCGCCGAGTACGCGGAGCAGGCCACCGGCCTCGCGGAGCTCACCTCCGCCGTCGGCGGCGAGGCGCAGCAGATCGCCGACAAGGTCGGCGCTTTCGAGCGGGAGCGCGCCGGGCTGCGCAAGCAGCTGCCGCAGGCGCGGGAGAAGATCAGCTCGCTGCGGGAGTCCTCGGCGCGACTGGAAACCCAGCTGGAGCACAAGCAGTCCCAGCTCGCTGGCCGGGAGCACGACGCGACGGCGGCAACCGACACGTTCCGGCAGGTGCTGCGCATCCCGGGCCTGTGGTCGGCCGCGGGCATCGCCGACACCACGCCGGAGGATCTCGACGAGGCGGCGGGCCTGCTCGCCGAGGCGGACCGCCGGGGCTCGACGGAATCCACGGTGCTCAACCGCCTGCAAACCCTGCAGCACTCGTTGAGCGGCAACTACGACATCACGGCCGCCGACCAGCACGGCCTGCTCACCGTGACCGTCACCGGCGAGGAAGGCCCGCAACCGGTGGCCGAGGCCGCGCGCCGGGTCGGCGAACGGCTCGCCGAGCAGCGCGGTTACCTCAACGAGCGATACCAGTCGATCTTCGCCGACTACCTGATCCGCGACCTCGCGGAGCGGCTGCGCGGCCAGGTCGGCATCGCCGGGGACCTGTGCAAGCGGATGAACGAGGTGCTCGACGGCGCCCGCTCCAGCCAGGGCGTGCACGTCCAGCTGGAATGGCAGCCGTCGGCGGCGCTCGGCGACGACATCAAGCAGGCCATCGAGCTGGTCCGCACCCCGTTCGCCAACCGCAGCGACGACCAGGACGCGCTGCTGCGCCGGGTGTTCACCGATCTGATCGAGTCCGAGCGGGACAGCACCTCGGGCGGCTACGCGGAAATCCTGGCGCGGGCGCTGGACTACCGGTCGTGGTTCGTATTCACCGTCCGGGTTCGCGACACCGGACCGGACGGCAAGCCCCGCGTGCGGCGCCTGCGGCAGCTGTCCTCCGGCGAGACGCGGCTGATCTCCTACGTGACGCTGTTCGCGGCGGCGGCGGCGTTCTACGACGCGGTCAGCGTGTCGTCGGACGGGCGCGGGCCGCTGCGGCTGGTGCTGCTGGACGAGGCGTTCGAGCGGCTGGACGATCCGACGATCGCGCGGATGCTCGGCCTGCTGGTGGACCTCGACATGGACTGGCTGATCACCTGGCCCAGCGGCTGGGGCGTGTCCCCGAAAATCCCGAAGATGCACATCTACGACGTGCTCCGGCCCCGCAGCGGCCACGGCATCGCCTGCACCCACACGACGTGGGACGGCGCCGCCCTCGACCGCGCCAACACGTGATCTTTACGGGGTGAGGGGCACCCTTGAGCGGCTGTGCCGCGGCTGTGCCACGCAAGGGTGCCCCTCACCCCGGTTCAGGCGAGGTGAACGGCACCATTTGCCAACTACGGAGCCTGTTGCGTTTTCGGCGAAAACGGCTGAACCGAAGTACCAAATCAGTCTCGATCGCCGCCGTTTGTCCGCCAGTGGCCATCTCAGCCGTGATCGATCGATCACGGTCCGTGGTGGGCGTAATTTTGCAACAGGCTCTACGTTGGTGGAAGGTGCCTTTCACGCTGCACACTTCTGAGCGAATGGGGGCGATCTGACGTGGGTGTCGAGGACGACGTCCGTGCCGTGTGGGGCGTTGAGCCGCTGCGCGGTTTGTGGGCGCAGGCGCGGGACGCGCTGGAGGCCGCGAAGCCCCCGGCGACGTTCCGGTTGGAGCTGCCCGATGCCGAGACCCAACGAGCCGTCGGCGAGCTCTACGGCCGCCCGATGTGGGGTCAGGGTACGCGGATCAGCGTGTCCAAATTGGACGAAGCAGTCCGGCGCAGCCGGTTCGCGTTGGGGCTGGCGGAAGTTCTGGAGATCCTGCACGAGCGGCCGCTGGCGCGGCGCCAAACCGCGGAGCGGGACGAACGGCGCGAGCAGACCGCAGGGACGCTGCGAGCGGCACTGGCCGAGCGAGGACTCGCGACGGCCGCATGGGCGGAGCCGTGGACGCAGTGGCTCCAGCAGTACGGGCGAGTCGGCGACGACGAACTCCCGGACGTCGCGCGGCGCGCGGCGAAGGCGCTGAGCGCGCTAGCGCTGGCGGAGCCGCCGGAGGCGTGGACGTCGCGTAGCGAGCTAGCGGCGAGCGTTGGCGGAGCGCATCAGCTCGACAACGGCACGGCGTTGAGCCGGGTTGTGCTCAAGGCCGCGGCGCTGGCGCACGGGGCCGAGACACCAGGCAACGAGCGCGAGCGCCGGGCCTTGTGGGAGCGCTGCGGAGTCACGCTCGATGCCGTGTCCGCGACCGTTCTGTGCTGGGCCTTGCCACTGGTCGGCTCGGACGACTGGTCGCACGGCGTCCGGCAGCGCACCGCGCTGGGTCTGCCGACGCACCTGACCCACCTCGACCTGCGCGCTGCCCCGTCCGCGCTCGTCGAGGCGGGCACGACGATCGCCGTGTGCGAGAACCCGCGAGTCCTCGAATCGGCGGTGGAAGAACGCATCGCGCACCCCGTGGTGTGCGTGTCCGGCCATCCCACAACGGTTGCCGTGACGCTGCTGCAGCGCCTCACCGACTGCGGCGCCACGCTGCACTACCACGGCGATTTCGACTGGCCCGGCATCGGCATCACCCGATCCCTCTTGACGCACCACAACGCGCGTCCATGGCGGATGTCCGCCGCCGACTACCGCGAAGCCCTCGACCGGGCGGCGGCAACCCGCACGGACCTGCCGAACCTCGTCGGCACCCCACTCGAAACCCCCTGGGATCCCCAGCTTGCGGAACTGATGGCCACGACGGCCAGAGCCATCGAAGAGGAAGCGGTCCTCCCCACCCTTCTGACCGACCTCCGCACCGGGCTGGACATTTGAACGCAACAGGTCAGGACCCGTGAGCTTGTTCTGGTGCCAACGATGTGGTTTTGATCTTCGTCTTCGAAGCGGCATTGCGCTTAACCCACCTAAGCAACTTGCTCAGACGTCGCCTGGCGAGCGATGCCGCGTTGGACATCCCTGAGTCCAGACGGCGTCTGAGGTTGCGCTATCCGCGCCGCCACGCAACCGAATCTGGAAACAGGCTTCTCACGGGTCGCTAGCTGCTGAAACGCTGGTACATGACGTACAGGCAGACGTAGCCGTAGGTCGGGTGGTGGAACGCTTCGGGGAGGGTCGTCGCGCTCTGCATGCCGAGGGAGCGCCACAGGGCCACCGCTCTGACGTTGGTCTCGACGACCGCGTTGAACTGCATCGCTCGGAAGCTGTCCGCTCGTGCTTGGTCCAGGACGCGGCGTCCCAGCGCTCGGCCCACGCCGCGCCCCGAGCTGTCCGGGGCGACCATGAAGCCGGCCGTCGCGACGTGCGCCGCCGGGCCCTCGTGGTTCGGGCCCGACACCGCTGTGCCCAGCACCCGCCCCTTCTCGTCGACGGCTACGACCGTGCGGCCCGGCCGGGGCAGGAACCAGCGCTGCCTGGCCCGCTGCTCGTCGATGTCGCGATCCCAGGAGAACGTTTCCCCCGCCGTCACGATCTCCTGCTTGAGTTTCCTCCCCACGGCTAAAGCCGGGGGAATCCCTTCCGCCTCGCGGCGGAAGCTTCCTGCTTCGTCGCCGATTGCCTCCCCGGTTAAGGCGAGGGACGCAGAAAGCGCCCAGAGGTCTTACACCCGCTCCACAGGCCACGTCCCACACCCCGCGGGAACACCCTGTAAAGGCTTGATCAGTGTGACTCACGAAGGAGGTGGGGTGGCTCCTCTCCACGGCTAAAGCCGGGGTCTCCGCCACCTACACAAGATGAACGGCCAGATCTCCGGCCAGTCGTCCTGGTGCGCATCGCGAATCCGCATGGGCCGGAAGCTACGACTACCGCCGGACAGTTCGCCACCCAATAAACGGCCACGCGGCCCCGAGGCGGAGTTGTGCGCACCGGTGGGGTGCCCGTACTTTCGCGGCATGGCATCGGTCGTCGTGGAGTTCTCGGCGCAGGAGCCGGAGCGGCTCGCGCGGTGGTGGGCCGACGTGCTCGGATGGCATCTCGACACGCGCGCCGGGACCGTCGTCCAGCCGACCGGCCCCGGGGTGCCGCTGCGGTTCGTCGTGAGCGCCCGCGCCAAGACCCGGAAGAACGGCGTGCACCTGGACCTGCGCAGCGAGTCGCACGACGACCAGAACAGGATCGTGGAGCGGTTGTTCAACGCCGGCGCCCGGTTCGCCGACATCGACCAGAGCAGCGACGTGCCGTGGGTGGTGATGGCCGACATCGAGGGCAACGAGCTGTGCGTGCTGGAACCCCGGAAGGTATACGCCTACACCGGGCCGGTCGCCGCAGTCGTGATCGACACCTCGGACCCGCGCTCGGACGCCCGGACCATGGCGACGGCGACCGGTATGGAACTGGCGGGCGAACGCTCCGAGTTCGCGTCGCTGCGCCCGCCGTCCGGCGAAGGGCCCTTCCTGGAGTTCCTGGAGAGCGAGTCCGGGCCGGAGGGCATGCTCCGCGTCCTCGTGGAGTGACCCCGCAGGGCCTCGGCTAGCGAGTCTCGCGCCGATGCATGACTCCACAGTGGATGTTCCGATTCCACCTTGCGGAGCCAGCCTGCAAAGCATGTCGGTTCCGCCTCGAAAATGCACGCGCCAACCTCGGTTTTCCGTGCCAGTCATGGGCAAACCGGCACCTCGCGCCGATACGTCCAGCGCCGCCGGTTTCCTCGATCTCGTCACGCTTCGTGCATTGTGGATGGTGTCAGCGGCGGGCCGGTTCGATGATCTTGACCCCGTGGAGGCGGCGGACGAAGTCCGCGCCGAACGCCGTGGACGGGGTGTGAGCCCCGGGCGCCGGGGGTTCCGCGCTCAGGGAGTGGACCGCCCGGAGCACCGCGTCCGCAGTGAGGTCGTAGGTGTCCGGGCCGATCAGGGCCGCCGACACGCTCGTGCCGTCCGGTGCCGTCGCCTCCGCGTAGACCTCGACCCAGCTGCGCGAGCGGGTCGCCCGGCCGGGGCCGCGCACGACTACGCCGATCGCCGCCTTGCCCAGCCGCTGCACGATGTGCGACCCCATCACGACCTGCGACAACCGGGTCGAACGACGGCCGGTCCGGTCGAGTCCGGGCAGGTGGGCGAAGGCGGTGATGTTGCCGATCCCGGTGCTGCGGTAGGCCGTGCTGACATCACCCCAAGGCAGCGAGGTGACCCGCCGCGGCCCGGACGGGAACGGGATCTCACGCCGACGCCACGCCAGCGGCACGGTGCGCACCTCGCCGTCCACGCGCGCCCTGCCTCCCAGCGCGGCACCCTCCAGCGCGCTCTTCAACGTTCCGCCGCTGATCCCGCCGCTGGTGTGGAAGGCAAGGTCCAGATGGGTCGCGGTGGGCAGGTCGGCTGCAACCATCGCGGCCAGGCAGTCGGTGGGCACCACGTCGAAGCCCGAGCCCGGCAGGAGCACCACACCGGCGCGGCGAGCGTCCTCGTGGCGCGCGAAAACCGCCTCGAAAACGTCGATCTCGCCGGTGATGTCGAGGTAGTGCGCGCCGGCTCGCAGGCAGCCTTCGACCATCGGCGCCGACGTCGCGGAAAACGGACCGGCGCAGTGCGCGACTATGTCGATGCCCCGCAGCCCCTCGGCGACCGCGTCGGGGTCGCCGAGGTCGAAGACCCGGTACGGCAGGCCCCTGGGCGTGGCGAAGGCCGCGATCTTCGCCGGGTCGCGACCGGCCAGCACCGGCCGCTCCCCGCGGTCGAGCGCCCGGTCGGCGACCAGCCGACCGGTGTAGCCGCTCGCTCCGTAGATCATCCAGGTCATCGCGATCCTCCCGGGTAACACCGAACATCCTGGTAACGAACACCGCTGGGAACGGTCACGGGTTGCCCCGAGTTGTTCCGATCACCCGACATCGCGAACTAGGGCCTGTTTCGAAAGTGGTTTGCGTAGCGGTGCGGGTAGCGGAATCTCAGAGGCCTTCTCGCTGCGGGATCCCCGACATCATGAATGCCAATTCACCACGTCGGGGCTGTCCTCGCGAGAAGGACCCCTGAGAACCCGCGGCGGTGCCAGTTGAGTCCCGCACCGCAAGCGGCTGTCGCCGCTTATAAACACGTCCTAGGAAAGCCCCGGCCCCCCTTCGGACCCGGCACGCCCCGACCGGTGTTCAACCCGCCTGGTGGCCGAGGGCAACGGCGATCGCGGTGGCCGTGTCCCGGACCTGGCCGAGGAGGCTGCCGAGCTCGGGCAGATCGGTGTCGGCGCGCACCGTCGTCAGCGACACGGCCGCCAGGAGCTGCCCGGTGACGTCAGGGATCCGGACGCCGATGCAGTGCACCAGCGGCTCGAATTCGGCCTGGTCGGTGGCGTAGCCGAGCCGCGCGACCTCGACCAGGTGGTCCCGGAACTCGGCTTCGCCGGTGATGGTGCGCTCGGTGTAGCGGGTGAAGGCGTGCGCGGACAGCAGGCGATCCCGGTGGTCAGCCGGCAGCGCGGCCAGGATCACCTTGCTGGCGGCGGCGGTGTGCAGCGGCACTGCCCGTCCAATCCGCGACCAGGTGCGGATCGACGCGGCGCCCTCGATCTTGTCGACGTAGACGATCTGGTCGTCCACCAGCTGCGCCAGGTGCGCCGTCGAGCGCGTGGCGTCCGCGAGCGAGATCAGGTGCGGCCGGGCGACCGCGCGCAGGTCCATGTCCTCCAGCATCTGCTGGCCGAGCTCGACCAGCCGGAACCCGAGGCGGTATCGGCCGTCCGGTCCGCGGGCGATCAGGCCGCCGTCGGCCAGCGGCTGCAGCATCCGCAGCGCGGTCGAGCCGTGCACCCCGAGCTCGCGCGCCAGCTCCGCGACGGTCTTAGGCGCTGCGGCGAGGGTTTCGAGCACGTGGACCGCCTTGGCGACCGTCTTCGACATCCACACCCCCTCGATCGGGCTTGCGATATTAACAGAGGCATTGCAAATATTGCAGGCCGCGCGACGGCTGCCGCCCTAGATCACCCGGACGCCGCGAACCGGCGGCAAATCGCGTTCAGAAAAGCGTCCAATCCGTCCTCCTCCCCTGGCATCCGGCCAAGCCGGCGGGGCAAACCTCCATCCTCTGAACAACTACTAATGACGAGCCTCGCCCGGGTGAAAAACTGCGCTCCGACCAATTCCAAATTGACAGCCATCGTGGCGGGTGATCGACTCCGCGTTGTATCCGTCAGCAATTCGGTACACGGAAGAAGGCCCCGAATGCGACACTCGCCCGTCCTGTTCAGCGCCGCGTTGACGCTCGCGGCGTTCGCGGTCGCGCCCGCCGCCCCGGCGGTCGCCGCCGAGTCCGCCCCGGCGTGCGCGCTGTTCGCCTACCAACCCACGCGCGAGGGCAACACCCTGACCGCCACCGGCGGGCGCACCGGTTGCCTGAACACCGCGACGGTCACCGTGCGGATCGTCGTCGAGCAGAAGGACGCGACGCCCAAGGTGCTCGGCGAGCTGGCGCAGAGCGGCACCGAGATCAACCTGGCCACGAAGGCACCGTGCAACTCCGGCGCGACCGTCAAGGTGCACACCGAGACGATCAGCTCCACCGGCGCAATCGCCCACTCCCCGACGAGCACCTTCGAGAAGTGCTGACCCGGATCTGAACGGGACAGCCGAGGACGATACCCCGGCGACGATCCTGCAGATCCCCCCTGCACCGCCTCGCACGGACCTCCCCGACAGCGTGCACTCGGGGCCCTCCGGCGAGGCGGTGCCTTCTCTTGCCGACTGGCGCGGGCGAAACAACTGCGATATCGGAACCACTCGCCTTCTCACCCCGCGAACCTCCTCCCAATTTCTGCAGAATGGCAATTCCCGCCACCGCGCATCGAGCGGGAATCGATTCCAGTTCAACAATTCTTCGGCGCCCGGCGAACGTCCGATTCGCCATTCCCACCGATCTCCACGCCGGGCCGCGGGTCAGGTCTCAGCGAGCACCCGGCCCGGGACGTCCGAGTCGCAGCCCAGTCGGGGCAGTTGTGCGCGGACCGCTCCGCGGGTGCGGCCGAACTCCTCGGCCAACTCCTCGATCAATCGGCTCGCGGTCTCACCCACCGAACCCAGCCACCGCTCCCGGAGCCGCTCGCCGTCGGGCTCGGTCCACGGTCGACCGGCGTTGGGCGGGCGTGGTCGGCTCCGCCCGTGCGCGGCCGTCCAAGGCACGTGCAGCGCGGCCAGCCTGTCCAAGGTCTGGGCCAGGAACGCTTTCGCGTCGCCCAGCCCGTCGACGGCGATCAGCAGGTTGCCTTCGGCCACGACGCGGCCGTCTGCATCCGCTCCGGTGAACTCCACCGCGACGGTGGCCGGCTGGCCCGAACTGACCGGTTCGCCCTTGGCGGTGACTCCGTAGGTGTGTTGTCCGACTCGTACTTCGTTGCTGAAATCCATGCCTCGAAGCTACGAGCCGCGGTCGCCGAATCCCGGGAGTCAAGCATCGAACCGACGCGTGTCGGGACGACTTCTCGATCGAGTGCGGGGTGACTCACACCGGAAGCCGGAACGCCGCCTCGGGTCCGGCCGTTGAACGGTCCGGTCGGTGCGCCCCTGTCCCCCGGGCCTCAATCACCGCCTTCGCGGAACACCGTTCGGCTGGAGCCGCGTCGCGCCAATCGCCGCAGAGGCGACCGGCGCATCGGCCGCCAAGCGAAACGGACCCCCGCGCTAAGGAGATTATCCCGGGGTCGAAGGCTGGATCGGGGTTTTCTCCCTGGTCATCGTGTTGTCAACATGGAGGACAGCAGCGTTCGCCGCTGTCCTCCATGTTGTTGATGCGTGCTTGCTGGTGTCTCAGCCTCCGAGTCCTGGAGGCTTCTTACGGGACGAGAAAACGGCTGTCGCGGGCGTCGGTGATCGCCATGTAGCCGGGCGCGTGGCCGATGGCGAACGGCGGCTTGGACTGCATCACGGCCGCCTGTGGCGTCACCCCGCAGGCCCAGAACACCGGGACCTCCCCGGGCCGGATCTCCACCGCGTCGCCGAAGTCCGGCCGGTCGATGTCCAGGATTCCCAACGCTTCCGGCGCGCCGACGTGCACCGGGGCACCGTGCACCGCCGGGTACCGGGAGGTCACGCGAACCGCGGTGGACACCAGGTCCGCCGGGATCGGCCGCATCGACACCACCATCGGTCCCGTCAACCGGCCGGCCGGGCGGCATTTCCGATTCGTCCGGTACATCGGCACGTTGCTGCCCGCCTCGACGTGGCGCACCGGAACCTCGGCCTCCAGCAGCGCCGCCTCGAAGGTGAAGCTGCAGCCGACCAGGAACGACACCAGGTCGTCCCGCCACAGGTCGGTGACCTCTGCGCGTTCCCCGGCCAGCTCGCCGTCCCGGTAGACCGTGTAAGCGGGCAGGTCGGTGCGCAGGTCGCCAGCGAAGATCGAAGCGCTGGTCTCGCCGGGCTCGGTCACGTCGAGCACCGGGCAGGAGCGCGGATTGCGTTGCGCGAACAGCAAGAAGTCGTAGGCGTACTCGCGGGGCAGCGCGATAAGGTTCGCCTGGGTCCAACCCGCGCTGTAACCCGAGGTCGGTACGCGCAATCCGGCGCGGAACGCCGCACGGGCCTGCTCCGGCGACATCGCTTTCGGCTGCGTCATCGAAATCTCCCTACCTCTGCTGTTGAAGCCGATCTGATCTGCTGCCTTGAAGCGGCGGGGATCCCGCGGACCGGGCGGCGTCTGAGATCCTGCTATGCGGAACGAGCTTTGAAGCCGTTCCTCAACCGGAAGCGGATTCGCTGGCCTGGCCTGGCCTGCGCCGCATTGTCCACGTCCGCCGCGGTGACCACCGCGATCACCGGGTAGCCGCCGGTCACCGGGTGATCGGCGAGGAACAGCGTGGGGCGCGCCGACGGCGGCACCTGCAGCGCACCGGCGACCATGCCTTCGCTGGGCAGTTCCTCGGTGCGGCTGCGCTCCAACGCCGGTCCGTCCAGCCGCATGCCGATCCGGTTGCTGTCCGGGGTGACCTCGTACGGACGGCTGACCAGGGTGGCCAGGGCGTCGTCGGCGAACCAGTCGTGGCGCGGTCCGGGCTCCACGCGCAGCACGATCTCGCCGGCCGTGCACATCGCCACCGGGGCCACGTCCACCAGCGGAAACCGCGCGGGTGCCGGGCCGACCGGCAGCAGCTCGCCGGGGGTCAGCGGGTCCGGGCCAAGCCCGGCGAGCACGTCGGTGGCCCGGGAACCGAGCACCGGTGGCACGGCGATGCCGCCGCGCACCGCGAGATAGCTGCGCAGACCGCGGCCGGGCACGCCCATCCTCAGCTCGGCGCCGGCCGGGATCCGCAGCACCGAGTTCACCGCCACCACCCGACCATCCACAGTGGTCGGACAGGGAGCGCCGGTCACCGAGGCGGTGAGGTCGCGGGTCGCGCGGACCGCGAGCCCACCCAGCGTGACCTCGATGGCCGCCGCTGTCTCGTCGTTGCCGACCAGCCGGTTGGCCAGCCGGAACGCGCCGCCGTCGGCCGCACCGGAGCGACCCACGCCGATCCCGGCCAGGCCCGGCCGGCCCAGGTCCTGGATCGTCGACAGCGGACCCGTGGCGAGGACTTCCAGGCAGCTCATGGGACCTCCCGGAACTGCACCCGCACGCCGGGCCGCAGCAGCGCCGGCGGTTCCCGGTCGGCCCGCCAGATCTCCAGGCCGGTGCGCCCGATCAGCTGCCAGCCGCCGGGCGATTCGCGCGGGTAGATGCCGCTGAACGCGCCGGCGAGGCCGACGGATCCGGGCGGCACCTTGGTCCGCGACTCGGTGCGGCGCGGCACCACCAGCTCCGGCGGGCCGCCGGCGAGGTAGCCGAAACCGGGGGCGAACCCGCCGAAGGCGACCGTCCACTCCGCACTCGTGTGCCGGTGCACGACCTCCCGCTCGGTCAGCCCGGTCAGCTCCGCGACCTCAGTCAGATCCGCGCCGTCGTAGACCACCGGCACCTGCAGCAGGTCGCCGCTGGCGGGTGCGCCGTCGCGCGGCTCGACCGCACGCACCGCCGCCTCGACCGCCGCGGCATTGGCGCGCGGGTCCAAGTGCAGCAGCAACGTCCGGGCCGCCGGGACGAGGCCCGTGACGCCCTCCGGCGGATCCTCGGCGAGCACTGCGTAAAGCGCTTGCACGGCTTCGAGATCGGCCAGCTCGATGAGCAGCCCCGAGTCGGCGCACCGCAGGAAACGCATCACGGGCCTCGCGAGGTGAACGGCTCCAGCGCCACTCCCCCGGCCACCAGCCGGGCCCGCACGGCCTCGGCGATGGCCACCGCGCCCGGGCTGTCCCCGTGCACGCAGATCGAGTCGGCGCCGATCTTGATCTCGGACCCGTCGACTGCCTCGATCGGCTCCCCCGCGGCCAGCTTCAGGCAGCGGTCAGCGATGACCTCCGGGTCGTGCAGCACCGCGCCGGGCTCGCGGCGCGACACCAGGGTGCCCTCCGGGGTGTAGGCGCGGTCGGCGAAGGCCTCGCGGAACACCTGCAGCCCGGCCCGCTCAGCCCGGGTCAGCCACTCCGAGCCCGGCAGCCCGAGCACGGCCAGCGACGGATCGTAGCTGCGCACCGCCTCGACCACGGCGGACGCCTGTTCGGCGTGGTGCACGATCGCGTTGTACAGCGCTCCGTGCGGCTTGACGTAGCCAACCTCGGTGCCCGCGACGCGGGCGAAGCCGGCCAGCGCGCCGATCTGGTAGATCACGTCGTTGGCCAACTCCACCGGCGGCACGTCGATGAACCGGCGGCCGAACCCGGCCAGGTCCCGGTAGCTGACCTGGGCGCCGACCACGACGCCCAGCTTCGTGGCCTGCTCGACGGCCTGACGGATCACCGTGGCGTCGCCCGCGTGGTAGCCGCAGGCCACGTTGGCGCTTGTGACGATGCGCAGCAGCGCCTCGTCGTCGCTGAGCTCCCAGCGCCCGAAGCCCTCCGCGAGGTCCGAGTTGAGGTCCATGCCCACCTCACTTCCATAGCGCGGCGATGCCGCCGAGCGAGTTGTATCCCAAGTACAAGGTCAGCAGCCAGGCGACCACACCCACGATCAGCAACCAGCTCGGGTACCCGGGGCCGATGGCGCTGGTGGCCATCAGGAAGACCGCACCCAGCAGCGTGCTGCGCTTGGCCGCCGAAGGCTTGTTCTCGGCCGTGGACGTCTGGGCCATGGCACTCCGATCAGCAGGTACACCGGTTCGCTACCGGTATCGGGGGATGTCGCGTGTCAGCCGCGCGAACTGCGGTTCCGGCCAACATAGTGAGTTGTTGAACAATTCTGCAATCCCCTGCGCGCACCTTTCTCGTTAGACTGCGATCAACTGCTGCACGTCGTTAGGAGCTCGATTGACCACCTCGGATCCGTGGGTGGACCTGCTCACGGCCGACCGGGCGCTGCTGGACCGCACGAGCACGGCCGAGCGCGTCGCCGATGTGCTGCGGCAGCGCGTCATCGATGGCGCACTCGCCCCCGGCACCCGGCTGTCCGAGGAAAGCGCGGGCAAGGCGTTGGCGGTCTCCCGCAACACGCTGCGCGAGGCGTTCCGGCTGCTGGTGCACGAGCGGCTGCTGGTGCACGAGTTCCACCGTGGCGTGTTCGTCCGGGTGCTCAGCGCCGACGACGTGATCGACCTCTACCGCATCCGCCGGCTTCTTGAGACCAGCGCGGTGCGCCGGGCAGGCGGGGCCGCGCCGGAGCTGGTGGCGGCCGTCGACGGCGCGGTGGCCGACGGCGAGCGCGCGGCCGAGGACGAGCGCTGGGGAGACGTCGGCACCGCGAACATGCGCTTCCACGAGGCGCTCGCGGCGCTGGCCGCCAGCCCCCGGGTGAACGAGACGATGCGGCAGCTGCTGGCCGAGCTGCGCCTGGCGTTCCACGTGATGTCGCGCCCCCGGGAGTTCCACGAGCTGTACCTGGAGCTCAACCGGGAGATCGCGGACCTGATCACCGACGGCTCGATGGACGCGGCGGCCGAACGCCTCGACGAGTACTTCGACGCCGCCGAGACCCAGCTCGTCGCGGCGTACCGGACCCACAACACGGGTTGATCGGGCCGGATGGCGATTTCAATGAGCGTTTTCCATTCAACCTCTTCTTGCGTTGCGTGCGGGTAGCGGAACCTCAGCGGCCTTCTCGGCTCCGGAATCCCGGACTTGTGTATGGCCAGCTGTCCTCGCGAGAAGACCGCTGAGAACCCGCGGCGGCGCGAACTGCGCGGGTGGGCCAAGGCGGCTACGCCGCTTGCGGCAGCCCCCGTACCGCAGGACTTCAGGCGTTGCGGCTGCAGATCAGCCAGGATGAAAAGGCTCAACGGAAATCGACGTGCTGGTTCCATTGAAACCGCCGCATTCGGCATCCCGGGGTGGGGCCGGGTGGCGTGGGTCTAGGATCCTGGCGCGTGATGCCTCCGTTGAATGCTGTTGCGCAGGGCCATCGGCGACTTCTAGAGGTGCTCTCCGCACTGACCGACGATCAGGTCGCCGAGCCGTCGCTGCTCCCCGGCTGGAGCCGGGGCCACGTGCTGGCTCACCTGACCGACAACGCCCGCGCCTTCGCCCGGGTGTCTGCGCTCGCGTTGCGCGGCGAACTGGTCGACGCCTACGAAGGCGGGCAGACCGAGCGCGACGCGATCATCGAAGGGCTCGCCGACCGCAGCGCCGACGAGCACCGCGACTCCATCGCCCGGCACTCGGCCGCCCTGGAAGCGGTGTGGTCGCAGGCCGCGGCCGACGATTGGGAACGGCCGGTGCGGTTCCGCAACGGCGACCTGAGCGGGCTCGTGCACATGCGGTGGCGGGAGGCCTGGATCCACCTAGTGGACCTCGACCTGGGCGTCAGCCCGCAGGAGTGGAGCGACGAATTCTCCTGCCACGCCGTCGATTTCCTGCTGCCCCGGCTGCCGGACGGCATCGCGCTGCGGCAGACCGACGGCCCGCGCCGGTGGCCGGCCGACGTCGGCGGCGTCGAGATCACCGGCCGGGCCCGCGACCTAGCGGCCTGGCTCGCCGGCCGGACGCCGCAGCAGATCCCGACCGGTCCGCTCCCGGACCTCCTGCCCTGGCCCGCGCACCCCACGCCGATCCCAGCCGAACAGCGCCTGTCCGCCCGGTGACCGGTCGGGTCAGGCGAGGCCCGCGAACAGGTCGGATTCCCAGTCGTGGGGGCCGGTTCCGGGGCCCCGGTCGCCGCGGACCAGCAGGTAGTGCTCCATCGCGAACTCCGGGCGGGCCACCATCTGGGCGAAGAACCCGCCGTCATCTAGGTCGACCTGGCTGCGGTAGTGCCGCAGCGCGGCGATCTTGGCGGCGTGGAAGGCGCGGCCGTCGACCATCGCGGTCAGCTCCTCGTCGGGCACCGTGTACGGCTCGAAGCCCTCGACACCCGCCCCCTCGATGCGCTTGAGGATCGAGCGCGGCAGGGTCGTCCAGTACACCTTCGGCACCTGCCACGGCTCGCCGAGTTCCGGCGCGTAGCCGGGGTCCGCCGCCGGGTCGAGGGAGGTCATCACCGCGCGGTGCGCGCCGATGTGGTCCGGGTGGCCGTAGCCGCCGAACTCGTCGTAGGTGATCACCACGTGGGGCCGTTCCGCGCGGAGGATCTCGACCATCGCACGGGTGACCTCGGCCGGGTCGGCCTTCGCGAAGGCCCCGTCCACCCCGTTGCCCGCCTCGCCGGCCATGCCGCTGTCCCGCCAGCGCCCCGGGCCGCCGAGCCAGTGGTGCCGGACGTCGCCGTACTCGGCCAGCGCCGCGCGGATCTCCCCGCGCCGGTACTCGCCCAGCGCATCGGGATTTCCGCGCAGGTGCGCCAGATCATCGGCGATGACCTCGCCGAGCTCCCCGCTGGTGCAGGTCACCAACGACACCGATGCGCCGTCCGCGCGATACCGGGCCATCGTTGCGCCGGTGGCGGTGGACTCATCATCGGGGTGGGCGTGGACCAGCAGCAGACGACGATCACTCATGGGAACCGAGCCTAGCCACGGGCACCGACACCGGGCCGCCTCCGCCGACCAGGTCACATTCGGCCCGTTGCGGAATTCCGGCAATGTTCGCCTAACGGTCAACCACTCCCGGGCCGCTGCGCGTGAGGATCTTGACACGTCAATCGAGGAGGCAGATGTGTCTGGATTTACCCGACGGGGAGTTCTCGGCATGGCCGGAGCCGCCGCAGCGGCCGGCGCGGTCGGTGTGTTCGGCACCGGTGCGGCGGCCGCGCGGCCCAGCGACAACGCGTTGATCGGGCCCGCGCACGGCGATTCGCTGCACGTGATGACCTTCAACATCCGCTTCGACGCCAAGGCCACCCCGCCCAACCCCGACGCCTGGACCACCCGCCGCCCGATCCTCGCCGAGCTGTTAAACGCCGAGCAGCCCACCCTGCTCGGCGTGCAGGAAGCGCTGTACAGCCAGGTGAAGGAGGTGCTTTCGGATGTTCCGCGGCACTACGACTGGATCGGGCTGGGCCGGGAAGGTGGCGGTCGCGGCGAGTTCATGTCGGTTTACTACGACACCCGCCGGGTGGAGCCGCTGGACTACGACCACTTCTGGCTCTCCGACACGCCGAACGTGATCGGTTCGAAGAGCTGGGGCAACAACGTGGTCCGGATGGTCACCTGGGTGCGATTCCTGGACCGCCGGAGCGGCCGCGAATTCGTCCACGTCAACACGCACTTCGACCACCAGTCGGAGCCATCGCGGCAGCGCAGCGCCCAGTTGGTGCGCGACCGCATCGCCGGTTTCGACCCGGCGCTGCCGGTGGTGCTCACCGGCGACTTCAACACCGCGGCCGAGACGTCGGAGTCGTACCGGATCCTGACCAGCGGCGGCCTGGCCGACAGCTGGGCGACCGCCGCCGAGCGGCTCACCCCCGCGTGGGGCACCTTCGCCGGCTACAAGGAGCCCGTCGAGGGCAAGGAGCGGATCGACTGGCTGCTGCACAACGGTCGCGTCCGGGTGCTGAAGGCGGCGATCAACACCTACCGCAGGGACGGCTACTTCCCGTCCGACCATCTGCCGGTCCACGCGCTCCTCGAGCTCGCCTGATCTGCAGGGGCTGTTTCCAAACTCGTTTCGCGTGGCGGTGCGGGTAGCGGAACCTCAGGCGACGGCTGAGGTTCCGCGGCAGCGCAAGCTGCGAAGGTGAGCCAAGCGCCTCCGGCGTTTCAAAGACGAAGAACAGACCCGTGAGTGTTTTTGGTTGCTATAGAGGCTGCTTGAGACTCGTTACGCGTGCCAGTGAACGGCGGCTCTACGGCAGTGGATGACGATTTCGCGCGAAATCGCCGCTGGCCGCTCGTGGGTGGCGACGATTTCGCGCGTTAATGATACTGGTCACTGGTCGGGGCGTTTGAGCAGGTCACAGTGTGTCCACACTGGACACAACGTGCAGTGTGTGCGCACAACTTCCGACGATTTCGCGCGTTAATGATACTGGTCACTGGTCGGGGCGTTTGAGCAGGTCACAGTGTGTCCACACTGGACACAACGTGCAGTGTGTGCGCACAACTTCCGCGCACGCTCTGGACGCCCCGCCGGGGGCCGCTCCCGTGCGACATGGCCCACGTGTGCGCCGACCCCCAACCGGGAGGGTCAACACAGTGGCCACCGCCAGCACCCGCAAGCGCGCCCGTCGCACCCTCAGATACCGCCGACACGCCCACAACGCCGTACGTGGCCGGTGTCGAACGGCCTCATTTTCATCGCAAGACCGATCCAGACAAATCGTGCAGGACTGAGATCACCATAGGCGGCCGGAAAGACGGTCGCCGACCGAATCAGCCCACCCTGAGCCTCGAAGTTCGAGGCGCCTGCTTGACTTTTCCCGAAAAACACCAGCCACCTACTAGTGTGTCGCGCCGAAAATTGGCGCGCTAAGTCGTTACGATGGTTGCTGTGTCTCGAACTGGGCGTCCGAAAGCGGAGTTGGTGTTGACCGATGCCGAGCGTGGGCAGTTGATCCGGTGGTCGCGGCGGGCGAAGTCGTCGCAGGCCCTGGCGTTGCGGTCGCGGATCGTGCTGGCGTGTGCGGAGCCGGGGATGACCAACAAGCAGGTCGCCGCTGATCTGCGGATATCGGCGAACACTGTGAACAAGTGGCGGCGACGGTTCGTGGACAAGCGGTTGGAGGGCTTGGTCGACGAGCCTCGGCCGGGTCGGCCGCCCTCGATCCTGTTGGACAAGGTCGAGGAGGTGATCACCGCGACGCTGGAAGAGAAGCCGAAGAACGCGACGCACTGGACGCGTAAGTCGATGGCGGAGAAGTCGGGGTTGTCCAAATCCACGATCGGACGAATCTGGCAGAAGTTCGAGCTCAAACCGCATCTGGTCGACAGGTTCAAGCTGTCGAGCGATCCGTTGTTCGTGGAGAAGGTCGTCGATGTTGTTGGCCTGTACCACAATCCGCCGGAGAAGGCGGTGGTGTTGTGCGTGGATGAGAAGTCGGGCATGCAGGCGCTGGATCGGTCCCAGCCGGTGCTGCCGGCGATGCCCGGGATGCCGGAACGTCGCAGCCATGACTACGTCCGCCACGGTGTGACCAGTCTGTTCGCGGCGTTCGACATCGCCGATGGCACGGTGATCTCCGAGATCCACCGGCGGCGTCGGGCGGTGGAGTTCAAGAAGTTCCTGGTCACCATCGACAAGACCGTTCCCGCTGAGTTGGACGTATATCTGGTGTGCGACAACCTGTCCACTCACAAGACGCCCGCCATCAACGCATGGCTGGCCAGGCATCCGCGTTTCCATATGCATTTCACTCCCACCGGTTCGTCCTGGATTAACCAGGTCGAGCGCTGGTTTGGCTTCCTCACCGATCAACTCCTTCGTCGCGGCGTCCACAAAAGCGTTGCGGCGCTGGAGAAAGACGTCCGGGAGTGGATCAAGGGCTGGAACGAGGATCCGAAGCCGTTCGTCTGGAAGAAGACCGCGGAGGAGATCCTTGACTCCCTCGCACGATATATCTCACGGATTTCCGGCGCGTGACACTAGTCACCCGCACCGAGGGCGTGTCCGTCTCGTATCGCTATGTCGCGAATTGTCCAGGAGCTCGGCTATCCCCGGACGAGGCCGACCACATGATCAACCGAACCCTGCTGGCCGCACCCTCATCCTGGTGAGTTCGGCGTCCCCGGCATGACCGCCGTGTACCCGGATCGCCACGTAGCGCGCGGCACCGGCCAAGCGCACTGTCGTGCTCCTGCGGGAGGTCGGTGGGGGCGCTGGCGTGTATGTACGCCCGTCGGTGCTCGTTTCGACGGTGACGGCGGGCGGCAGCCCGTCGGTCCACGTCAGTTCGACCTCACCGAGCTGCCAGACCGCGCCGAGGTCGACGACCATCCGGCCGTCGGGGCCCGGGTGCCAGGAGGTCCGCTCGTCGCCGTCGACCGCTGCGCTCGGTGCGGACATCCCCGGGGGCAGCGGTTCGGTCGGGAACGTTGTGGCCCCCAGGGCGAGATCATCCAGTGGGTAGGGCCGGGTGTTGCGGGCCTTGATCGTCACCGTGCGGCGTCCCGGCACCGCCACGTGGCGCGGTGGCTCGCCGGCGGGCTGCACCTGGAGGCGCAGTGGCGGTCCGGCGGGTGCCGTGAGCCGGAGTGTCGCGCCGTCGGCGACGGTCGCCTGTAGGCCGGCGGGCAGATGCGGCCCTGCGGCGGCGCGCACGGTAAACCAAGCCGGTTCGACCCGTCCTTCCGCTTCGGCCAACGACATCGTGAGTTCACTGCCGGCCTTCGTGATCACCTGAACGCCACGGTAGAGCGAGACGGCGCCTCCGGCCTCGGGCAGTACGACGGTCCCGCGCACCGCCGAGCCGGACAGATTGAG
Source organism: Saccharopolyspora pogona (assembly GCF_014697215.1). Lineage (GTDB taxonomy): Bacteria > Actinomycetota > Actinomycetes > Mycobacteriales > Pseudonocardiaceae > Saccharopolyspora > Saccharopolyspora hattusasensis. Next base: position 4,845,431 of record NZ_CP031142.1, read on the forward strand.
CATGACGAGGTATCCGTCGACCACGGAAGTGCGCACCGCGGCGACACTGGATGTCGGACTCGGCGCCGTCGCCGCAGTGGCCAGGGTGCGCGGATCCGGGTGGCATTCGACTTGCAGGGGTGCCGCGCTGCCGTCGGAGAGCAGGATCTGGTCACCGGTGACGGTGATCGGGTTCGGGGAACCGGTCACGACGAACCCGGCACGCCCATCGACGTTGAGCCAGTCTCCGTTGGTGCTGACCGCCGGTCGCGGGTAGATCGCCGCAGCGGTCCAGGTATCCCCGTCCTGCGAGGTCTCGATGCGGTACCACCGTCCGGCCGCAGCCTCCCACACGATTTTGACGCGGTCGAACCGCTGTGCCGAGCCAAGATCGACGGCGAGCCAGCTGTCGGCGCACGGGCGATCGGCCGTGGCGACCGCCCATCGCGTGGTCGCATCGCCGTCGGTCGCGTACTTCGCTTCCTTGCCTGGCGACGCTGACGAGGCGAACGCGGTACCCGCGCGGGCAAGGTCGGTCCCGTCGGCGCCGTCGCGCACTTCGAAGGACAACACCGAATAGCCGTACGCCGGATCCGGTAGCACGCCGAGCATCCGGACGTAGCGTGCCGTGACCGCAGGGAAAGCGACCTCGTCGGTCCGGCCGCCGCCGGGCGGGGGTGCGGGAGCGGCCGGGACGGTCACGGTCCCCTCGGCGGTGTGGTAAGTACGTTTACCGTTCAGTCCCGGAATGCCAGGCATGTCGAGGTTGTAGACCGACACGACGCCCTCGCCCGAGGCCAAGCCGGTCGTCGCGTATACCGCGGCGCCCGAGGGCAGCGTGGCGAAACCGGCGTATCCGTTGTCGAACTTCAGCACCGCTGCGGTCGCGTCGAAACCGTCCCGCACCTTCGTCCAGGTCGCGGCGTTCCGCTTCAGTGTCTTGAGCGCCGTCGACGGCAAGAGCATCGGCGTCGCACCGCTTACGACGAACAGCCAGTCGTCGTGATGGGGCTGCCAGGCGAACTTGACGAAGCCCGGCTTGCTCACCGCCGCCGTCCACGCGGAAGACGTTCGGTGCGCCATCAATCCGGGCCCCTCACCGAAATCGTTCACGCCTATCGCGTACGCGTCGAACTCGGCCTGGCTCACCGCCTGCACCGGGCCACTGTGACTCGCGCGCCACTCGTGCAGCAGGTAGCTGATCGCGATTTCCGCGCGGGCCTCTGGCTCGTACTTCGGCTCACCGGAGAACTTCGTGATGCGATCGGCCGGCGGGTACGCCTGGTAGGGCTCGAGCCGCTCGGCAAGCTGCACCTCGGCGCGTGCGGCGTAACGGTCGCCGAGGACTTGGGCGCGGAAGGCGAGCGGAAGGACGTCGCGACCGTAAAGATGCTCGCGGTCCGCCACCATCGGCATCAACGGTTCGCCCGCGTCGCTGGCCATCAGCAGCATGGTGTGCCACAGCCGCTCGCCGTTCGGCTGTGCGGTGAGTACCTCCGGCAGCGGCTGCCCCGCGAGCAGGAAATGCATCGCGTTGCGCCCGGAGGTGCGCCACAGCTCCTCCTGATAGTGCGGGCCGAACGAACCGTGGTTCTCGACCAGGAACGTGTCGTACAGGTTCTCGGCGGTGTTGGCCGAGATCGGCACGCCGTCCACCACACACGGGTTGGCCAGGTCCGCGACGGGCAGGCTCGTCTCGTTGCGTGTCCACTTACCAAACCACTCACGCCACGCCACGGCTTGCGGGTCATTCGGCGCCCAAGCGATTCCCGGGGTCAGTGCCTGGGCGTAGACGCCCATCTCCTCTAACTTGGTGTCCCCGACGTGCCCACCGGACAATCCGAGTGGCGTCCAGCCACCCGACAGCGGGTCGTCACCTGAGCCCAGCCCCGCCGTATAGACCGCTTGGCCGATCGCGATCTTGTCTAGGTTCGCCCTTGTAGCATCGTCCAGATCACTCCACAGTAGACGACCGGCGAGCTGGAAATAAGACTGGAACGTCGTGTCGAAGTACAGCCGGCGCCCCCACTCGGTGCCGCCGTTGATCACGTTCGATGCGGCGAAGTGGCGGATCGTGTCGACGGTGTGCCGGTGCAGCATCTCCCGCTCGACCCCAGCGACCGTCGCGTCGTAGCCCTCCCTAGTCAGCAGGACGGCGTTGCCGAGAACCACGGCGAACGTGAAGTCCTTGGCAGGGTAGATTCCCGCGGCCCGGTCGAACTGTCGCTCGGCCCAGCGCGTGTGCCGCAGCAACACCCTCAGGTAAGTTGCCGCCACGTCGTCCGAGGCGCCCTGGCGCTGCGAAACGATCGGCTGCGCGGCCACGGCCCGCGCCCAGGCCGTCGGCGTCACCAATCCGGCGGCCACGAGCGCAAGTCCACCTGCGCCGGACGCCTGGAGAATCCGTCGGCGAGAGTGCTCAATACTCAATGCTCTCCACCCCGTTGACAACGCTGTCAGCGACGATTACTTGATTCTGGTTCGTTCCGGCGCGGAGAAGCAATGCCGCAGGGCAAACCTGTCCGTTTTCGGACAACCGCACTACCGGCCGGGGACGATCTGCGCGACCCGAACCCTGGCGCCGGCCATGGGCGAACCTGGCATTCCGCTGAGGTTCCAGCCAGGATTCGTGGGCGAATCCTGGCGCTGACGCTGGCGAGCCCGCCGGATGAGACGGGCCTGTCGCATTGGTCGAACCGGCAGATGGCCGGCTATATCAAGCGCACCGAGGACGTGGTCGTGTCTCACAAGTATGTAGCGAAACTGTGGCGTGATAACGGGTTGCGACCGCACTGGCAGGGCACGTTCAAGGTCCGCAAGGATCCCGCTGAGTGCCGGAGATCCGGATGTTCGTCATGCTTTCACTAAGAGAAACCGGAGAAAGTGAAAATCCGATAGCTGCTGGACTCGAACAAGGCATCGTGGTCGGGCATTGCTCGGGGGCGACCGGCCTGGCTGCGCTGGGGGCGCACGAGGGGTTCTCCTTGCATCCGCTGATGAGGATAACGAATGCCGCGCCTGCTCGGTTTGCGGGTTGTGCGGCGGCGATCGCGGGTACGACAGAGCGCGCCTTGGGCGTTTCCCGAAAGTTGGCCGTGCTGTTGGGAATGCGGCCGATCACGGTCTCAGAAGGGGATCGGGCCGCGTACCACGCTGCGGCGTCGGTGGCGGCGAACTTCGTCGTCACGGTGTTGGGCATGGCCGAAGACGTCGCAGCGACCGCCGGAGTTGGCCGCGAGGCTTTCTTGCCCCTGGTGGAAGCGGCTGTCCAGAACTGGGGGCAATTCGGATCCCGACAATCGTTGACCGGACCGATCGTACGCGGAGACAAGGTGACAGTCGCTCGCCAGCGTTCCTCGATCGGACAGCGGTGCCCGCAGTTGTTGGGACTGTTCGACGCACTTGTCGAGGCAACCAGAGACCTGGCTTGCACATCGTCGGCACAGAAATGAGTACGCAACATGAAGTTAGTGCGCACGATCGCTGAGATCCGGGACTTCGTGAGAGAAGCACGGGCCAAGGGATGCCGTGTCGGTTTCGTTCCCACCATGGGCGCGTTCCACGCTGGGCATGAATCCCTGATGCAGGCTGCGGGGCGCGAGTGCGACGTAGTGGTCGTTTCCCTGTTCGTTATTGATCCGGGTGGCAAATGTGTGATGTTAGGCGGCGTAGCGAACTTCGGGTTTGCCGAAGTAGGAGCGAACTCGGTCGGGCAGCTTCTGGAGCCGGTGGAGGAAGGAGCGGACCGCTTGTTTTAACTCGGCGCGGGTTTTGGGGGCTGTGCTGGTGGAAACGGTGCGTTTGAGGTCGGCATTGAGTAGCTCGTCGGGGTTGAGTTCGGGGCTGTATCCCGGCAGGAAGTGCATCGCGATCGCCTCAGCGTGCTTGGTGATCCATTGCTGGATAGTCTTGCGGCGGTGGACGGGGTGTCCGTCAACGATCAGGTGGACCTTGCGGTCCAGATGGCGGGTCAGCCGGTCCAGGAACGACAGGAACACCTTGCCGTTGAACGAGCCGGTGTAGACGGTGAAGTACAGCTCGCCTTTGTTCCCGATCGCGCACATCGCGTTCACGCTGAATCGTTTACCCGTTTTGCCCACCACCGGTGTCTGGCCCGCCGGTGCCCAGGTGCGGGCCACGGTGGCGTCGGAGCGGATCCCGGTCTGATCCAGCCACAGGATCAGTGCGCCCTCGCGGCGGGCGCGGGCGGCGATGGCCAGGTAGTCCTCCTCCAGCCATCGGCGTACGGACTCGGGGTCCTGTTCGTAGGCCTTGCGGATCGGTTTCTGCGGCGACAATCCCCAGGAACGCAGGTAGTTGCCGACGGTGCGCAGGTTCAACACGATGCCGTGGCGCACCCGGATCAGCTCGGCCACTGTCTTGCGGGTCCACACCAGGCCGGCCAGCCCGAACGTGGCCGGGGTGTGCTCGGCCACCGCATACCGCAGCTTGCGCTGCCGGCGGGCACTCAACGCTTTCTGCTCGCCGGACTTGCGACCCCGGCGACGCCCGGTGAGACCCTTCGAGCCACGTTTCCGCCACGCCTGCACCCATCTGGACACCGACTGCGGGGCCACCGCGAACACCCGGGCCGCCTCGACCTGACTCATCCCACCATGAACAGCAGCGACCACCCTGCGCCGCAAATCCTCCTGCGCCTCAGGCGACAACCTCCGCGCGTCCCGCACACCAGCGATCATGCCAGAACAACGAAGATCACACCTATAAGTTCCCGATCAATAACCCTGCCCAGTTCACCGGTGCCGCCGATTTCAACGGTTATCCTCGCGACGAGCAGCGGGACGCGGCGATCGCCGCCGGCCATGGCGTCGACGCTCTGTTCGCCCCGAAGTCCAGGAAATCTACCCGGACAAGTTCGCGACCACCGTGAGTGTCGGCGGGCGACTCGTCGAAATGCTGGAGCGGACGGGACTGAGCAAGGACGGTCAACTGACCGGCATGTGCACCATCATCATGAAGTTTTTCAACATCGTGCAACCGGACATCGTGTTCTTCGGCGAGAAGGATCTGCCCCACTGGGTCGCTGTGGAGCGCATGGTCAGAGACCTGAATCTTCCAGCTGCCGTCAAGGTACTCGTGTTGAGCGATGACGAGCGTGATCAGCTCCATCGATGGTCTCAGGGGGCTTCGCGGATGGCCGTGCGGGCGCGGATTGTGTTGCGCTGTGCGGAATCTGGGGTGGTGTACGAGCAGGTCGCTGCCGAGCTCGCCGGCCGGCGTGGTGTAGGTGGTGCCGACTTCCGGCGTCGGGCGGGACCAGCGGGCCTCGAACGACAGGCCGTCGCGCAGCACCACCGCACGACCGTCCCCGACGGTCTCGGCGAATGGCGACGGGGCGGGCGGCAGCCGGGGCGGGCGCACGAAGGGTCGACACATCTTTACCCAGCTCCCCGAACAGTTGGGCCCTCCACGACGAAGTCGTCCGCTGCCGGGTAGCTTCGCGCGCCCCGGCAGCCTCGACAAGGGGCCGACTGGCCGAGAATCATCGGTACGGACGCCGGATCCGCGCCTCCTTCGCCGCGTGCGCCCACCAGATGACCTGGTCCAGCATCAACTTGGCCGCGCCCGCCGGGCCCGTGTCGTCCTTGGGGCTACCAGACTCATCGAAGCAGTCGTGGACGCCGTGGAAGCTAACGGTTTCGCGCACGGTCACCGCGTGCAGCTCCGCGAAGACCTGGCGGAGCTGCTCGACCGCCCGCAGGCCACCCGAAATCCCGCCGTAGGAGACGAATCCGACCGGTTTGGTCTGCCACTCCGCGTGCGCGGAGTCGATGGCGTACTTCAGCGATGCCGGATAGCCGTGGTTGTACTCCGGGGTGACCACCACGAACGCGTCCGAGACGGCCAGCCGGGCGGTGTAGGCCAGCAGTTCCGGGGTGAGGTCGGCCGGGTGCACCGACGGCAGGTCGAGCTCGGCGAGGTCGATGACGTCGACCTCCAGCCCCGGGTGCTGCCTCGCCAGGTCGGCGAACCAACCGGAAACCGTCCCGGCGAAGCGGCCCTCCCTGGTGCTGCCGACGATGATCCCCAAGCGCAACACGTCTTCGGACATTTTCGTTTTCCCTCCACGATGAACGGCTTGCTCAATCATCCTGGAACCTCCATATTACTCGAAGTCAAGCTCATTCATCCACAGTGGATTCGCGCTTCACCCCGAGCGCGTCGAACTCCGCCGCGCTGAGCGCCACGTCGAGGTCGCGCAGCGTGGATTCCAGCCGCTCGGCGGAGATCTTGGTGACTTCGACATCACCGGTGGCGCGCTCCACCGTGAGCTCGTCACCGACCAGGGAGTTTGCTGCTGGGCCTGGTGCTGCTCGGCTTCCTGATCCGCTTCCGCACCCCGCGGGCGCAACGCAGAAACGCCTGATCAGCGGTATCTCGTCGCACTGTTGGGCCTTACTCGACGCGCTTCGCGGTGGCTAGCTTCGAATGCATGAGCGAATTACCACAGGCAGGCGGGCGCGAGCAGGAGTACTGGTTCGACGGTGACTACGCCCAGTTGATCGACGCGTTGCGGCAAGGTGCCGAGCTGGCGGACATCGCCGCGGAGTTGCAGCGCAGTGTCGGCGCTGTCGAGGGCAGGCTCAAGTACCTGATCCCGGGCGATGCCGTGCGCGGCGCGCGGGCTCGGGAAAGTTGGTTGCGCACGAAACTCGCCGACGAACCCGACTACGACTGGCGCGCCGTCGCGCTGCGGAACTACGCCGCCGAGGAACGGCGGTACTGGACCGCGACCGACGAACGCGAGCTCATCGCGGGCTGGCGGCGGCGAACGTTCCTGCCGGCGCTCGCGGAACAGCTGCGCGCTTCGGATTTCCAGGTGGCGCGGCAACTCTGCCGTCTCGGCTTGGCCGCGTCGGTGACCGAGGTCGTCGAGCACCTCGGTGCCGCGCCGGGCAGCACCACCGAGGTCCGCGCCCGGATGAACGCCGACCGGGCCGCGGCGGCGGTGTGGGTGCTCGTGGTGGACGGCGAAGGCACACGCATCCCGCTGTTCGACGGCCAACGTCGGCACATCTCGCTGCACGCCAGCTTCGACGACGCGCAACAGCGCCTGGACCAGCTGCTCCGCCAGGCCGGTCGCCGCAACCGCGGGGAACTCCGCTGGAGCCTCGCGGAGCGGACCCTCGGCGAGGACACCTACGGCGCCACCCACCACGACCTGACCCGGCCACCGGTCGCGAGCTGACCGCAGCGGTTGCCGGTTGCGGCCACGCTTCCCCCAGAAACGTGACCGCTCCCGGACCTCACCCCGGTTTCCCGCAAGCGGTTAACCCGGCGACGCCAACATCCTCGCGGCCAGCGGCTCGACTCGGCAAGGAGATCGCGTCGGGATGGGACGCCGGGACGAAACACCGCCTCCTACCTGTAGGAACGACAGCATCTGGGACATCCCATCCCCGCCCGGGATGATCGAGTGGAACACTTCCGGTCCCACGACGTCGAGGACGACGAGGGGCGGGCGTGACGCGACCTGAAACACCGAAGCACTGGCGGGCGCGCTCAACCAACTGAAACGCCGCAGCGGCTACAGCGACGAGCAGATCGGCAACCGCGCGCATCCCGGCCGGTCGACCGTGCACCGGTACTGCAGCGGGCAGAGCGTGGCGGCCAGCTTCGGCACCGTCGAGGAGATCGCCAAGATCTGCGGCGCCGACCGCGACGAGTTGTCCAGGCTCTACCGGCTGTGGGAGTAGGTGAATTCGGCAAGCCCGAAGGCGCAATCCGAAGCGGATCCCACCGAGCCGGGCACCGAGGCCGACGAGGAAACCGAGCCTTCCGCCGCCGCGCCGATCAACCCGGACCCGGTCCCGCCCGCGTTCGTGGGGGCGACGAAGAACAGCTCGACCGGGGTGATGCCCGACTTCCCGCTCGGCTCGATGCGCCTGTGGGATTCGAAGACCCGCTGGCAGAAGCTGGAACCGGAACGCGGCCGGTTCGACTGGACGACGCTGGACACGCTGCTCTCGGGCGCGGAATCCGCCAACCTGCCGGTGGTGCTGACCTTCGGCGGGACCCCGGGCTGGGCGGCGCCGAACGGCCAGCTGACGCCGTACAAGGGCGATTCCCGGACCGACCCGCCCGACGATCTGCGAATGGGACCACTTCGTGCGCACGGTGGTCGCGCACTCCAAGGGCCGTATCGAGTCCTACGAGATCTGGGACATCGGAAATCCGCCGTTCTTCAACGGCACCGTGGAGACGCTGGTGGCCATGACCCGCGTCGCAGGCCAGGCGATCCGCGAGGTGGACCCGGACGCCAAGGCGGAGCCCAGATCGTCGGCTGCGGGCAGGGTTCCCGGGCGGAACTGCCCGACAACGTGTGGCTTGAGCCTTCCGGCAGCTCGGCGCTCCCAGCGGCCGATGCGGTTGCCGTCCAGGTCCCGGACGACGGCCATCTTGCCGAGCCCGGGGATCTTCCAGGCCGGTACCGCGCACTCACCGCCGAGCCGTTCGGCCCGGTCGACCACCGCAAGAACACCCGTGAGCGCTATTGGGTGCTATGGCACCCAAAAACACTCACGGGTGTTCTTCCTGGAAACAGCCTCCTAGCGGCGGCCGCGTTGCCAGGAGTCGAGCGCTATCAGGGTCTTGGTGCTGGTGACCCGGTGGCTACGGCGGATCTCGTCAATGGTGCGCTGCAGGTGCGCCATGTCGCGGACGCGCAGCCACACCAGCGCGTCGGGGTCGCCCGCGATGGTGAACACCGCCTGCGCCTCGGGCATTCGGGTCGTCGTCTGGATGATCTCGTCCACTCCGCTGGTGCCCAGGAACCGCAGCTCGATGAACGCTTCCACGCCCGAACCAAGCTTCGCGTGATCCACCTGCACGGTGTAGCCGAGGATCACCCCGATCTCCTGCAGCCGGTCGATCCGCCGCTTCACGGCCGCCGTGGACAGCGTCACCCGGGTCGCGATGTCCGACAGCGTCCGCCGCGCGTCCTCGCGCAGCAGGGCCAGGATTTCGTGATCTGTCGCATCGAGCGTCGCTTCGGCCATGGGCAGCGATGGTACGCAAAATTCGGGCGCGCAAAAGCCCCTGAACCGCCGATGTTTGCGTGCTGACCATCGTTTCGGGTCGCGGTGTTGTGCGCCACGCCCAACTTCGGTTGAAGTGGCGTCGATCACGACCCGCGGGTCCGCGACAAAGGAGTTCGACATGGCCGCCTACACCCTGGACGACCGCTACCTCCAGGAATCGGGCACCGTCTACGTGACCGGGGTGCAGGCCCTGGTGCGGCTGTTGTTCGACCGGATCCGCCACGACCGCCGCGCCGGGTACCGCACCGCGGCTTTCGTCTCCGGCTACGAGGGCTCGCCGCTGGCCGGGTTCGACCTGGAGCTGGCCCGCCGCTCGAAGCTGCTCGCCGATCACGACGTGGTCCACCGGCCGGGCCTGAACGAGGAGCTGGCCGCGACGTCGGTGATGGGCAGCCAGCTCACCGAAGGCCTCGGCACGCAGCGCCCGGACGGGGTGGTGGGCGTCTGGTACGGCAAGGCACCGGGCCTGGACCGGGCCAGCGACGCGCTGCGCCACGCCAATCTCGCGGGCGCGAACCCGCGCGGCGGCGCGGTCGCGCTCGTCGGCGACGACCCGAACGCGAAGTCCTCGACGGTTCCGGCGGCCTCGGAGGCGGCGCTCGCGGACCTGGCGATGCCGGTGTTCTTCCCGGCGGACTCGCAGGACCTGCTCGATTTCGGGCTGCACGCGGTGGAGCTGTCGCGGGCCAGCGGATTGTGGACGTCGCTGAAGGTCGTCGCCAACGTGGCGGATGCGGCCGGAACAGCGGTTGTGGCGCCGACCTGGACCGCACCCGCGATCCCGGCCGAGTTGAAGCCGTACTCGCACCGCCCCAGCGCCCGCCTGCTCGGCGCCGAGCTCGCTGTGTTGGAGCACAGTCTGCACAACCTCCGTCTGCCGCTGGCGGTCGAGTACCTCCGGCGCAGTGGCGTCAACCAGGTGGTGCGCTCGGGCCCGGCGGACCGGATCGGCATCGTGGCGGCCGGGAAGTCCTATTTGGACATCCGGCAGGCGCTGCGCGCGCTCGGCCTCGACGACGCGGACCTGGCCCGGTACGGGATCCGGCTGCTCAAGCTCGGCGCGATCTACCCGCTCGACCCGCAGCTGGTCCGGGACTTCGCGACCGGTTTGAGCGAGATCGTGGTGGTCGAGGAGAAGCGCTCGTTCCTCGAAACGGCGATCAAGGAGATCCTCTACGGCCGCCCAGACGCCCCGGCCGTCCACGGCAAGAAGGGGCCGGACGGCGGCACCCTGTTCACCGAGCTCGGCGAGCTCGACCCGGACCGCATCGCCAAGGGTCTGGCCGGGCGCCTGACCGCGCACGGCGAGGTGGAGCCGATCAACGCCTGGCGGCAGCGCCGCCGCCGCGAACGCATCGCCGTGCCGCTGCTGGCGCGCACGCCGTACTTTTGCTCGGGCTGCCCGCACAACTCGTCGACGAAGGTGCCGGAAGGGACCGTGGTGGGCGCCGGGATCGGCTGCCACACGATGGCGCTGTTCATGGACGCCGACCAGGTCGGCGACGTCGTCGGCATCACGCAAATGGGCGGCGAGGGCACCCAGTGGATCGGCATGTCGCCGTTCGTCGGCACCGAGCACTTCGTGCAGAACATCGGCGACGGCACTTTCACGCACTCCGGCAGCCTCGCCGTCCGCGCGACCGTCGCCGCCGGGGTCAACATCACCTACAAGCTGCTGCACAACTCGGCGGTGGCGATGACCGGCGGCCAGGACGCGGTCGGGGCGCTTCCGCTGGCGCGGCTGGCGGAAGCGCTGCTGCTGGAAGGCGTCGCCAAGGTCATCGTCACCAGCGACGCGCCAAAGCGGTTGAACGGCAAGCTGCCCCGGGGCGTCGAGATCCGGCACCGCGATGATCTGCTGCGCGTGCAGGAAGAACTGGCCGCTGTCCCCGGCGTCACGGTGCTCATCCACGACCAGGAATGCGCGGCCGAGAAGCGTCGCAAGCGCCGCCGGGGCAAGCAGCCCACGCCGGCGCAGAAGGTGCTGATCAACGAGCGGGTGTGCGAGGGCTGCGGGGATTGCGGCGCCAAGTCCAACTGCCTGTCCGTGCAGCCCACCGCCACCGAGTTCGGCCGAAAGACGCAGATCCACCAGTCCTCGTGCAACGTCGACTACTCCTGTCTGGCCGGCGACTGCCCGTCGTTTTTGACCGTGGTGCCCAGCGGCCGCACGGCCCGCCGCGAGATCAGCGAGGTCAGCACCGGCGAACTGCCCGAGCCGGAGCGCGGCGCGGGCGACTTCACCGTCCGCATCACCGGCATCGGCGGCACCGGCGTCGTCACCGTCACGCAGATCCTCGCGACGGCGGCGGTGATCGACGGCCGGCAGGTACGCACGCTCGACCAGATCGGCCTCGCGCAGAAGGGCGGCGCTGTCGTCTCCGATCTCAAGATCACGGCGGAACCCGTTGCGCAGGCGCCGAAACTGGCCGCCGGCGAATGCGACCTGTACCTGGGTTGCGACCTGCTGGTATCGGCCGACCCGGTGCACCTCGCCGCGGCCGATGCCGGCCGGACGACGGCGGTGGTGTCCACCACCGAGGTCCCGACCGGCCGGATGGTCGTGGACACCGCCGTCTCGTTCCCGGTGCAGTCGGGCATCCGGTCCGCCCTCGACGACGCGACCGCGCGGACGTTCTACCTGGATGCGCGCGGCCTCGCCGAGCAGCTGTTCGACGACGACCAGTTCGCCAACATCCTGCAGCTGGGCGCGGCGTACCAGGCCGGTTCGCTGCAGCTGTCGGCGGAGAGCATCGAGCGGGCGATCGAGCTGAACGGAACTGCGGTGGCGGCCAACATCCAGGCGTTCCGCCGCGGCCGCCAGGCGATCGCGGACCCCGACGCGCTGCAGGCCGAGATCACTCCGCCGCCGGCGAAGCCCCGCGAGCCCAGCGCCGCGGCGCGCCGGGTGCGGGCGCTGGTCAGGGCCGCAGAGGGCTCGGAACTGGCGCGGCTGCTGGACATCCGGATCCCGGACCTCGTCGACTACCACGACGAGGACTACGCGCGGACGTACGCGGAGTTCGTCGAGGAGGTGCGCGGGCGCGGAGTCGATGCGGTGACCGAAGCGGTGGCACGCAACCTCTACAAGCTGATGGCCTACAAGGACGAGTACGAGGTCGCCCGGCTCTCGCTCGACGAGAAGCTGCTGGCCGACGTCGAAGCCCAGTTCGGCGCGGGCTCCCGGTTCGCCTTCCGGCTGCACCCGCCGGTGCTGCGCGCGCTCGGCATGAACCGGAAGATCAGCCTCGGCCCCTGGTTCCGCCACGTGCTGCGCCTGCTGCGCGCGGCGCGGAAGGTCCGCGGCACCCGCCTGGACCCGTTCGGCTACGCCAAGGTCCGCCGCGTCGAGCGAGAACTGATCGACGAGTACCGGAAGATGATCGCGGAGGCGCTGGCAACGCCGGACCACCCGGCGCTGCTGGAACTCGCGGAGCTCCCGGACATGGTCCGCGGCTACGAGGAGATCAAGCTCGCGAACGTCACGGCCTACCGCGAACGCCAGTCGGAACTGCGGAAGTCCCTGGAGGCCAGGCCGGTAGGCGCCGCATCGTGAGAAGGGGAGTCTCCTGCCCGGCAGGAGACTCCCCCGATTCCGCAGTGGCGCTGCCCAGCGCATCGGGCGCGCCGCTGCGGTGGCGGAAGCCCACTCACGACTGTCCACGATGGCAAGTCGGCGGAGCAGGTCAGCTCGGCGGCCGGATGCTGATCACCTCGACCCGGGTTTTGCCTTCCGGGGTCGGGAAATCGACCGTCTCCCCCGGGTGGCTGCCGGCCAGCGCCAGCCCCAGCGGACTGTCGGAGGTCAGCGAGGTGTCCTCCTCGCCCGGCGCGATCTCCTCCGGGATGGCCACCACCCGGAAGTCCTGCGTCGTGCCGTCGGGCTGCCGCAGGCTCACTTCGGTACCGGGCGCCAGTCCTCCGACGTCGGGCTGCCCACCGGCCAGCAGCCCCTCCAGCTCGGCGATGCGGTCGTCGATCGCGACGAGCTCATCGCCGCCCTGCACCTCCTGCGCGGCGTCGCCGCGGTCCCCGGGGTCGTCGCTCTGCCTCAACTCGTCGACCAGCTGCTGCCGCCGCGCGCGCAACGTGCGGATCTCCTCGGTCAACCGAGCCCGACCCACCGCCGATTCCTCGCCACCCATGACCCGATCCTTCCGCCCGGAGACGACCGCCTACCGCCTGCATCTTCAGCGGATGCCCGAGCCGGGGCGACACGAAACCGGCGGCTGGGCCGGTGGATCATTTCTTCATCTGGGCAACGACGGCGGCGAGCGCGGCGGTGATGCTGGCCTCAGCGGCGGCCTTGTCGATGCCGAGCCCGGAGAGGACGCCGTTGCCGTCCTCGTTTTCCAGCAGCGCGAGCAGGATGTGCTCGGTGCCGATGTAGTTGTGGCCGAGCCGCAGGGCCTCGCGGAAGGTGAGCTCCAGCGCCTTCCGCGCCGACCCGTCGAACGGGAGGATCTGCGGCGCCTCGTCGGCCGCAGGCGGCAGCGCGGCGGTAACGGCCGCCCGGACGGCCTCCAGCGTCACCCCTTGCGCGACGATCACCTGCGCGGCGATCCCATCGGGCTCGCCGAGCAGCCCCAGCACCAGGTGCTCGGGCAGGATCTCGACGTTGCCCGCGTCGCGCGCCGCGTTCTGCGCCAGCACCACGACGTTGCGGGCCCGAGGGGTGAACCGGCCGAATCCCTGGCTGGGGTCGAAACCCGCTGCGTGGCCCTTCGGCACGAACCGCTTCTGCGCGGCCTGCTTCGAGACGCCCATGCTCTTCCCGATCTCGGTCCAGGAAGCGCCTGAACGCCGGGCCTGGTCGACGAAGTGCCCGATCAGGTGGTCCGCGACCTCCCCGAGGTGCTCGGCCGCGATGACGGCGTCGGTGAGCTGGTCGAGGGCGTCGCCGTGCGCCTTCTTGATGGACTGGATCAGGTCGTCGAGCCGAACCTGACCGGAGAACTCAACTGAATCAGCCATGCGTCAACCATAAGTTGACGCATGCATGTCGTCAACCCTAAGTTGACGATCACTCGGGTAGTCGCTGCCGAAGAGCCCGAGCGAACGACAGGGCCGCCGCATCGACCTCCTCCTCCCCGGCGGCCGCCCGGAGCCACGCGGCGAGCGGCTCCACGAGAGCGGGCGAAAGAGCGGCGATCCACCGAGCACTACCGGCCCGAGCCTCGGCAACGTGCTCGGTAGCCCCACCCTCGAAGTGAGCGACAACCTCCGGCCGGGTGGCGAGCAACCCCCCAACCCGCCAATCGCCACGCGTCGAAACGGCGGCAAGCCGCTCAAGCGACTCGGCCGCCCCCACCAGTTCATCCCGCCGACCCACATCCACTACCACATCATCCGGCCAACGCCCCGGGCCGCGGCGGCCGCACTCGCGGTCCTGCGTTCAGACCTCGTCGTCGGAGCCGAAGGGGAGAGGCAGCTGACCACCGTCAAGAGCGATCAGCGGCACGACGTTGCGGTCCTGACTCAAGCAGCGAGCGCAGTCAACCGGCTGGTGAAAGTTACTGCCCGAGAAATGTGGCCGCAGTAGGGTTCGAACCTATGCCCCGGGCAAGTACTCTTCCGCCCACGCACGAATCCTGGACGCTCGACTCCGTCGCTACCTCGGCATCCGAGGCGCAACAACTTCAGCGATCTTCACCGCTTCAGCGCACTCGTCAAGCCCCTGATCGGTCTCCTCCCGCAAGGTGATGATGATCGAGCCCTCACCCGCGTCGAACCTCGCCGAACAGATCCGTGCCTGGACGGAGCCCTTGTCCACTGTCACCACTGCGGGCCTACCATCGACCTCAGTGCGATCGAACCTCACCGAGATCTGCTGGGCCAGCTGATCGTTCTCCTGCCTGATCGCGCTCAGCGCCGCACCGGCACCGCCGAAACCAACAGCCGCCCCCAGGTCTCCCGATAAGTGTGTGTCCGCCACCCCACGCCCCTCCGGCACGGATCGATCAACCGAGGGGGACCCTGACGAACCGGACAGCCTGCCGCGAGGAAACCTGAAAAGAGATCACATGATGCTCGCCATATCATCCGTTCAGCCGCTGGATTTGCCCGAACAGCCCGAAGCCCCGAGTCGGGGCTGTTATCGTCGCAGGAACCTCTAGCCGAAGGGCGATTTGCGATGATCGGCATGCATCCCGAGATTCCGCCTGACGGCGAACGCGATCACAGTCTGCTGATCAGCGAGGCACAGCAGCAGCACATGCTCGTCACAATCGTCGAAATCGAGCATGACATCCGCAGAGAGCTACTCCTCATCGTCGGGGACACTCCCACCCACCGCGCTGCCGTAGAGGCGGACCTCGCCGAAATCTGCCAACTAGCCGCCCAAGCCTGCCGCGCCGTCCGTAACGCGGTCACCGTCGAAGAACGAATCGCCCACCTCGACTTCGAAATCGACGACCAGCACGAGCGCTGACGCAGCAAATGTCAAGCGGCCAGTCGACCGCGCTTGATGCTGTCGGTGAAAGCGTAAACAGCTCGGCCCTTAAGGACCGAGCAATTAAGCGGCTCGGTCCGTAGGGGCTTTGCTTGCGCTCCCGTCTCGCCGCTGGCTGTGATGAGACGGGTCGCATACACACCTAGCCGGTGTGATCGGGCATGTTTACAAATACCCACGCCGAGCGTGCGCGGTCGCGCACGTTGACCCCAGCGACGACGTCAGCGGGTCCAGCGAGACCACACCGACGACAAGAGAAATCGTCCCGATTGGGCCTGTTGGCCCGCTCGGTGTGACCGCACAGCGGGCAGTGCTGCGAGGTGTAGTGCGCGTCCACCTCGATCACGGGAACGCCTACACGCCGGGCTTTGTAGGCGATGTAGTCCCCGAGCTGGGCGAACGGCCAGGAGGATTGCGTGGCCCGCTGGTCGCGTCGAACCGTGACCCGCTCGCGGATACCGCCGAGTTCTTCGAGGGCGATTCCGCGTTCGGTGCGTTGGGCGACGGCCACAACATCCCTCGCGATCGTATGGTTCATGTGCGCGGCGTGCCGCGCTTCCCGCTTCGCGCGCTTTTTCAGCAGGCGAGCAGCCGAACGGGTGTTTTTGGCCTGGATCTCTGCCTTCTTCTTAGCCTGCCAACGCCGGTAGCGAATCAGGCGGCGACCGGAATAGTTCGCGGCGTCGCTGGTGGTGGCCAGGTTGTTGATGCCCCGGTCCACCCCGATCCAGTCCACCGGCTCACACTGTGGTTCTTCGGGAACGTCGCAGGTGGCGATGATGAACCACTTGCCGTCCCGCGACAGCAGGTCCGACTCACCCTGCCGGTGATCCACCAGGGTTTTCAGGTCCCTTTCCGAGCCGGTGAACGTAACGTTCCTGATCCGCCCGTGCACGGTCCAGATCGACACCGTGCGCATATCGTATCTCCACGACAAGCACCGATCATCGTAGGTGTGCGCAGCATTCTCGCGGAACTCGACCGGCTTGGACTCAGGCCTGAACGCGACGTTTCGAACCCGGCTTACCAAGGTTGCCGTTGCGGATGTTCCCGCGCAGTGTGGTGTAGGCATCGACAACGCGTTTGATGACGTGCTGCGCGGCCTGGGCACCGAGACCACGGTCCTTGAGACCGGCGTAATGCAGCGACCGCAGTTGCTTGACCGAGCCCTTCAGCCCGTGGGCGCCGAAACCGGCCCGCGAAACGTCGTTCGCGGCCTTGTTGACCGCGTGCAGGGTCGTTTCCAGCGCCGACACCTGCTCCGGCGTCGGCAGCAACCTGACCTGCACAACAGTAGTGTCAGCTCGGACTTGGAGATCTCGCCGTCGAGGTCGGGGATGTTGAGCCAGCCGGCGGGGTCGACGAAGCGTTGCCGAGTCAGCGGGCCGACGTGGGGTGCGTGCTCGGCGACGCCCGCGGCCGCGAGCTCGGACGTGGTGTCGTCGAGAATCGACCCGGGGATGACTTCCACCCTGGGCATCAATTTCCCTTCCCCTGCAACGCGTTTTGCTGTTCGCCTGGGTTCACGGTGTCACCGGTGGAGGCGGCGGGGAACGGGCTCAGGACCGGGCTGGTGACGCCGAACGACATCTGGGCGAACCTGCCTGCGAGCGACGAATGGCCGGCGGATCTACTCGAGCTTCGATCCAGCATCTCCTACTCGAGCGCCATGCGGCTGACCGAAGGGCTGGTCGCCCTGCTCTATCCGGTCACGTTCGACTTGCACTCGTTCCGCATCCTGCTGGTCGTCGCGACCGGCCACGCTCCGGAGGAGCTGACGTCCCTGACCGAGGACGACGTCGACTTCGTGCCTGGCGGAGTGCGGCTGCGGTTGGTCAAGCATCGTGCGCACAAGGCCCGAACCCGCGAGTTCCGCGCCCAGCAGGATGAAACGGAGGTGATGCACTCCGACAAGGCGAGCACGAACGCCAATGAGCTTCTCCGCACGCTGATGGACGTCATGGCCGACACCCGGGCTCGGTCCACGGCCCGGTCGCCGCACCTGTTCACCAGCGCCGAGAACACGCTGCCCAAGGGCCAGCTTCCGGGCGGCGAGCTGATCTTCGAACCATTCGAGACACAGCGTCGTGGCAGCGGCTTCTCTTTGTGGATCAGTGCGTCAACGGCAGCGGGTTATCCGCCCACAGCCGGGACGCCCTTTGTCGCCGCGGATGGCCTGGGCCCTGCTGCTATGTCGGATATGCGGCCCGTCCTGCATGGCTGTGCGGTCACTGTCTGTCGAGCCAGCACGGCAGGTTCCGACCGTATTCCGGTCGTACCCCTACTAACGCCCTACTGGAGCGCAACGCTTCCGATGGCACTCGTCGCTGCGGCAGCGTATGGGCTCATCGGATTCGTCGTCAGCGCGCCGCAGACGTACCGGATTCTGGGCCTGGGCGGTCAGGTATCGCTCGCGGTCGCGCGTGAGTCACCGTCGCCGACGCCGCGACAGTGTGAGGACGGCGTCCTGCGGCGCACCTACTGCTCGCGCAGAACCGGCCGCGGGCAGCGTGCGGCCCCAATCCGAACCCGATTAGGTCAGCACGTTACCCACGCGAAGGATCAGGATCAGCCGAGGAAGAAGTTGTCGTTCCGGATCATGAACTCTTGGCGGTCGTCGTCTTCCGACATCCCGCCAGCAGCCATTGCCTCGAAGTACGCCTCTCGTGGCCCTCCCGGCGCGAAAGTCAGCAACATCGAGGCGAAGTCCCCGCCCTTGAAGGCGTGGATACCACCTTCCGGCACATAGAAGTAGTCACCGGGACGGCCGGTTACCCACGTACTGCCGTCGTAGAGCTTAATCTCGCCGGACAGGACATAAAATTGTTCGCTGATGGAACGGTGGAAATGTGCTTCCGGTCCGGTTTCGTTTTCGCCGAACGTCCATCGGTACAGGCCGAATCGGCCGTTGGTATCAGAGGATGTGGCTATGAACTCGCACTTCTCACCGCCGCCCATGGTCAGATCCGGCGGTGTCGAGTTCGGCCGCATCCATGCGCTGATTTCGCCGCTGTTGCCGCGGTAGATGTCCGGCGGATAGTGCCGAACGTTCTGGCGGCCCTTCGTCGTGCGGACATCCTTCGGCAAGCTCATGGTCTCCCGCTCCTCTCCTCCTGGGACTCTATGCACTGGCGCATCGCCGGGCTGGCGAGCCCGAAGGGCGTCCCGGTAGCTTTCGCGCAGCAGACAACGTTTTAACGCCTGACCTGCGATTATGCGGCTGTCCGGTGCTGTGATGACTTTACTGCTTGGCCCCCGGCGAGCCTGGCTGTTGTGGTGCTGGCCGTAGGTTGCCGCCCGTGAGGGGTCCTGCCCACGCACACCCCGGCGCCGCGCACCAGCCCGGAACCCAACGGGCACAAGCCCGCGTGTCCACCGGGGTGATCACTTGCCGACCAGGTTCAACGGGATTTCCTCGTCGCCGTCCCACACACGCAGCGTGTCGCGATGCTTGTTGGCTTTCGCAACGGGAACCCAGAACCGCCCGGTGGGCTCCTCGTCGTTGTCGAGGTCGTCCTCGGGCACGTCGATGCTGACGCGAATGGCAGCAAACCGGGCAGCACTGCGGCGTGATGCCGCGCTGGTCGCGGGGCTTAGAGCTCGCCGAGCTCGTCTCGGTCGTGTTCATCGGCGGCCAGGATCGCTTCGTAGGCGGCGGGGTTCCACCAGCGGGCGAGGGCGGTGTCGAAATGATGGCCCCGCTGCTCCCGCTACCTTGAAGTCACCGCAGGGTCACCGCGCTCCTACGCTCCTCCGGGCTCACAGTGTTCGTCGCAGTGCACGACGCCAATCTCGCCACGAGCACCTGCGGCAGGCGTTGCTGGTCCAACCGGAGGTCCAGACACGCGCCCTCGGCAAAGACCACCCACGCCTGCCGCAACCGCGACACCGATGGCCACCTACTCACAGGACAAAGAACCCCAGCTGGGGATACCGCCGACTAGCTGGCTCACTGCACGTCGAGGCGACCGTGGGGCGGACGAGCAGGAGGGAGGTACTGCGCGTTTTCTACCCGTCCTGCCGGCCCACCGGCGTGCTCGGAACTCGTCCAGCAATCACCGTGCGGTTTCGTGGAATTCACGTTCCGGCCAATGCGGTCGCATGAGATCATGGGGTGATCCGCTCCCTGCTTGTGGCGGCGCTCGTCGCCACGCTCCTGCCCGCGACCGCGGAGGCCGTGCCTGCCAAGGTCACCGATCCCGTCCGCTACGTCGACCCCTTGATCGGGTCCGCCAACGGCGGTAACACGTTTCCCGGCGCGGTCCGGCCCTTCGGGATGATCTCGTGGAGCCCGACCAACACGGCCGGTGACCAGACCAACGCCGCCGGCGCCAACGGCTACTCCTACAACACCCCCGCACGCGCGGTTTCGCGTTGACGCACGTCAATGGTGCCGGTTGCCATCCGGGCGCGGCCGGAGACGTGCCGATCATGCCCTTCGTCGGCGAGGTGACGTCGTCGCCGACTGCGGACACGACCGACGCGATCTACGCAAGCGACTTCAGCCACGACAACGAATCCGCGCAGCCCGGCCGCTACACCGTCGCGCTCGACTCCGGCGCGCGCGCCGATCTCTCAGTCACCACCCGGGCCGGTGTCGGCGAGTTCAGCTATCCCCGCGGGTCCGCGGCCAGCTTGCTGTTCCGGGTCTCCAACTCGCTCAACGGCAGCGAGGACGCTGATATCACGATCGACCCGGCCACCCGCACGGTCACAGGTTCCGTGCTGACCGGCGCGTTTTGCGGGCGCCGGGCCAACGGCGGCGAGAACAACCGCAAGACCTACTACCGGCTCTACTTCGTGGCTTCGTTCGACCGGGCCTTCGCGAGCACCGGCACGTGGGTCAACGACCAGCTGCGCCCGGACACCACGACGGCGAGCGGCGGCGAGGGCTACCTGACCGGTGCCAACCGCGCGGGGCGCGGTTCGGGTGGCTATGTCACCTTCGACACCGCCTCCGACACGGACGTGCAAATGCGCGTCGGCATCTCCTACACGAGCCTCGACGCGGCGCGGAAGAACCTCGCGAGCGAGGTGAAACCGAACGACGACGTGGAATCCGTGGCCACCGACGC
The DNA here is from genome assembly GCF_014697215.1 of Saccharopolyspora pogona. Taxonomy (GTDB): domain Bacteria; phylum Actinomycetota; class Actinomycetes; order Mycobacteriales; family Pseudonocardiaceae; genus Saccharopolyspora; species Saccharopolyspora hattusasensis. The sequence continues at coordinate 4,865,998 of NZ_CP031142.1, forward strand.
CCGGCGGGAGTGGAACAAACAGCTGCGATCCATCGAGGTCGCCGGTGGCACGGCCGATCAGCTCACGACGTTCCACACAGCGCTGTACCACTCCTTCCTCCAGCCGAACATCGCCAGCGACGTCGACGGCACCTACCTCGGCAGCGACAGGCAGGTGCACCGGCTCGCACCCGGCCAGCGCGCGCAGTACAGCAACTTCTCCGGCTGGGACCAGTACCGCGCGCACACCCAGCTGCTCGCGCTGCTCGAACCGGGAATCGCTGGCGATTACGCGCAGTCGCTCTACAACCTGGCGCAACAGAACGGCGGCGTCTGGGACCGCTGGATCCACATCAACGGCCCAACCCACGTCATGACCGGCGACCCGTCGGCGCCGACCCTGGCCGGTTTCTACGCACTCGGCGTCCGCAACTTCGACGTGCAAGGCGCCTTCGACTCGCTGTACCGGCAAGCCACCGTGCCCCATCCCTCCGGCCTGTCCGACGCCGGTTGCCCCGGCCAGTGCGAGGGACAGCGGCCGAACCTCGCCGAGTACCTGCGGCTCGGTTACGCGCCTCAGGACACCTGCCACTGCTGGGGCGGCGCGGCCGAGACGCTAGAGGAATCGACCGCGGACTTCGCACTCGCCGACTGGGCGCGGCGGCTCGGCCGCACCACCGAACACGACGCACTGATGCCGCGGGCTTCCTGGTGGCGCAACACCTTCAACCCCACGGCGACCCCGGAGGGCGGCTACCAGCAGGCGCGCCGGTCGGACGGCACCTGGGTCGAGCCGTTCTCACCGACCTCCGACCGCGGGTTCGCGCAGGGCACCAGCGCCACCTACACCTGGATGGTGCAGCACGACATGTCCGGGCTCGCGGAAGCGATGGGCGGCAACGACCGGGCCGCGGAACGGCTCGACGCGTTCTTCCACCGCCCGGACGGTTCGTGGGCGACCGGCCGCGACGGCTTCCGCTACGACCCGACAAACGAGCCGGGCATTCACACCCCATGGCTGTACAACGTGCTGGGCCAGCCGTGGAAAACGCAGGAAACCGTACGAGCGATGGCATCGCTCGTGTACAAGACCGGACCGGGCGGGCTGCCCGGCAACGACGACCTGGGCACGATGTCGGCCTGGTACATCTTCGCCGCCCTGGGAATGTACCCGCAAACCCCGAGCCGAGCCGAGATGCTGCTATCGAGCCCAATGTTCCCGAAAGCCTGGATCAAGCGGAACGGCGGCCCAACGATCACCGTCACCGCTCCACAGGCATCCCCGACCAACATCTACGTGCAAAGCGTGCAAGTCGACGGCCACGACCACCCGCAATCCTGGCTCCCCGAATCCGCGCTGAACCACGGCGGCGACATCACGGTCACGCTCGACGCGACCCCGAACCACGCCTGGGGAACCGCACCGATCGACCCACGGTAACCGCCGCAGAGCTCCGACTCCGGCACGGAGCGGCCACAACGGCGCAGACAAGCAGGCATTTCCGGGCACCAGCCCAGGAAGCCGCGGAGCTCACGACTGGCGGCAACCCCACGATTCCGGGCAGGGCGGACACCACGCATTGGTGCCCGCCCTGCCCGGCAAACGCAGCCGCCTGGACGGCCGCGCCGAACATCGTGCTCGGCAACACGCTCGTCCTCAAGCACGCGCGGAACTGCCCGCAGTCAGCACTGGCGATCCAGGCCTAACCTCCTCCGTCTTGGTGAGAGCTGGTGGCGGGGTGTCGACGACGGTCGCTGAAGTCGGCGCCCTGGATCTCGTCGCGGATCCGGTCCCGGTCCCGGCCGGTCGCCGCCGAGTCGAACGCATCCATGAGGTTGTCGATCTGTGCCATGACTTCTCCTTTTTGATCCTGATAAGAGATGACCCGCGTGTTTCGGGCTTCCCCGCGGGTGATCGTGGTGCTGGTCAGTTCGCCTCAATGAACCGCTCGTCGATCTCCTGACCGTCGGCGTCCAGCAGACTTTCGGGGATCGGGCACGTGGCAGACGACAACGATGACGGCTGGTGGACGACGCGGCGCGCCTTGGAGGATCCGCTGCCGGTCTGGGTGTACCTGCCCTGGGTACTACCTCGCCCCACGACCGGCGTCCGCACCGATGTTCCGCTCCGAGTGCGGCTGGCCAGACTGGACACCAGCGTCACCGTGCCCGGCGAAGTGCTCGTCGGGCATCAGGCCTTCACCGGCGACTGGTGGGCATTGACTTGCTTCAAGATCAGCACCCGCTCCAGCCGCGCCAGCCTGACGCTGACACAGCTCGTCTCCGGACGCGCGGTGCGGATAGCGGTGAACTACGCCCGTCGCCCGGCTCGGCGACGGCCGAACAGCCGCAGCCTTCCCCGGCTCGCCTTTCCCTCGACAGTGACCCGCAACTGCTCCGCGTCGGCTTCCAGGAGCAGCCGATCGAGTTCAACGGGGGAACCGATGAGGTCGCGGTGGGCGTCGAGTAGGCACGCGCCGTAGCGCGGCGGGCGCAGCAGGTCCTCGACCCGCTCGGCGCGGGCGTAGCGCTTGACCGTGTTCAGCGCCCAGCCCAGCCGCCGGGGCGCACTCCAGCAGTCCACCCCTGGTCGAGGTGCTCGTGGACAGCGGCGAACCGCTCCCACGTACGCGTGGCCAACGCCGACGCGAACCTGCCTTGCCCGCCATCGCCAACCCGATGTGCTCCAACGCCTTGCGGCACAACGCAGCCCGGCGGCGGTCAAGCCGTCGACCTGCTCGGCGAACGTCCGAACAGGACAGTCGTTGTCGCCGCAGACGAACCACCGCACCTGCAATCGCAGCACCACCGGTTGGCCGGCCACCGAACCATCGGACAGCCGACGGTCATACCGGCTATGAACCCGCGTGACCGGCCGCCGCAGGACGGGCAGGCGTCGTCCTCCGCCTTGGCGCCAAACCAGCACGCCTGGCCCGGTCTGATCGATCCGCTCGGCCACCACGCCAGCCAAGTGCGGCAGCAACACGTCCAACCACTGATGATCACACGGCTGACCATGATCACAAACGCCTGATCCGACTGGATTCGAAAGGACAGTCCAACTCGAACACTGGTGCGTATGCGATCGGAGTGGAGATTTACACCAGGCGATCGGTGGCTGCGATTTTATTTGGATCGTGTTTCACCGACGTTTCGGATCAAGCATGCTGCAGATCTCCTGAACGGCCGTGAAGAAGAACTGTTCCAGACTCCCTTGCTGTGAGCTGGGACACGGGGCTACAAAGTGCACACCGCGCGGCGGTCGCCAATCGACCCACCGGAATATGTTGACCAACCGCGACAGCGCGGCGGAACGAAGGATGCGATGCGATGACTTGTAGCGACCTTACTGAAGCCGGACCGGATGCGCCGGTCGCGGGTTTCGGCGTCATGAGCCCCAAGATCGTCGGCCTCGACGTCTGGCACGTCCCGGTCAAACTACGCCGAGGGCACGTCATGTCCTTCGGTACCGCGGTGGTGGCCGATCTCGTCGTCGTCCGCGCAACCTCCGACGACGGAACTAGCGGCTGGGGCGAGGTGACCCTGCTCGGTGGGCCGCACTGGTCGGAGGAAAGCGCCGAATCCGTCGTCGCGACGCTCGCCAAGTATCTCCTGCCGCGGCTGGTCGGTCGCCCGATCCACTCCGCGTGCGGCCTTGTCGACGCACATGCCGATATCCGCGGCAACCGGTTCGCCAAGGCGGCGTTGGACATCGCACTCGCGGACCTCCGCGCTCGTACCCTCGGTATCCCGCTCGGCGCTCTGTGGGGCGGCCACCACCCTGGCACGGTACCGCTGAGCTGGAGCCTCGCAGGGCGCACCGTCGAGCAGGACATCGTTGAAGCGGCCGAGCGACGGGAAGCCGGATTCGGCATATTCAAGATCAAAGCTGGCGCTCTTCCGCTGCATGCCGAACTCGCCCGCGTCACGGCCATCCGAGAAGCGCTGGGACCCCACGTCTCGCTGCGGATCGACGCCAACCAGGGCTGGAGCCGCGCCCAAGCCGGCCGCGCGTTGCCAGTACTGGAGCAGCTCGACATCGCCTTCGTCGAACAACCCTTGGCCGCGGATGACATCGCCGGGATGGCCGCGCTGCAAACCGCGACCCGGATACCGATCGCCGCAGACGAGTCCCTGCAAACCCTCGCTGACGCGACGGCGCTCGCCGGCTCCGATGCTGCTCGTGTGTTCGTCTACAAGGTCGCCAAGCACGGCAGCCTGGAGCAGGCCCGCCACGTTGCCGCTGTAGCGGAAACATCGGGCATCGAGGGATACCTCGGATGCATGATCGAGAGCAGCATCGGAACTGCCGCCTACCTCGCGTTCGCAGGCTCCGGCATCCCGCTGTCCTACGGCTGCGAATTGTTCGGCCCGCAACTCCTGGTCGACGACCTCGCGCACGATGGCATCGCGTACGAGCGCGGCGCTGTCCTTCCTCCGCTCGGTCCAGGGCTCGGAATCGACGTCGACGAGGACAAGGTCCGCGCCCTCGCACACACCCATCACCACGTCGACAAAAAGGCGCTCGAGTAAAACCCGTTCGCCCCGTTCCCGACAGATCGGAAGGGGCCATGGCAGCACCCACTCGCCGCCACCACTCAACAGAACTCAACCTCCACCTCGTCCCGTCGTCACACCAGAAGGACTGACGCCATGAGCCAGAAGCCTGCGGACTTGGAGTTGTCATCACGCTCCGAGGCGACCAGGGCATCCACCGCCGAACAGCTCTCGCAGGTGCGGCGAGCCGCCCGCGCGTCGTTCATCGGGACAACGATCGAGTGGTACGACTACTTCCTCTACGGAACGGCGTCGGCACTGATCTTCCCCCGGGTCTTCTTCAGCAACCTCTCGCCCGGCGTGGCCACGTTCGCATCCCTGGCCAGTTTCTCCGTCTCGTGGCTCCTGCGGCCCATCGGCGGGGTGGTCTTCGGCCACTTCGGCGACCGGTTCAGCCGCAAGAAGATGCTGATGATCACGCTCATCATGATGGGCGGCAGCACCTTCCTCATCGGAGTTCTGCCGTCCTACGCGGCGGCCGGAATCTTCGCACCGATCCTGCTGATCCTGCTGAGAATGGTCCAGGGGCTGGCGCTCGGTGGGGAATGGGGCGGCGCGGCGCTGATCGTCGTCGAACACGCACCGCCCAGGCGACGCGGGTTGTACGGTGCTGCTGTTCAGATGGGTGTGCCCGCCGGGCTGTTGCTCTCCACCGCTGTCGTCGCGCTGGCCTCGACGCTGCCGGACGAAGCCTTCTTCAGCTGGGGCTGGCGGGTTCCGTTCCTGCTCAGCATCGCGTTGGTGGTGGTCGGATACTGGCTGCGCACCGTGCTCGAGGACCCCAAGGCATTCCGCCAGCAGGTGGAGGAAACCAGGGCCGCACAGCTCCCGATCGCGGAGGTCCTGGCCACTGCCAAGCGCAAAACCATTCTTCTCGCGCTCGTCCAGTTCGCGTGCAACACGGGCTACTACATCTTCACCGTCTACTCCGGATCCTACGCGACCGAGCAGTTGGGGATGCCTCGATCCTTCCTGCTGGAAGCCCTGATGATCGCGGCCGCCGTCGACCTGGTCATGCAGCCCGTCTTCGCCGCGTTGTCGGACCGCATCGGGCGGAAACCGGTTTACATCTTCGGGTCTCTGTTCATCGGTGCCTGGGCATTCCCGTTCTTCGCCCTGCTCAGCTCGGAGACCCAGCCACTCGTCTGGCTTGCCATGATCGGGGCCCTCGGGATCGGACACGCGGCGACCGGCGGGATCAACGGGCCGCTCTACACCGAGCAATACCCGTTGCGCATGCGTTATACCGGGGCGTCGCTAGCGTTCCAGCTGTCCGGAATCGTGACCAGCACACCGGCACCGCTGGTGGCGGTGTGGCTGGTGACGGCGACGGGGAACACGGACTCCATCTCGGTCTACGTCATCGCCTCCGCAGTCATCTCCGTGGTGTGCGCGCTGCTGCTCGAAGAGACCTACCGCAAGCGCATCGACGAGTGAACCGGCCCTGAGGCTGTCTCCCGCGCTGGTCAGGGCATGTCGGTGCACGCTCTGCAGGTGTGGGAGGCCTCACCCGACGATGAACGGGGCGGGACCGATCATGCTGTTTGACTCTTGTACATGGCGCCAGTGACCGTCTTCGGTTGGCTGGGGTTGTTCGCCCGAAGTAACGCAGCCAAGCATCATCCACAGGTCGAGCATGTATCTTGACCTGCACGGATAAGACTTGCGGCAAGAACAGTGTTACCGGCTACGGGGATCGACGCGCACACCGCTCCTGACACGTGCGCTGGCGACAACAGCCCGATCGCAAACTCCGCAGCAACAAACAGGCGCTCGGAATTCGACCCGAGGAGTCACTCGTCGCTGTCAAGATACGCAAGGATGTTGATCTCTTTCAGGCCGTGGTCGACTGCCCTGGCCAGGTCTGTGTCGGAGCCGCACGGAGGATCCGTGCAGGACCAGCCGTAAGAGTTCCTAACAAAATAATCACTTCTAGTGCCTGAAGATCCTTAGTGGTCGATCATGGACTTGTGAGGAAGGGTGAGCAGCCGCCGTGGATCGTGCCGGATGAGTTTTGGGAGCGAATTGAGCCGTTGTTGCCGCGTTGGGAGAACGCGCTGCCCAAGCTGGGCCGCAAGCGGCTGCCGGACCGGCTGGTCTTGCAGGGAATCCTGTTCGTGCTGCATACCGGGATCCAGTGGGAGTTTCTGCCCCAGGAGCTGGGGTTTGGATCCGGAATGACCTGCTGGCGGCGCCTGGCGGAGTGGAACGAGGCCGGGGTGTGGCAGCGGCTGCACGAGGCGCTTTTGGCCGAGCTGAACGCGGCCGGGAAGCTGGACTGGTCTCGGGCGGTGATCGACAGCTCGCATGTGCGGGCGGCGCGGCGCGGCCCAAAAGCGGCCCGAGCCCGGTCGACCGTGCCCGGCCGGGCTCCAAGCACCACGTGATCACCGAGGGCGGCGGCATTCCGACGGCATTCAGCCTGACCGGCGGCAACGTCAATGACGTCACCCAACTCCTCCCACTGGTCGAAAAGATCCCGCCCGTGCGAGGAAAGCGCGGGCGCCCCCGCCGCCCTCTACGCCGACCGCGCCTACGACTCCGAAAAACACCGGAACGAGTTGCGCGACAAGGGAATCGACCCGCAGATCGCCGAACGCGGAACCGGGCACGGCTCCGGACTCGGCACGATCAGGTGGGTCATCGAACGAACAATAGCGTGGTACCACGGCATGCGACGCCTGCGTATCCGCTGGGAACGCCGCGACGACATCCACGAAGCCTTCCTCGGACTGGCCACCTGCATCATCTGCTACCGACACATCAAGATCCTTTGTTAGGAACTCTAAGGGCACCTGGGGCTTGTCCAACAGAGCGTGTGCGAGACTTGGCCTCAGCAAGGCTGCCTCCCGAGGCGACACGCGCGTCGAGCACGCGCCCGCGGAGCGGTGGCTGGCGGTGGACGAATCCCTACGCCGGTTCGGCCCCGCGGCGAGGAGGATCCCGTTCACCGCGCGACGCCGGATGAACGTGGTTGAGATCCCTGCGAAAGCGGCGGCCAGCCGTGGCCGTTCAGTCTCGTGTGCTGATCGCGCTCAGCAGGTGTGCCTGGGCGTCTTGGAGGTACCGGCGCATCTCGTTGGATGCCTCGGTGTTTCGGCCTTCCTCGAGCAGCGTGCAGATCTGGGCGTTGCGCTTGAAGTACGAGGCGTGGAATTCGGCCGGGTCGGTGGTCTGGTGGTAGGCGAGGTGGAGCTGGGTGAACAGCTTCGCCGCGAAGGTGTCGAGGCTTGGCGAGCGGGCGAGCGCGATGATGCCCAGGTGGAAGTCCAGCCCGGCCCGCCTCATCCGGTCCAGCTCACGGGTGGCGGTGGCCCGCACGCCCACGTCGGATGCCTCGCGCAAGTCCGCTAGTTGCGCGTCGGTGGGTTCGGCTGCCGCTAACGCTCCGCATTCGATGAGCAGGCGCGTGTTGTAGATGTCCACGATGTCTTCCGCGGCGAGGATGCGCACGCAGACGCCGCGGTGCTCGCGGTGTTCCACCAGTCCGTCGTGGGAGAGCGCGCGGAATGCTTCGCGGAGGGTGTTGCGCGATGTGCCGAGTGCGTCGGCGACGAGCTGCTCCGGTATCGGGGTGCCCGGCGGCAGGGCGCCTGTGGCGATCGCCGCGCGCAGCGCGCTGACTACGCGGGCGCGGGCGTTTCCGCCTCGTGCTGCTGCTGGCCGGTCGAGGGCTGCGGCCCAACGGGTGAGCGCGGGGTCTGGTTCGGTGTCGCGCACCGGGCCTCCTCGGCGGCTGGCGGGTTGCTTCGTACAGGCTACATCACCGCAGATAGACGGGTTCTTGTTGAACAATCTTGTCCTGATTGTTGAACAATGCTACGGTCCTGCGCCACACGGAAGGAGTCCCCCATGACTCAAGTGCAGGCGCCGGCCAACGCCGAACAGCGCAAGGTTTTTTGGGCCGCGACCATCGGCGCATCCGTCGAGTGGTTCGACTACGCGGCCTACGGCGTGCTCGCCCCGGTGATCGCGACCCGCTTCTTCCCGGCCGACGACAAGGCCGCGGCGCTGCTGGCCACCTTCGGCATCTTCGCGCTGTCGTTCCTGGTCCGCCCGCTAGGCAGCATGTACTTCGGCAGCCGGGGCGACCGCAACGGGCGGCAGAAGGTGACCTCGTTCGTCGTGCTGTCAATGTCGGTGGCGACCGGGCTGATCGGCCTGCTGCCCACCTATGAGGTGCTGGGCCTCGGTGCGCCGCTGCTGCTGCTGGTGCTGCGGCTGGTGCAGGGCTTCTCCGCGGGCGGGGAGATGGGCGCCCCGGCCATGCTGTTCGAGTACATCCGCGAACGGCAACGCGGCTTGATCTTCGGCGTGTTCAACCTCTCGTCCTACGTGTCCAGCCTCGGCGCGCTGGCCATCACAGCAGCGCTGACCGGCGTGTTGGGAACCGCCGGCATGGCCGAATGGGGCTGGCGGATCCCGTTCCTGCTGGCCTTCCCATTGGGGATCACGGGCCTCTACCTGCGTTCCAAGGTGCACGAATCCCCGGTGTACCAGCAAATTTCGGAGCAGGGCGAGGTCAAGGAGGCCCCGGTGCGCAGCATGCTGGGCACCCAACGGCGCAATCTCACCGCCTACATCGGCGTGATCATGATCAACGCGGTGGCGTTCTACGTGCTCAACACCTACCTCCCGACATACCTGTCGGAGAACGCCGGCGTGGAGCGCACCACGGCGCTGTGGGCCTCCTCGTTGATCTCGATCACGATGATCCTGATCCAGCCGCTGTACGGCATGCTTTCAGACCGCATCGGCCGCAAGCCACTGCTGCTGTTCGCCACGGTCGGCGTGTTCGTGGTCAGCGTGCCGACGTTCTTCGTCGCCGGAGCCGGCGGATTCGCGATGGTCTACTTGGGACAGTTGATGTTCGTGTTGGCTGCGGCGCCCACGAGCGCGTTGTCCGCGCCGGTCGGCATGGAGCTATTCCCTCCGAGCATGCGCTACAGCGGCGCAGCCATCGGCTACAACGTGTCCTACGCGATCTTCGGCGGAACCGCGCCGTACGTCTCGACGTGGCTGCTGGACACGACCGGTTCGAACCTCGCGCCGCCGATGTACATCATGGCCGTCGCCGCGGTCGCGTTCGTGGTGCTGTGGCGAACGCTGCCAGAAACAGCCCCGGCCGTGATGGCCCGGTCCATTCCGGAGAAGGAAGCGGTGTGAACATGCACATCGACGAGCAGACCGCATTGCGGACCCTGCGGCGCATGGTCCAGTTCGACAGCCGCACCGAAACCGAATCGGAAAGCGCCGTGATCGACTGGGTGCTGGCGGAGATGACCGACCTCGGGCTGGAGACACACCGCCAGGAGGTGGGTCCGGATCGCTACAACGCCATCGGCGTGTGGCGCGGTACCGGCGGCGGCCGATCGTTGCTGTTCAACGGTCACGTGGACACCAACCCGCTCACTGAAGGCTGGACCGTCGACCCCTGGGGCGGGATCGTCGACGACGAGTTCATCTACGGCCTCGGCGTGTCCAACATGAAGGCTGGCTGCAGCTCATACCTGGAGGCAGTCCGGAACCTGCACCAGCGGGGGCTGAGGCCCGAAGCCGACGTGGTGCTGACATTCGTGGTGGGCGAACTACAGGATGGCGTGGGCACCCGCAAGCTCGTCGAGGACGGCTGGCGGGCCGACTACTTCGTCAACTGCGAGCCCACCGACGTCACCGCGATGACCGCGCACGCTGGCGCGCTGACCTTCGAGATCGAGTTTGTCGGAGACACACGGCACATGTCCAAGCGGGAGGAAGCGGCGGACGCACTCGCCGCAGCGGCCGATGCGGTACCTGTGATCAACACGATGACGTTTTCGAACGCGGCCGACGCCAACGCCGAGCACGTCAACCGCGCGCACGTCGGCGTGGTCGGCGCCGGGCTGGGCCGGGACCTGCTGGCAACCCGGCCGCCACAGGTCGCCGACGTCGCCCGTCTTTCCGGCAGCGCTCGCTACGGGCGAGGACAGACCCCGGAGTCAGCGCTGGCCGACCTGCGCGCTGTGGTGGACGACGTGTGCCGCAAGCATCCCGGCGTGCGAGCTTCGGTACGGCCGAAAAACCGCGACGGCGGGCTGGCAATGGACAAACCGTTTTTCGTGGACCGCCACACCCCCATCGTCACCGCGCTCAACAACGCATACCGCACGGTGCGCGGCGCCGACCAGCCCACCGGCGCGATCCGGCCCTACTGCTTCTACGGAAGCGACGCATCACTGCTGCAACACGGCGCGGGCATGACCGGCGTGGTATGTGGACCGGGCGGCAAATACAACACAATGCCCAACGAACGCGTCGAAATCACCGACTACCTGGACATGATCCGCATCCACCAGCACACCATCAACACCATCACCGGACTCCGCTGATCCCGCCGGGCCGTCAGACGACCACAACGCGCAGCGTGCTGACGCTGGGGTGGGCAGTCCCTTGGCCTGGGGATCCGGCATTCGGGAGGAGAGATGAACATGGGCGTTGACGACGCGGAGCTGACGATTGTCCTGAGTCATCCCGCCGCTGAATCCTATGCGCGGCCGATCGGGGACCGTTTCCCGCAGGTTCGCGCCATCATTGCGCCGGACTCCGACAGGCTTGAGAGGCATATCGGGGAGGCGGACGCGCTGCTTGCCCCGCGCTTCCCGGTGGAGGTGTTCGAGCGAGCCGGCAAGCTGCGGTGGTTTCAGTGCACCGGCGCCGGCGTCGATTCGCTGCTTGCGGTCCGGGACACCAATGCCCGCGGTATCCACGGTGATGTCATCGCGGACTTCGTGATGGCCGGCGTGACGATGCTGCACTGGGATTTCCGCGGGTTTCTGCGGGAACAGGCGGAAAAGCGGTGGAACCCACGCCATGTGGCGTCGCTGGCCGACCGGACGCTGGGCATCGTGGGGGTGGGCTCGATCGGGGCGACCATCGCCCGGCGGGCGAAGAGCGCGGGCATGACGGTCCTCGGCTCGAAGCGCGACATTTCCGTGCCGGTCGCAGGGGTCGATCAGCTATTTTCCGCTGATGCGCTGGCCGATATGTTGCCGCTGTGCGACTTCCTGGTCCTGGCACTGCCTGCAACACCAGACACGGTGGGCCTCATCGGAGCAGCCGAGATCGCTTGCATGAAGCCGAAGCATTTCTGGTCAACATCGCCCGGGGCAACATCGTGGTCGAAGCCGACCTCATCAACGCTCTGCGGACCGGTGCGATCGCCGGTGCGATGCTGGATGTGTTCGAGCAGGAACCGCTGCCGGTGGACAGTCCGCTGTGGGACATGCCGAACGTGATCGCCACCCCGCACGTCGCGGGAAACCCCGCAAACTGCACCCAACGAGTATTCACCATCATCGAAGACAACATTGAACGCTTCCTCAAGAGGCAGCCGCTCCAGAATGTCGTCGACCTCCAACGCGGCTACTGACCACCACGACTGGATTCTCCTGCATTGCAGGAGGTTTCACGCTCTGCGGGATCGATACGCGTCGGCAGCAGCTACGAGCTGTGTTTCGCTTTCCTTGATCACACCCGCCTTTCCCTATATCCCATCTCACCCAAAAACAAAAACCGAAAAGATCTTTAAACAAACGCGGCATGCCGAGCGCAGCTCCGCCACCCTTCGATGTTGGTCCTGCTGCGGGCTCGTGCCGCAGCAGGACCAACGGCCTTGACCGGTGGTCAGAGGAAGGTGACGTTCTGCGCGAGGGCCAGCTCGGTGGAGTAGTTGACGGTGTTGGTGGAGCGCCGCATGTAGGACCGCCAAGCGTCGCTGCCGGACTCGCGTCCGCCGCCGGTTTCCTTCTCTCCGCCGAAGGCACCACCGATCTCCGCGCCGGATGTTCCGATGTTGACGTTGGCGATGCCGCAGTCCGAACCGTCGGCGGCCAAGAAGCGCTCTGCCTCGCGCTGGTCGTTGGTGAAGATGCAGGAAGACAGTCCCTGCGGCACATCGTTGTGCAGGCGCAGCGCTTCGCCGAAGTCGCTGTAGGTCAGAACGTAGACGAGCGGGGCGAAGGTCTCCTCGCGGGCGACACCGTTCTGGTCGGAGATCCGCACGATTGCCGGCTCGACGAACGCGGCGTCAGGTGCCTCATCGGCCAGCCGCCGGCCGCCCCCGACCAGCAAGCTCCCGCCTTCGCCTTGGGCTCGCGTGATCGCGTCCTGCATCGAGTCGAACGCGGCTGTGTTGATCAGCGGCCCGACCAATGTGCCGTCGTCGAAGGGGTTACCGATCGGCAGCTTGGCGTAGGCAGCGGTCAGCCGATCCAGCAGCTCCTCGGCGATGTCCTCGTGCACGATGATGCGGCGCAGGGTCGTGCACCGCTGGCCTGCGGTGCCCGCAGCAGCGAACACGATGGCCTGCGTGGCGAGGTCGATGTCCGCGGTCGGTGCGACGATGGCCGCATTGTTGCCGCCGAGTTCGAGCAGCGACCGTCCGAACCGCGCTGCAACCCGCGGCCCGACCTCCCGTCCCATCCGGGTCGAGCCCGTCGCGCTGACCAGTGCCACAGCGGGGTTGTCGACCAGTTGCTCGCCGACGCCGCGGTCGCCGAGGACGAGCCGGTGGACGTCTTGGGGAACACCGGTCTCGCCGCAGGCCCGGGCGAGGAGGTGGTTGGCCGCCAGTGAGATGAGCGGGGTGAGCTCGGACGGTTTCCAGACCACGGTGTCGCCGCACACCAGCGCGATCGCGGTGTTCCACGACCACACGGCTGCGGGGAAGTTGAATGCGGAGATCACACCGACGACGCCGAGCGGGTGCCAGGTCTCGGCGAGGCGGTGGCCGGGCCGCTCCGAGGCGATGGTCTTGCCATACAGCTGCCGTGACAGGCCCGCGGCGAACTCGCAGATGTCGATCATCTCCTGGACCTCGCCGAGGGCTTCGGAGCGGATCTTGCCGACCTCGATCGTGATCAGGTCGGCCAGGTCGGTCTTGTGCTCGCGGAGGAGCTCACCGAGCCGGCGGACCAGCTCGCCCCGGCGCGGGGCGAGAACGGTCCGCCACTGCAGGAACGCGGCCTGCGCCGCGTCGACGGCCGCCGCTGCGTCATCCGCTGTGCATGCCTGCAGTTCGAAGAGGTTCGCACCCGTCAACGGGGTTCGACCGTGCACGCCGTGGCCGCGAGGAACGCTCGCGCCGACGTTGCGCAGGGCGCGGAGCGCGCGCTCAAAGAGCGTGTCGGTGTTGGGCAGGAGTGCCGTTGTGGTCATGAGGCCTTCTCGTCGATTGGTCGGTTGCGGAAGGGGTCAGGAAATCGCACCGGCGAGATCCAGCGATTGTGCGATGGCCTGGACGGAGGCGATCCGCTGCTGTTCGTAGAGCTCGAACGGGTCGTGCACAGGACGGTCGATGGCGGCGGCCATCCAGTTCATGTCGTAGGTCGCTCCTGCCTGGTTCGCGTCGCGGGAACCTTCGCCGGTCAGGTTCGACTGGAAGATTCCAGCCGCAGACCGGGGCAGGAAGTCCTCGTAGACGATCGGTTCCGCTCGCACCCAACCCGCCTCGCGCAGTCCACGGATCGAGGCGGGAGGCCTCTCGCGACCGACCGGGCGGTCGGGTGCCAGCTGATAGGCGAAGAAACCGAGTCCCTCGTCGTCGAGCGTTTGTTCGTTGTTCGGGAAGCCCTCGCTCCACACCTGTCGAGCGATCGCGTCCCTATCCACATTGGGAGCGTCCGCCTTGCGGCGGTCGGTCTCAACGAGCAGGGCGTCGTAACGAGCCCGGCCACTGCTGGTCAAGGCGATACCCCGTGCCTCGACCTCGCCGAAGCGGACGCGCAGCGTTCCCTGACTGACCGAACCGTCCTGCGCCCGCATCAGGCGTGGCTCTGCCAGCGCCTTGAAGGACGTCTGCCGGAGCAGGACGTCTGGGCCCTGCCACCGCGGTGGGCCCTGGATGGCGTCGATCATGGTGATACCGCGGTCGTTCATCCTGCGGTAGAGCTCATCGATGTCCAGCACCCGCGGAGTCAGGTGGTTGATGTGAGTGTTCCGAACACCGCCGATGTCCGCGGCGACCGCCGAGACCCTCTCCAACTCTTCGTACCAGGACCTGTCGACGGGCTGCGGCGAGAGTTTGAAAGCACCCACCGCGTGCTGAAGGAACAACTCGGCCTCGTCGGAAAGCAGTCCCCCTGCGGCCTCGGCCCGCGACGCAAGCTCGAGGAGCGCCGGTGGGAACAGCTCACGGGAATGGAGGAAGTTTCGCAGCCTCGCGCGGAGGTCATCGTCGAAGAACCGTTCGTCGTCGACGGCGAGCATGGAGGTGAACACGCGGAACGGGTTGCGGGCCAGTTCGTCGCCGTCAATCGGACGGAATGCGGTCGACACGACCGGGACAGCGCTGCGGGCGGCCTCTCGCAGGTCATAGAAGCCGACCGGGTACATCCCGAGCGCGGCGAAGATTCGCGCTACCTGCGCCAGCTCCTGCGGGGGTCCCGACGCGGATCGCTCCATGCCGTTCGGCGGTGACCCGCTCGATGCTCCCGAGCTGCTCCGCGCTGTCCCCCTGCCGGGCGAGCACGTCGCGGTTGACCGACGCGGAGACCTCCACGAGGTCGCCGTACGCCGGGACCTCCTGCGCATACATGCTCGACAACGCCGCCGCGAAGCGGGCCCTCAACTTCCAAGTGGGGACGATTGTCATGCGGTGCGCTCGTTCTTCAAGGCTCAAAAGGACACGGGCGAGCGAATCAACGACGGAGTCCACTCGTCGTCGATGACGGTCAGCGCGGGCCGGACGCGCAAATCGCAGGTCTCCGCTCAGCAGAACCAGGACGCGCTGCTCAGGTCAGCAACCCTGAATCAGCCACTTCTCCAGGCGGGATCTACCGGCTCGGTCGGCCGCGGGCAGCCAGGGCCTCGTGGACGGTGTCCGTACCGAATCCGCTCTTCGTCCACGTGATGAAGTGATCCGCTGCTTCGTTGATCGCTGCGATCGTCTCCGCGAGCAGGGGGTTTTGATCTGCCGACCGATGCACAGCCCGGATCTTGCGCCGAGGGCGCCGACCGGAAATGCGATGCATCGTGATGGTGGGATCTATCCCCAGCGCGAGCGCCGGCACAAACGCAATGGCAAGGTTCTCGCGCACGATTCCCCGGATCACGTCGAAGTCGTTCGTCTCGAACCTGACGTGGGGGGCGAACCCGGCCTGGGAGCACCAGTACTCCAGGTTCGCCCGACCCGTTGAGTCCGGCCTGTTGGCGACCCAGATTTTGTCCGAGAGCGAGGCGAGATCGACTGTCGGAGCCAGCGACCTGCTGCCGTTCACGCCCGCCAGTACGACGATCTGCTCGTCCAGGATCGGATGAACGGCGAGGTCGTCGGGCCATGCTTCCGGGACGGCGTCGTACTCGAAGACCAGTCCGAGATCGGCTCTCATGGAGCGGATCGTTTCGGCAATGGCTGACGACCGGGTCTCGTCGTGGACGGTGAACTCCGCGTCCGGGAACCGCGCCACGAGCCGGGACAGGGCCCGCGGCAGCAGACGGGAGCCGATGCTGGGGAACGAGGCGAGTCGGAGTCGCCCGCGATCGCCGCGGGCGGCGCCTCGCATCTCCTCCTCGAACTCATCCAGTCTGGCGAGGATGCCGCTCGCGATCTCATTGACCTGCTGCGCCGCCGCGGTGGGCCAGAGGTTGCGCGGCCCGCGCTCGAACAGCTGAACGCCCAGGCTGCGTTCCAGTGCTGAGATCTGTTGTGAGACAGCGGAGGTCGTGTACCCGAGCTTCTTCCCGGCGGCGCTGAGCGACCCCGTCTCGAGGACGGCCTGCAAGGTCTGCAGATGGATGAAATTCAGCATCGTCCACCTCCCGTCCACATCCCTCGCCCGGTCCTTCGGTCGTCGATGGGCTCAGTACACCGGCCTGCTGGCCGCCGGATTCGCAAGCGCAGTCTGCCACGGCGCGACCGGCGGAGGAGAGTCCTTGTGTTCTGGGACCCGGACGTGGATGACGGAGGGTCCTTCGGTGGCCGCCGACTGCTTGACCAGCAGCTCGAGCTCGTCGAGATCCCCGGCCAGGGATGCGGGCAGTCCCATGCCCTGCGCCAGCAGCACCGGGTTGATGGGTCCCGGGTCGACCTGGAAGTAGCGGCGCTGCATGAACAAGTGCTGGAGCATCTTGATCCACGCGAAGGAGGAGTTGTCGAGGACGACATACGTGATCGGCAGCCTCAGCCGACCGGCGGTCTCCCAGTCAGCGACGCCCATGGCGAGGCTGCCCTCGGTGGTCAGGCAGAGCACTCGGTCGCCTGGGTGGGCCAGCGAGATGCCGATCGCAGCGGAGATCGAGTACCCCATGGGGCCATGCCCTCGCGGGATCACGACACGCCATGCCGTGCCGTCGGTCTCCCAGAAGGCCGAGAGATTCGGGGTTGGTGTGCCGGGGTCGGCCGCCACCCAGCAGTCCGGGCCGAGCGCGCGGTGCAGCGTACGAACGATTTCGCGCGGCTGAAGCGAGCCATCCTCGGTGGGCGGCAGGGGAACCGACGTCTCCTCGTCCCACTGGTGCCGGGCAGCGGCGATCTCGACAGTGCGATTCCGTACGGTTTCCTCAGACGCGGACGGAAGCATTTCGCGCAGCTGTCGCAGGACCGTCGCCGCGTCGCCCACGAGCCCGATGCCTCCCGGGAAGTTCCGCCCCGCCCGGCTCTCGTCGATGTCGATCTGCACGACCGCGCTGCCGTTGCGTGGCGGCGCGGTGAACCCGTTGGTGTCAGTCGAGTTGCTGCGGCTGCCGACGATCAGCACCGCGTCTGCCTCGGCGAGCCGGGGGTTAGCGTAGCCGCGTGAGCCGTTCCCACCCGCCACTCCCAGCGAGAGAGCGTGGTTTTCCGGGAACGACGATTTCCCGTGGATGGTCGTGGCGACCGGCGCCCCGAGGTGCTCGGCGAACAGGCGAAGCTCGTCCCAGGCGCCCGAGGCGTGCACACCGCCGCCGGCGAGGATGACGGGGCTTTGCGCGCGCCGCAGAACCTCGGCTGCTTGCGTGAGCGTTTCCGCAGGAGCGGCCAGGGTATCGGTCGGCACGACGCAGCGCCCCCGACTCGGTTCGACGTCCGCGTGCTCGTCGAGCACGTCCTCCGGGCAGATGAGGACGACGGGAGCTGGTCGCCCACCGAGTGCCGCACCCACCGCCTCGGCCACGAGCGCGGGGATGTCTTCGGCCCGCTCCGCTACCTTCTGCCACTTCGTAACGGCGCTGAACAGCTTCACCTGATCGATCTCGGTGATCGCCCCGGAACCGCGACTGCTGCGGTGAATGTCGGTGGTGATCGCCAGGACCGGGATGCTCGACGCGAAGGCCTCCGCGAGACCGCTCGCGAGGTAGACCGCACCGGCGCCGCTTGACGCCTCGCACACGGCCAGCCGGCGCGCAGTCCGGGCGAACCCGTCAGCCATGTAGCCCGAGTCCCGCTCATCGCGAGCCAACACGTGCCGGATCCGGTCCTTCCGCGAGGCTAGGACATCGTAGAGGTTGACCCCGGTGTCACCGGGGACGCCGAAGATGGTGTCGATGCCGTGGCCGATCAGGGAATCGACCAGCAGGTGGGCCCCGGTGGGGGCGCTATCGGTCGTGTCGGGACGATGAGTCATTGGATGCTCCATCAAGCAGGAATAAGTGTCTCGTCGGCAGTGCGGGCGGCAGGCTGGTTCAGAAGACGGCGTTCTCGAGCTCGGGCTTCGCCGTACTTCCGAACCGGGACAGCGACAGTGCGGCGAGATCGAGACCGGGACTGCCGTCGAGGAACCACTCCGCGAGGCACTGGCCGACAGCGGGCGATTGCATGAAGCCGTGCCCGGAGAACCCGGCGGCGATCCAGAGGCCGGGTTTGTTCGGGACCGGACCGACGATGGCGTGATCGTCGGGCGTCATCTCGCGCAGGCCCGCCCACCCGTTGGTGATTTCCAGGTCGTCGAGGTACGGGAACCGGTGGCTGAGCGCCTCGGCGAGGTCGCACACTCGCGACCAGTCGACGCTGGCGGTGTCACTGCTGGCGACGGCGCGGTCGTTGCCGCCGATGACCGCCGTTCCTCCGCTGGCCTCGGGGTGGACGTAAGCGCCTGATGCCATGTCGACCGCCAGTGGAAGGCTGGCGTCGATCTTGGCGAGCGGAGCGGTGGAGAAGGCCTGACGCGAGTGCGGGAAGACCGGGATGTCCACACCGCACTGGTTGCCGACCTGCCGCGCCTGCGGACCCGCCGCGATGATGACCCGTTCGGCCTCAACCGGTCCATCCGAGGTCTGGACGGATTTGATGGAACCGTCGGCGGCCGTGTTGAGTCCGATGAAGTAGGTCTGCTGGCGGACCTCCGCCCCTTTGGCTCGCGCGACCCGCAGGAAACCGGCCACCGCGTCAGCCGGTGATGCAGAACCGTCGCCGGGGGTGTATGTCGCACCGACCAGGTCGTCGGTGCGCGTCCCGGGGAAGATTTTCCTGACGTCATCGGGAGTCAGCACCTCGACGTCGACCCCGAGCGATCTCTGCAGGGCGACATTGCGCTTGAACGACTCGAACTGGGCCTTGTCGGAGATGAGGAACAGGTAGCCGTGCCGCCGGAAATCGAACGAGCACCCCGTCTGCTCGGTGAAGCTCTCCCAGAACGGGACCGAGCGCTTGACGAGCTCGATGTTGACCCGCGAAGAGAACTGGTGCCTGATCCCTCCGGTGGCGTGGGCGGTGGCCCCTTCGCCGACGAGATTGCGCTCGAGCACCGTGATGTCGCGGTATCCGCGAATGCTCAGGTTGTAGGCGATGGAAGCGCCGATCACGCCGCCACCGACAATCACAACACGTCCGCCGCTCAACGGTGTCATCTACGATCCCCCTCGGGAATTGGCTTCGCCATGCTCGTCAACAACCTCACCTGGAGAGCAACGACACGGCAAGGGAACCAAGCGTCAGTTCCAATTCATCGATTTCAAGAGCAATTGAACCTGCATAGTCGCGTGGACTACACTGACGATCCAGGTCAAGCGGGTCGCGGTTCTGAAATGCGAAGAATCAACAGATTCTCCACCCTTCCCGTTGGCTCGACCCCGCCTCAGCTCAAACATGCTAACCAGAGACCACCGACGGACTTAAGCGTTCGAGCTCCACACCATCAACAATGAGTTTAAGAACATCTTGATGTACTCGTTCATGGCGATTGACGCAGTTCCAGATTCCGTTGGGCGTGGTGAAGAATGTCTTGCACTTGCGGGCTTGGATGCTCCAGGTGCTTCCCGCATCGTCAGGCTGAGTCGACGGCTCACCGATGGCCGCACAGCCCGCCCGCGCGGAGGATGGATCATGACCAACTCACTCGACCTGATCGACGACTGGGGCCCAGAGAAGATCGTCGTTGTCTCCCACCGCCGCACCGGCATGAAAGGTGTGCTGGTCATCGACAACACTGCCCGGGGAGTCGGTAAGGGTGGCACCCGCATGGCCCCGTCGGTCACCGTCACCGAGATCGCCCGCCTGGCCCGCAACATGACGTGGAAGTGGGCCGGTGTCGACCTGTTCTACGGCGGAGCCAAGGCGGGCATCACCGCCGACCCCACCGCGCCGGACAAGGAGGCGATCCTGCGCGCATTCGCCCGCGCACTGTCCAACGAGGTGCCGCGCGAGTACGTGTTCGGCCTCGACATGGGCCTTACGGAAAACGACGCCGCGATCATCCAGGACGAACTCGGCGATCGCGGAGCCGCCGTCGGCACACCCACGCACCTCGGCGGCGTCGCCTACGATCAGCTCGGCGTGACCGGATTCGGAGTCGCCGAGGCCGCCGACGCCGGCGCCCAGGCCATCGGCCTGCCGCTGTCAGGTGCCCGCGTTGCCATCCAGGGCTACGGCGCCGTCGGACGCGCCGCCGCCGACCGGCTTACCGAGCTCGGGGCCACCATCGTCGCGATCTCCACCGCCCACGGAGCTCGGCACACCCCGGCGGGATTCGACGTGGCCGAGCTCAACCGGCTCCGCGACGAGCACGGCGACGCCGTCGTCACCCGCATGACCGTCGGCAACGTCCTGCCTGCCGGAGCAGAGCTCCTCGTCGACTGCGATGTCCTCGTCCCCGCCGCGCTGCAGGACGTCATCGACGACGACAGCCCACCAACTCAAGGCGAGCCTGGTCGTCGAGGGGGCGAACCTGCCGACCTCACCGAGCGCGCAGCAGATCCTCGCCAACCGCGGCATCACCATCCTGCCTGACTTCGTGGCCAACGCCGGCGGCGTCATCGCCGCCGCCTTCGCCATGGACAGCCGCTACTCCGGCTTCCGCGGCGACACAGACACCGTGTTCCGCACTATCTCCGACAAACTCCGCAGCAACACCCACCTGGTTCTCGATACCGCGCTCAGTGGACGGCGAGTTCCCTGTCTCACGGCCAGAAACGCCTCCTCGAGATCGTGCGGGCGGTGGCCACCCGGCCGCGGATATTGATCCTCGATGAGCCGGCCACCGGCCTCACGCGCGCCGAACTGACCACGCTCTCCCGACTCTGTCGTGCGCTGCGCGATCGCGGGCTCGCGGTCGTCCTCATCGAGCACAACGTCGAGTTCGTCATGGGAGTGTGTGACGAGATCACCGTCCTCGAAAGCAGCTGGCACGTCGGGCGCGGTCACGCAGTCCGACCTACCGTTTGCGTTCATGTTCACAACACCACAACGGTCTTCTGCCAATGGGGCTTGAGGTGGTTTGACGCCTCCTCCCCCCGCAGGGGCGACGCCGAAGGGCCACAAAACCTTCATCTTGATTTGCCGGCAGCGAAGGGAAAACGCGACGCGCAGCGTTCGCAGCGGGTGCGGTCCAAGGACCGCAAACCCGGCGGCCGGTCAGGACGCACGGGCTCGGGGCTGGTGCCGGCTCTGACGCCGGATCGGACCGAGACCGCGCAGGTGCCCCAGTCCTGTTCAGGGTGTGGGTCGGATCTAGCTGGTGGCGCCGATGCGGGCCTGTCCTGGACACAGATATGGGATATCCCGCCGGTGCGGCTGGAGAAGGTGCACTACCTGCTGCCGCGGCGGCGGTGCGCCTGCTGCGGGAAAACCACCACTGCGGTCGTGCCGTTCGGGCAGGCCGGTGCCGTGGTCTACGGGCCGAACGTCAACGCCGCGGCGATCCTTCTTGCCTCGGCAGGCAAGGTGCCGGTGGAATGGACCGCGATGCTGATGGCGGCCCTGCTGGCCTCATCGACCGGGTTCGTCGCGCGCGCCCACCAACGGTTCGCAGAACGGCTCGAGCGGGCGCGTTTCGACCAGGCGATGCGCTCCGCGTTGGCCGCCGAGCCGGTGCTGTGCGCCGATGAAACCCCGGTCAACGTCGCCCGTAGGGACACCGATGAGCGTGGCGCGCCGGTGCCCGGTTCCCCGCACGTGGTCACTGTGCGCACCCCTGAGGAGCGTCTGGTGTGGTACCGGGCGTTGCCGCGCACCAAGGTGGCCCTGCGCACTCTCGGGCTCTTCAGCGAGTTCACCGGCTATCTCGTGCGTGATGACTACACGGCCTGGCACCAGTTCGACCACCAGATCGCCGGGGTGCAGCAATGCGTAGCCCACCTTTTCCGCCACCTCCAGGGCGTCCTGGACCTGCACCCCACCCAGCAGGGCTGGGCCGACACAGCCCGTGACGTGCTGCGCGAAGCCCACACCGCCGTCCAGACCGCTAAGACGACCGGCTCCGACCGCCTCGACCCAGTACTGCTGGCCGACCTGCGCGCCCGCTACGACAAAGTCATCGCCTGGGGACAGACCACCAACCGACTGCGTGACTGGCACAAAGGCAATCACCCCGGCTATACCCTGGCCAAACGGCTGGCCGACAAGGCCGACCAAGTTTGGCTGTTTACCACCGTGCTTTCCGTGCCCTGGACTGATAACGCATCGGAACAGGCACTGAAAAGCCCCAAAATGCACCAAAAAGTCTCCGGCTACTGGCACACCCTGACCACCCTGGGCAGATTCTGCAGAGTGCGTTCCTACCTGACCAGCGCGACCAACCACGGCCTGCGCGCCATCGACGCCATCCACGCCGCCCTCACCGGCAACCCCTGGATGCCACAACACGCCACAACCTGACGATCAACCCACGTCAACCCCGTGAATGGACACGTCCAGCGGACTTGCAGACCGCGCTCAGTGCGCCAAGTCCGGCGAGGAACCAAGTGCGTCAGCGTGCTTCACGGAGTCCGTCGCTGAAGTCCGCGGGAAAGGACTACGGGTGGCGGTTGCTCATTCCAGGATGCACTACAGGCTCATGGATTCCTCGTCTTGCCAACCGGATTGTCGTCGGGCGGAAGGGAGCGAGGGGGCGTCTGATGACCGCCAGACGTGCCCTCGCTCCGGGGCGCTCGGTTAGCGCTGAGCCGTCAGTGCATCCGCCACAGTTCGTAAACACCATTCTTCGCCCTGCATTCGTGCGGCAGGTCCGCGCTTCCTGGACTGACCATCTTCTGGTAGCCGGCCTCGCATGCGGCCCGCGTGTGGTACCAGTACCCGGTGTAGGACCAGCTAGGTGCGGCGGTCGCGGATGTCGCGGTGGCCACGAGCATGCCGAACCCCAGGAGGGTGCCGGCCACGAACTTCTTCATCATGGATCCTTCCGTCGCTTGGGAAGTGCCGATTTCGCGTTTCCGCGGTGGATTGTTGCCGGTGCGCACCAGCATTCCTGGCTCGTGATCAGCCAGGATTCAACACTGCGGTGACCGTCCTGATGAACATGCGATCGCCTCCCGGGATCGGAGAATGCGATCCGCGAGTTCGATCGCTGCCCCCCAAAGTTATCAGCGCGGTGACCCCGCCCGCTGGAATCGTCCGCGGTGAGGAAGAAACGGGCAGCGGATTTGCCCCGCGGTCCGAGCCTGGAGCGCACCCCGCTCCGGGGTGGGCGGGAGCCGGCCTTGGACAAGTCCCAGGGGCTGTCAAGTTTTCGGTGTAACTGTTGATTTCGGTTCTATCGGCGTCCGGCGGACAGGCGTCCGTCGAAGGTGATCTCGAAGGCGTTGAGGGCCTTCTTCCAGCGGTTGGACCAGCGCTTGCGGCCCGTCCCGGTGGGATCAAGACTCATGATTGCGAGATAGACGCACTTCAAGGCAGCCTGCTCGCTGGGGAAGTGGCCGCGAGCGTTCAGCGCGCGGCGGATGCGCGCGTTGATGCTCTCGATGGCGTTGGTCGTGCAGATGATCGTGCGGATCTCGGTGTCGAACTGCAAAAACGGCACGAACTCCGCCCACGCGTTGGTCCACAGCCGCACGATCGCCGGGTACCGGGCCTCCCACTTCTCGCTGAACTCGGCGAACCGGTCCAGCGCCGCTTGCTCCGAGGGCGCGGTGTAGACCGGCTTGAGGTCCTTGGCGATCGCGCTCCAGTCCTTACGGGAGGCATAACGGAAACTGTTGCGCAGCATCTATTGACTGAACTAGTGGGGGGTGTTTTTGCAGTTCAGGGTGGGTGGCGCTACGGTCCTGCGCCATGATCGCGTCCGAGGGACAGCCGAGGGATCTGGCGGGGTTGGCCGTGCCGTCGGCGGGCTCGTTGATGGAGACCGGCGATGTGTGGGAGCCGTCGCGGCTGCTTGATCCGCATGGTGCGGTGTTGGTGCCGGTTGCGGAGTTCCTGAAGGATCTGCGGGCATGTGGGCGGGCGGTGAGCACGCAGCGGTCCTATACGATGGCTTTGCTGCGGTGGTTCCGGTTCTTGTGGGCGGTGGGAGTGTCCTGGGATCAAGCGACCCAGGTTGAGGCCCGCGATTTCTGTTGCTGGATCCAGTTCGTCGATAAACCGGTGGGTTCCCACGGGCATCGGTTCGGTCGGTCGGCGGATGCTGTCGTGGCGGAATCCGGTGTGGTGCAAGGGAACCGAACTCGGTGACCGGCAAGACATCGCCGGGCCGGAAGTATGCCGCGGCGACGAAAGCACATAGTGAGAGCGTGTTGCGGGGTTTTTACGAATTCCATCGGGATACCGGTAGCGGGCCGATGGTCAACCCGTTTCCGCTGGCCCGGCGGGGACGGGGTGGTCGTGCCTGACCCTGCAGCGGTTGGCGGGCACGCTGGGCAAACTGTTCTGGGCCGATCTGGAACAGCACCATCCCGGTATCGACTCGCTGCGGCTTGCCCCGGAGGTCGCCGCGAGCTGGAAACAACGCATCCTCACCCGCGAATCCGGCCTGGGCACGTTGGCCACTGTCCGGGCGTTCTATCTCGACATCGCCCAGTGGGCCATGGAGGACCCGGCCCGGTGGGGTCCGTGGGCGGCCGTCTGCCCGATCCGGGATGAGGACATGTCCCGCAAAAAAGCGCACAGGCAGCGCAAATCGCGGATGGACCAGCGCACCCGCGAACGTCTGCCGGTGCTGCCTGGACTGGTCACCGCGGTGAACACCGAACGTCGCGCCGTCGCCGAACTCCTCCAGGCCGCCCAGGCCACCGAGCCCGGCGAGGTGTTCACCGCGGCCGGGCAGACCCTGCGGCGTCGCATGCTCGCTCGTCCGGACGGCGCTGCCAGAATCTGGGCTGAGGACCCGGAATCCGATGTCCGCCGGGACCTCAGTTTTGAAAAACGCCAAGCATTTTGCGCCTGGGCAGCGGTCGAAGTGCTGCGGCACACCGGTTTGCGCATCGAGGAACTCTGCGAGCTGTCCCACCACAGCTTCGTGCAATACACCGTGCCCAGCACTGGTGAGCTGATTCCCTTGCTGCACATCGCCCCGTCCAAGACCGACGCGGAACGCCTGCTGGTCATCAGCCCTGAACTCGCCGACGTGCTCTCAGCGATCATCTGCCGCATCCGCCAACCAGCAGGATCGGTTCCGCCGGTGGCCGCCTACGACTACCACGAAAAGGTCTGGAACCCGCCGATGCCACTGCTGTTTCAGCGGCACTACGGCGGCGAACGCCGCCCCATCGCCCCGCCGGCCATCCGCCGACTGCTCAACCACGCACTGGCCAAGACCGGTTTCACCGACGCCAGCGGCCAGCCGCTGCGGTTCCTCCCGCACGATTTCCGCCGGATCTTCATCACCGACGCCGTCATGAACGGCATGCCGCCACACATCGCTCAACTGGTGGTCGGTCACCGTGACATCAACACGACCATGGGCTACAAGGCCGTCTATCCCGAAGAAGTGATCAACGGCCACCGGGCGTTCATCGCCCGCCGTCGGCAGCTACGTCCCAGCGAAGAATACCGGGCCCCCACCGACGCGGAATGGGAGGAATTCCTCGGCCGTTTCGAACACCGCAAAGTCGCGATGGGAACCTGCGGACGCGCCTACAACACGCCCTGCATCCATGAACACTCCTCCCTGCGATGCTCACTCCTCCGGCCCGAACCCACACAACGCCACCGTCTCGTCGAAGTCCGCGACAACCTGCTTGCCCGCATCGACGAAGCCCAGCACGAAGGCTGGCTCGGTGAAGTCGAAGGACTCAAAATCAGCCTCGCCGGAGCCAAACAAAAACTCTCCCAACTCGACGACTTCACCACACGAGCCGCCACCGTCCACCTCGGCATGCCCCACTTCTCACACCTGGTCGGCCGTGCGCTCTCCACCGACACGAAATCCCCGTGACCAGGCCAGACCCGCAAACTTGCTAGTTCAGAGAACAAGTGAACAATGCACGTCTGCACGATCGTCTGCGGCCACACCTGCGCGATGGCGTCGGGCAGGCCCTTCAGTCCGTCGCAGACCACGATGCAGCAGTCGACGGTGCCCCTGTTCTTGATCTCGGACAACACCCGCAGCCAGTACTTGGCGCCCTCCCCGTCGCCGTGCTCGCCGGTCCACAGCCCGAGGACGTCGCGGGTGCCGTCCACGGTCACGGCGAGCGCGACGTAGATCGGCCGGTTGGCGACCTGTCCCTCGCGGATCTTGACGTGAATGCAGTCGATGAAGATCACCGGATAGACCGGGTCCAACGGCCGGTTCTGCCACTCGGCCATCCCGTCCATCACCCGGTCGGTGATCGTGGAGATCGTCTGCTTGGACACCTCGTAGCCACCACGGTCCGAAAAGGGAGCTCCCAACCTCGCTCGGTCCCGCCGGCACACGCGCTTCGTTCCCGATCCATGAACACCCCAGAAATCCGCCCATCGCCAGCAAGGGGGTTCCATGTCTGCTGCTCACTTCAGCCCGGAGGAAATTCCGAACAGACTGCTGTACCCGATCAAGGAAGCGATGGTCTTGCTCTCGATGAGCCGCTCGACCATCTACGAACAGCTCCGCGCCGGCCGGTTGCGATCAGTCACCCAAGGCGCCTCCCGGCTCATCCCGGCATCCGCACTCAACGAGTACGTGTCACTTCTCGAAAAGGAAGCACAGGAGGCCGCCAGTGCCGAAGCGGCGTAGTAAGGGCGACGGCGGACTGCACTGGGACAAGAACCGTCAGCGGTGGATCGCCACAGCCAGTCTCGGTTTCGACGGCCGCGGCAAGCGGATCTCAAAAAGGGCAGCGGCAAGACGAAGACCGAAGCGAAGGACAAGCTCAAGGAGATCCTGCGGGATCACGAAGACGGTCTGTCGTCGGGTCCTGAGAACTACACGGTCGCCCATGCTCTCGCCAACTGGATCGAATACGGGCTCAACGGCCGGGAACGCGGAACGGTCGAGACCTACCGCTACCAGATCGATGGTCACATCGTTCCGTTCCTGGGAAAGCAAAAGCTACGTGCGCTCACCGCAGACGATGTCGATAAGTGGCTTGCAGGTCGTGCGAGAGTGCTCAGTACCCGCACGCTGCGGATGCTGCACTCTATCCTGAACCGGGCCGTTCGACATGCGCAGGCTCGCGACAAGGTCAAGAGGAACGTCGTTGGGCTTTGTGACGTACCCACCGGCAGGGAAGGGCGGCCATCCAAGGCATTCACCTTGGAGCAAGCAGAGGCAGTGCTGAAGGCAGCCGGGAAATCACGGCTGCACGCCTACATCGTGTTGTCGATCCTGATCGGGGCGCGCACTGAGGAACTTCGTGCGTTGACCTGGGATCTGGTCGACCTTGATGGTTCGCAAACCGCCGAGCCGCCCGTACCTCGGTCGATCGCGGTGTGGCGCTCAGTCCGTGCCAAGGGTGAGACGAAGACCAAGAAGTCGCGTCGGACGCTCGCCATGCCGATGCGCTGTGTTGTCGCCTTGCGAGCTCACCGCCTTCGGCAGCGACGGGACAAACAGCTTGCCGGGGAAAGATGGCAGGAGCACAACCTCGTGTTCGCCTCGCTGGCTGGGACTCCGCTCGACGCCCACAACGTTCGGCGGGCATTCCGGAAGGTCATCAGGGAAGCCGACTGCGGGTTGACCCCAACGGACTGGACACCTCGCGAGATGCGGCACAGCTTCGTGTCCCTGCTGTCGGACTCCGGAGTCAGGGTCGAGGACATCGCCCGCCTGGTCGGCCACAGCGGTACGACCGTGACCGAGACCGTCTACAGGAAGCAGATCAGACCGGTGATCATCGAAGGTGCGCAGGCCATGGATCAGATCTTCGCGCGATCGAATCGAGAGTCACAATCACGCAGTTAGTCACTCAGTCGGCCATCGGGGTGTTTGCGCCTACGTCGCACTCCCCGATGACCTGGGGTTTTAGGTGTGGGCGCAGCAGGGTTCGAACCTGCGACCCCTTGCTTGTAAGGCAAGTGCTCTTCCGCTGAGCTATGCGCCCCGTTGGTGGCCGTCCGCTTCATCCGATCGGATCACCTTGGACACCCTACCGGTGTTTGCGCCGCTCCCGGCACCCGGTCGGCCACCACGCCGCTTGCAGGCGTTCGTCACGCCACGAGCTCGGCCAGCGCCTTCTTCCAGACGTCCTGGTCGCGGGCCTCGCCCGGCTGGTTCAC
Organism: Saccharopolyspora pogona; assembly: GCF_014697215.1. Classification (GTDB taxonomy): domain Bacteria; phylum Actinomycetota; class Actinomycetes; order Mycobacteriales; family Pseudonocardiaceae; genus Saccharopolyspora; species Saccharopolyspora hattusasensis. The sequence goes on from NZ_CP031142.1 coordinate 4,894,331, forward strand.
CTCGGCGAAGCGGACCTTGCCCTCGGTGTCGATCAGGAACGTACCGCGGTTGGCCATCCCGGCCGCCTCGTTGAACACGCCATAGGCCTTCGCGATCTCGCCATGCGGCCAGAAGTCCGACAGCAGCGGGAAGGTGTAGCCCTCCTTCTCCGCCCAGGCCTTGAGCGCGAACGGGGAGTCAACCGAGACGCCGAGGACCTGAACCTTGTCGTTCTGGAACTCGCCGAGGTCGTCCCGGACCTGGCACAGCTCGCCCTGGCAGATGCCGCTGAACGCGAACGGGTAGAAGACCAGCAGCACGTTCTTCTCACCGCCGAAGTCGGCCAGCGAGACCTTCTCGTTGTTGAAGTCCGGCAGCGTGAAGCCCGGCGCCTGCGCACCGACCTCGACCGTCATGAGTGCATCCTCCTGATCGACGTGACCTTGTCATCGCCGAACCTACACCGAACCGACCGCCGTGGGCACCGATGGCGAACATCGGCGCCCACGGGGTGGAACGCTGCGCGCAGCGACTGGCGGCGGCCGATCAGCGCCGGGCTTTCGCCCTGCGGTAGGCCAACCTGGTGCCCATCCAGCCCTCGCCAAGGCTGACGTTCGCCGTTTGGGCGAGGTTCGCCGTCGATGCCGCCTCTGCGATGTCGGCCGGCTCGACGTAGCCCTCCCGGCCGGTCTTCGGGGTCAGCACCCAGATGACCCCATCGTCGGACAGTGGCGTCATGGCATCGAGAAGCGTGTCTGTCAGGTCGCCATCATCTTCGCGCCACCAAAGCAGCACGACATCGACCACTTCGTCGGCATCTTCGTCGAGCAGCTCGCTTCCACAGCGCTCCTCGATCGCGGCACGGGCGTCATCATCGACGTCCTCGTCCCAGCCGAGCTCCTGGATAACCATCTCGGGCTCGATGTCGAGCCTCTCGGCGACGTCGGCTTCGCCTTTACCGGCGTCTCCCGCGGCGACCACGGTTTGCTCACTCCTCCAATGCACAGGTGCGGCGACCGTCCGACGCCGCACAACTTCCAGATCTGGCGGATAGCGAACACTGCCGACCGCCACCCGCGCAACTGCTGACGGCACGACACGCCGTAGCAAATACGTTGAGATTCGACTGTAGACCGACGAGCAACGCACCAACAGCCTGGTGCGGAATCCTCCCGCCGCTGGTGTACGCACCAGTGGCCAAAATGGGGGAACATGAGAGTGTCGGACATCACTGTCAGACGGACATCACTGTCAGACACCCTGCCACGTCCACGACGTAGTCGAGGAGATCCCTTGTCCCCGCTCAACAACGACGACGCCGCCGTCCCCGCCCAACGGGTGCGGGTCATCCGGGACGGTCTCGCCTCCCACTTGCCGGACATCGACCCGCAGGAGACCGAGGAGTGGCTGCAGTCCTTCGACTCGGTGCTGTCGGCCAACGGGCAGCAGCGTGCCCGGTACCTGATGCTGCGGCTCCTCCAGCGCGCCCGCGAGAGCGGCGTCGGTGTGCCGTCGCTGACCAGCACGGACTACGTCAACTCCATCCCCACCGAGAAGGAGCCATGGTTCCCCGGCGACGAGGAGACCGAACGCCGCTACCGCGCCTGGATGCGGTGGAATGCGGCGATGATGGTGCACCGCGCGCAGCGACCAGGCATCGGCGTCGGCGGCCACATCTCGTCCTTCGCGTCCTCCGCCAGCCTCTACGAGGTCGGCTTCAACTGGTTCTTCCGCGGCAAGGACCACCCGGGCGGCGGTGACCACCTCTACATCCAGGGCCACGCCTCCCCCGGCATCTACGCCCGCGCGTTCCTGGAGGGCCGGTTGTCCGCCGACCAGCTCGACGGGTTCCGCCAGGAATACTCGCACGCCGGTCCGGGCGGCGGCCTGCCGTCCTACCCGCACCCGCGGCTGATGCCGGCCTTCTGGGAGTTCCCCACGGTCTCCATGGGGCTGGGGCCGATGAACGCGATCTTCCAGGCGCGATTCAACCGCTACCTGCACGATCGCGGCATCAAGGACACCAGCCAGCAGCGCGTGTGGGCGTTCCTCGGCGACGGTGAGATGAACGAACCCGAATCGCGCGGGCTGCTGCAGGTCGCGGCCAACGACGGGCTGGACAACCTCACCTTCGTGATCAACTGCAACCTGCAGCAGCTCGACGGACCGGTCCGCGGCAACGGCAAGATCATCCAGGAGCTGGAGTCGTTCTTCCGCGGCGCCGGCTGGAACGTGATCAAGGTGATCTGGGGCCGCGAGTGGGACGCGCTGCTGCACGCCGACCGCGACGGCGCCCTGGTGAACCTGATGAACACCACCCCTGACGGCGACTACCAGACCTACAAGGCCAACGACGGGGCCTTCGTCCGGGAGCACTTCTTCGGCCGCGACCCGCGCACCAAGGAGATGGTCAAGCACCTCACCGACGACCAGATCTGGGGTCTGCGCCGCGGCGGCCACGACTACCGCAAGGTCTACGCGGCCTACAAAGCGGCCACCGAGCACCACGGCCAGCCGACCGTTATCCTCGCCAAGACGATCAAGGGCTACGGCCTCGGGCCGCACTTCGAGGGCCGCAACGCCACCCACCAGATGAAGAAGCTGACCCTGGACGACCTGAAGCTGTTCCGGGACAGCCTGCGGATCCCGATCAGCGACCAGGAGCTCGACCCCTACCTGCCGCCGTACTACCACCCCGGTCAGGAGTCGCCGGAGATCCAGTACCTGCACGAACGGCGCCGCCAGCTGGGCGGCTACCTGCCGGAGCGGAGGGCGAAGGCGAAGCCGCTGGTGCTGCCCTGCGACAAGGTCTACGAGGTGATCCGGCGCGGCTCCGGCAAGCAGGAGGTCGCCACCACGATGGCGTTCGTCCGACTGATCAAGGACCTCGCCAAGGACCGCGAGATCGGGCCGCGGATCGTGCCGATCATCCCGGACGAGGCCCGCACGTTCGGCATGGACTCGATGTTCCCGTCGCAGAAGATCTACAACCCGCTCGGCCAGCTCTACACGCCGGTGGACTACCAGCTGATGCTGGCCTACCGGGAGAGCGAGCAGGGCCAGATCCTGCACGAGGGCATCAACGAGGCCGGGTCGGCCTCGTCGTTCACCGCGGCGGGCACCAGCTACGCCACGCATGGCGAGCCGATGATCCCGGTCTACATCTTCTACTCGATGTTCGGCTTCCAGCGCACCGGCGACAGCTTCTGGGCCGCGGCGGACCAGATGGCCCGCGGGTTCGTGCTCGGCGCGACCGCCGGGCGGACCACGTTGACCGGTGAGGGCCTGCAGCACGCCGACGGCCACTCGCAGCTGCTCGCCGCGACGAACCCGGCGGTGGTCGCCTACGACCCGGCGTGGGCGTTCGAGGTGGCGCACATCGTCAAGGACGGCCTGCGGCGGATGTTCGGCGAGGACGCCGAGAACGTCTTCTACTACCTGACCGTCTACAACGAGCCGTACCAGCAGCCGGCCGAACCGGAGGACCTGGACGTCGACGGGCTGCTGCGCGGCCTCTACCGATACCAGACCGCGCCGGGCGGTTCCGGGCCGCGAGCGCAGATCCTCTCCTCGGGCGTGATCATGCCGCTGGCCTTGAAGGCTCAGCGGATACTGGCCGAGGAGTGGGGCGTGCAGGCCGACGTGTGGTCGGCGACGTCCTGGTCGCAGCTGCGGCGCGAAGCGGAGGCCGCCGATCGGCACAACCTGCTGCACCCGGAGGCCGAGCCGCAGGTGCCGCACGTGACTCGGGTGCTGTCGCAGGCCGACGGCCCGGTGGTCGCGGTCAGCGACTGGATGCGCGCGGTACCGGACCTGATCCGGCCGTGGGTGCCCGGCGACATGATCAGCCTCGGCGCCGACGGGTTCGGGTTCTCCGACACCCGACCGGCCGCGCGGCGGGTATTCCTGGTCGACGCGGAGTCCACAGTGGTCGCGACGCTGGCCGCGCTGGCCCGCACCGGCCAGGTGGACAAGTCCACGGTGGTCGAGGCGACCCGCCGCTACCGCCTGGACGACGTCCAGGCCGCCGGCCCGCAGACCTCGGACCCCGGCGTGGCCTGATCAGGCGGTGCACGAAGGGCACCTCGGACTCCCCGGCCGGTCCGAGGTGCCCTTCACCTCGCCCTGCCGCTCGGGGGTCCGCAATTTCAATGGAAATCGAAGGTCTGATTTCCATTGGGGTTTTTTCATCCTGTTTGTGCTGGTGGTGGGGGGTTGACGGGGTGGGGTGGGGTGTGTGTGGGCTGGTCAGGGGCGATGATCATTTTTGATGATCGTTTGTCAGCGGGTGATTTCGAGGTTGGTCAGCACCAGCAGGGCCCGTAGTAGGCGGGTGGCGTTGGCTGCGTGCATGCGTAGGCGGGTGAGGATGCGCCAGTTTTTGAGGTCGGCGAAGCCGTGTTCGCAGGTGGCGCGTTCGCGGGCAACGAGTTGGTTGGCTTGTTTCTGGGCGTCGGTGAGCGGGTGGGCGCGGGCGGCGCGGCGGCCGATGATGATCACGGGTTCGTCGGGGTCGTCTTCCAGTCCGGTGAATCCGAGGTCGCACATCGCGCCGAGTTCGGCGTCCCGGAGTGCGGTGGTGATGTTGTTGTGGCGGGCGGTGGTGACTTCCGAGGCCCGCCCTGGTTTGGCCGCAGAGAACCACAACAGGTTGCCTTTGTGGTCGGTGAGGGCGAGAAACAGCAGGCCGTGGGCTTTGTGTTTGCCGCTGTAGTTGCGCCGGTTGTTCTTGCCGGTGCGGCGCTGGGTGCGCACCAGGGTGCCATCCAGCAGCACGACCTCACCCCCGCCGCGGGCCACTTTGCTCAGGACGCGGTCCAGGCGCGGGGCACGGGCGGCCAGCAGGTCGATGACCTCCAGCACCCAGCGGCGGATCGTCGAGGCCGACACCCTGTTGCCGCCGGCCATGTCCAGCAGCCGCTGGTCGTGACGCAGCACCGCGAGCACGATGATCGCCTGCGTACCAGGGGTCACCTTGCGCCAGCGAGAGCGGATTTTCCTGCAGTGCGTGGTGATCAGCGAGGCGAGGTAGTCGATCGTGGCCCTCGACACGGGAAGTTGGGCTTGGTACACAATGGGTTCGGTGCCCTCGGCGGGGCTGGATTGGGTTTTCACACACTCCCCAACCCCGCCGGGGGCACTCTCGGAGCAGCCAACCGGCCATGATCATCGTCACATCTTCTCCGCGACCACGGCCACCGTCAGATGATCTTGATAAATGATCATGGCCCTGGCCAGCCCGCCCACACCACGCCACCCACGACCACACCCTCTGACCAGCCAAGATCAGGATGAAAAAAGCCCATTGAAATTGCGGAGGCCCGCCCTGCCGCTCGGGGTCAGCTGCCGACCGGGGCGTTTTCTCGGGTGCGCTGCGCGCGCGCCGTGCGGTTCCAGCTCCACCAGCCGTGGATGACCAGTGCCGCGAAGACCACGTAGATCGCCGCGCTGAAGTACAGCCCCGAAGCGATCTGCAGCGGCACGCCGACCGCGTCGACGGCCAGCCAGACCAGCCAGAACTCGACCAGTCCCCGGCCCTGCGCCCAGAACGCGACCAGGGTGCCGATGAAGATGTAGGCGTCCGGCCACGGGGCCCACGAGGCGTCCAGCGCGGACAGCAGCAGCGCGAACGCGGCGGTGCCCAGCGCCAGCGCGGCGATCAGCGCGAGCCGTTCCACGCCGCGGGCCTTGCGCACCACCACGCCGTAGACCGGATCGCTGCGCCGGTTCCAGGCCCACCAGCCGTAGACGGAGATCAGCAAGATCACCACCTGCCGGATGGCCAGCCCGCCCAGGTGGGCGGAGGCGTAGACGGCGAAGAGCAGCACCGTCGCGGCCACCTGCACCGGCCAGGTCGCCAGGGTTCTGCGTTGCGCTAGGAAGACCACGGCGAGCGCGCACAGCTGCCCGACCAGTTCGGCCCAGGAGATCTTCTGGCCCAGCACGGTGAATCCGTTGCCGAGCACCCACTCCGCGATTGCCTGCACGCCCGCTCCTCCCACCGGCTGCGAACGCACCGGGGGTACACGCGGGTAGCCGACGTTGACGACCGCCGGCGTGGCACGCCGACGGCCGACCACGGCCGCCCGTGCGCTGCCTATCATCCGGACTTTCACCGTCGGTTCCGGAATTCCACCGGATCGGCCGACACCTCCGCGGGGAGGCGCTGGTTCGCGGACTTTCACCGCCGGTTCGGATTTTCACCGAGCCCCGGAGCGCACGACTTCGTTCGATCTGCACAACATCGTGCGCCCGTTGATCTGTTCCGGGGTCGGTACGTGGTTTGGATCACAGCATCGATCCGCCCAGACTCGCCCGGAAATCCGGTTGCGCCCGGGCCCACGCACCGATGATCGTTGCCCGCGTGGCAGCACCTCTCAGCGTTCTGGAAGCGGCCCCGCCGGCATGAGTCGGCCGCTCGTCCTGCCGTACCGCGCCCGTTGCTCGTCGCCCTGGTCGGGTGCACCGGACTGGGCCTGCTCGCGGCCAGCGCAGCGGCCGCGCTGCCACCCCTGGTCGGCGCGAGCGTCTTCGTGCATCCTCGGCGTGATCGCGTCCGCCGCCGTCCTCGCGGTCGGCAGCCTCGGCGGGCGCTCGGCCTGGCGGCTCTGGTGGCACGCTGCTCCTCGACGTCGGGATGCAGCCCGGCATGGTCGCCAACCAGGTGTGGATCTTCGCGCTGCGCCCCGAGGTGCGCGGCAGGCTCAACGCGGCCTCAATGACGTGCGCGTTCCTCGGCGGCAGCTCCTTTCCTGGCTCGGGGTACACGCCTACTCGTAATTAGGGTGGCTGGGCGTCTCGGTGCCCTTGACGCCCCTGGCGGGGCTTGCGCCGGCCCGCCGCTGAGCCACCTGCGACGCGCCGTCGCGGCCCGTTCGCCGCGAGTGACAACGGAATTTCCGCGCAACAGACCGGGATGGCCGATCGAACACGCGTGCCCCCATCGGTAGACTCGCTCGGCAGCACCGCCAGAGGGAGGGCACGCCGGATGAACGACACCGACCGCGCCATCCTCGCTTTCGAGCTGGAGCTCTGGCATTACCAGGGCAACAAGGAACGGGTCATCCAGGAGCGCTTCGGCTTCTCCCCGAACCGCTACTACCAGCGGCTGAACCGCCTGCTGGACGAACCCGAAGCGCTGCAGCAGCAACCGGCCCTGGTCAAGCGCCTCCAGAACCGGCGCGACCAACGGGCCCAGCGCCGCACCGCCAGGGATCGCTGACGCCCGGAACCTCGGCCGAATTGGCGATGCCGAGGCCCGGAACCTCTTGGTACAGCACCGTTTCAACTGCTCAAGACCCGCGAGTGGTTATAAGCGTTATAGAGGCTGTTTCCAAACTCGTTCTAGCGATGCGGGTAACGGAGCTTCAGACGCCGCCTGGACTCCGGGATCCCCGACTTGGGTATGAAGCCCGCCCTGCCACATCCCGGACGACCACTTCCAAAACAGCCTCCATAACACCCAAACCCACTCACGGGTCTTCTGAAGCAGCGCTGGCTCCTACGACTGGGGGCGTTGGGCGTACTGCTCGGCGGTGAGCTGGCGGGCTTGCTGGATGCGGACCAGTTCCGCCAGCAGCGGCGCTGCCTGGTCCGGCGGCAGGGCCTGGAACGCCGCCTTGATCACGTCCGCGTTGGGGCCCGGCCCCTGCGCGGGAACGGCCGGCTGCTGCTTCGCCACCACCTCGTTGACCAGGTCGACGAGCATCGCGACGATCGTGCGCGGGCCGACCTCGGTCTGCCAGCCCTGGATCTCGCCCTTCGGCCCGCGGGGGCCGAGCAGTTCGCGTTCCAGGCGCCGCAGAATCGCGTCCTGCTCCGGAGTCATCACGTCCTCCTGGTCCTTCTTCCCGAGTTCGGCACGGAACCGGTCCATGTCCACGTGACCGGGGTCGATCTTGCCGGTGACGCTGGTCTCCTTGTGGCCGCGCGCGGCGTCCGTCGGGCGCCCGAGGTGGTTGAGCACCGCGGTGGTCGCCTTCAGCGCCACCCGGTACTGCTCCGGGCTGGGCCCCTGGTTCACGCCCTGGTAGTCCCATTCGAACCCGACGTAAAGGGTGTTTCCGTCGCCCTCCGGGTTCGGCCCGGAGGCCTTCGCCTTCCCGGCGTGGTTGGCCCGCCCGGCGGCGATCAGGTGCACGACGCCGTCGAAGCCGATCACCGCGTGGCACAGCGGTCCCGCCAGGTCGGGTCGGCCGTCGATACACAACTGCACGCTCGGCGCGGGGTTCTCGTAGGACGCTGGGGTCGCGGTGTGGTGCTCCAGCACGCCTACCGGTGCGGGCTGCGGTCCCGACGTCGCGGTCCGGTCCCGCCAACCGTCGGTCTCGACCACGGTCAACCCGGCCGCGCGCAACACGTCCGCTAGCCAGACGAGAGGCAAAGCCACTTCTGATCACTCTCCCGGCTTGATCCGTTCACTCATGGTGTCGTGATCGCACGCGCGCGACCACGGCCAAGTGCGTGAAAAAGGGGCGGGACCCACCCAACGGGTGAGTCCCAACCACCAGTCGGTACGACACGCGATCACGCGTGACCGCCCATACCGGCGTCGCCGGTCTCGGGCTTCGCGCCGTTCTTGCTGCCCTTCGAGTCGGCGGCGAACGGGGCCTCGGCGCTGTTCAGCCACCGGCTCCAGCGCTGCCGCATCGGCCGGATCAGACCGCCGCCGACCCCGGCGACGAGGAATATGGCCAGTTTCGGGACGAACGTCTCGACCGCGGCCCGGGCCCCGGCCAGTCCCTGTTGGAGGGCTCTCACTTTTCCTCCTCGACAAAACAGAAGCGAATTCGCGTGCGCCGGAGATCGTTTCGGGCGAATGGATTAACGGCAACCGCGACAGGCTCCCCGAAAGAGCGATTTTTTCCCTCGTTTGGGTATCTGAGCGAGAACATGGCCACCGCCACCACGTTCCTCGCGAACGCGTCGCTTCCCGAGGCCGATCAGGTCAAGGTCAGCCACCACGGTGCCGAGTGACTGCCGCACTTCGAGACCTGACAGTGGACTTCGGTGCGCATTCGGGCGTCAACGTGGGTCGCACAGCATCGCCGACACCACTGATCCTCGCCCTACATGACCTCGGTCGACCCGGCGGTTCCCCGATATTTGCTCAGCCAATTAACCTCGCGCCGGCAACCCCCACGAGCTTCGAGGAGGGGGGTGGGCCGCCACCACTCGCTCGATTTCGGCAGGGTACGCATTGAGCGCTTCCAACTTCTTCTTGCGTTGCGGTGCGGATAGCTGAACCTCAGCGGCGGTGCAAGCCGAGAGGGTGGGCCAAGACGGCTACGCGGCTTGCGGCAGCCCGTACCGCGGGGCTTCCAGCGTCGCGGCTGCGGATCAGCCAGGATGAAAAAGGCTCAATGCAACCGCGGTGATGATCATGTCTTTGTGATGATCGTCGAACTGTCGATCCGCTGGAGCGCCGGTGCGCTGTGAGCCTGCCCGCACGGGACGGCCGCTGCCCGCCGGGACTGATCGGCGGCGTGCGATTCTGAGGGCATGAGTACCGAACGCGCAGGTGAGCGGGATACCGGTACGCAGCGGCAGGTCTCCGCGGCCACCCTTCGTCGACTGGAACGGGGCACCGGCGGACTGGCCAGCGCCAGCGTCAGCGAGATGGAACAGCGCCTCCCGTGGTTCCGGCGGTTGCCCGCCGACCAGCGGGCGAGCGTGCTGCTGGTCACCCAGACCGGGGCCACCAACTTCGTTGCGTGGCTGCAGGACCCGACCGAGGCGATCCGGCTGACCGCCGAAGCGTTCCGCTCCGCGCCCCGGGACCTGTCCAGGTGGGTCAGCCTGCGGCAGACCCTGGAGCTGGTCCGGGTCGCCATCGACGTGTTCGAGCGGCAACTGCCCGAACTGGCGGCCGAGGTGCCCGACCGCACCCTCCTGACCGAATCGATCCTGCGCTACACGCGGGAGATCTCGTTCGCGGCAGCCACCTCGTACGCTGCTGCGGCGGAGGCCCGCGGTGCGTGGGACGCGCGGCTGGAAGCGCTCGTCGTCGACGGCATCGTTCGCGGCGACGCCGAGGAGTCGCTGCTCTCCCGCGCCGCCGCGCTCGGCTGGGAGCCGTCGTCGGAGGCGACCGTGCTGGTCGGCAACGCACCGTCGGACGACCCGCCGACCATCATCTACCAGGTGCGCAGCCGGGCGGCGCGGCTCGGCTGCCCGGTGCTGCTCGGCGTGCAGGGCACCCGGCTCGTGGTGGTCTTCGGCGGGCCGGGCGACGCGCGCACCAACGATGAGGCGGCCAAGCGGCTGTCCGAAGCTTTCGACGAAGGCCCCGTCGTGGTCGGGCCGACCGTGCCGAGCCTCGCCGAGGCGCACCGGTCGGCCGGCGATGCGATGTCCGCGCTGCGGGCCGTGGTGGCGTGGCCGACCGCGCCGCGCCCGGTGCCCTCCGGCGACCTGCTGCCGGAACGTGCGCTGGCCGGCGACCCGGAGGCCGAACGGCAGCTGGTCGAGCGGATCGTGCTGCCGCTGGTGGACGCCGGCGGCGCGCTGATGGAGACCGTCGACACCTACCTGGAGGTCGGCGGTGTGCTGGAGAACTGCGCGCGGCAGCTCTACGTGCACCCGAACACCGTGCGGTACCGGCTGCGCAGAGTGGCGGAACTCACCGGCTACACGCCGTCCAACGCCCGCGACGCCCACGTCCTCCGGGTCGGCCTCGCGGTGGGTCGGCTCGCCAAGTCCCGCGGCCTGTGGTGACCGCACCGATCACCCGCCGCAGCAGGCATTTACCGATGTTCACGGCTCAGTCACCAACCGGGCACGGCCGACAACGATTCGGGGCCGGGCAGCGCCTGGCCACCCGCTCGCTTGTAGACACTCCACAACTTTGCGGTCCGGACTTCGTCACTCCCGTCATCACGTCGATCACCCCCGGGCGTGTTCAGTAGCAAGAGTGATCGCGCTTCTAGCCCCCGGACAGGGGTCGCAGACCCCAGGGATGCTCAACCCGTGGCTCGAACTGGAGGGTGCCGCCGAACGCGTCGGCGCCTGGTCCGAGCTGACCGGCCTCGACCTGCACCGCCTCGGCACCACCGCCGACGCGGACGAGATCAAGGACACCGCGGTCACCCAGCCGCTGGTGGTGGCGCTGTCGCTGATCGCCGCCGACGAACTGCGCCGCCGGGTGACGATCCCGGACGGCACCCCGGTCGCCGGGCACTCCGTCGGTGAGCTGGCCGCCGCCGCCATCGCGGGCGCCCTGGCCTTCGACGACGCCGTTTCGCTGGCCGCCGTGCGCGGCCGCGAGATGGCTGCCGCCTGCGCGCTGGAGCCGACCGGCATGGCCGCCGTGCTCGGCGGCGAGGCGGACGACGTGGTCGCCCACCTCGAACAGCTCGGCCTGGACCCGGCCAACCGCAACGGCCCCGGCCAGATCGTGGCCGCCGGGCGGGTGCCCGCGCTCGAACAGCTCGCCGCCGAACCGCCGGTCGGTGCCCGGGTGCTCCCGCTGCCGGTGGCCGGTGCCTTCCACACCCGCTTCATGGCTCCCGCTCGGGAGACCCTGGCCCAGCACGCGGAGAAGGTGACCGCGACCGACGCCGCCCTGCCGCTGCTGTCCAACGCCGACGGCGCGGTCGTCACGGACGCCGCCGAGATCGTGCAGCGGCTCGTCTCCCAAGTCACCAGCCCGGTGCGCTGGGACACCTGCATGGCGGCGCTGGCCGAACGCGGTGTCGAGGCGGTCGTGGAGTTCCCGCCCGCCGGCACTCTCAGCGGCCTGGTGCGCCGCGAGCTCAAGGGCGTCAAGACCGTCGCTCTGAAGACCCCTGCCGACCTGGACAAGGTCGCCGACCTGCTCGGGAGCGACGCGTGACGCGACCCCGCATTGCCCAGAACCCCATCCCGGCCGGCACCAAGCTGCTCGGCTTCGGCAGCGCGCAGGGCAACCGGATCGTCACCAACGACGACCTGGCCAAGATCGTCGACACCAACGACGAGTGGATCCGGCAGCGCGTCGGCATCATCCACCGCCGGCTCGGCGACGACGACCAGACGGTGGTCGGCATGGCCGTCGAGGCCGGCGCGAAGGCGGTCGCCGACGCGGGCCTGACACCGTCCGATGTGGACCAGGTGATCGTCGCCACCTGCACCATGCAGGGCGGCATCCCGAACGCCGCGGCCCAGGTCGCCGACCAGATCGGCATCAAGGCCAAGAGCGCCTACGACCTCAACGCCGCCTGCGCCGGGTTCGTCTACGCGCTGTCCACCGCCTCGGACGCGGTGCGCGCCGGTTCGGCCCGCAACGTGCTGGTGATCGGCTCCGAGCGGTTCCAGGAATGGCTGGACTGGGAGGACCGCGGGAACTGCATCATCTTCGCCGACGGCGCCGGTGCCACGGTGGTCGGTCCAGCCGAGGAGCCGGAGCTCGGCCCGGGCGTGCTGGGCAGCGCCGGCGACCTGGCGGACACCATCTACCTGCGCGACGGCAAGTACATCTACCAGGAGGGCCAGGCGGTCTTCCGGTGGGCGACCACGCAGATCGCCCCGGTGGCAGTTCGCGCGGTCGAGGCGGCCGGCCTCCAGATGTCCGATGTGGACGTGCTGGTGCCGCACCAGGCGAACCTGCGGATCGTCGAGGCCATCGCCAAGAAGCTGCAGTCCCAGGGTGCCCGTGACGACCTCGTGCTCGCGCGTGACATCGTCTACTCCGGCAACACATCGTCGGCGTCCATCCCGCTGGCCATCGACCACATGCGGGCCGCGGGGGAGATCCCCAGCGGTGCCGTGATGCTGCTCGTGGGCTTCGGCGCCGGGCTGTCCTACTCGGCCCAGGTCGCAATCTGCCCCTGAGCCACCCGAAAGCTGCCGCGGGTCCACCGAGCCGCGGTGCGGAACGCAAGAACCAGGAAGGAACTACCCGTGTCGAACGAGGAAATCAGCACCGGTCTCGCCGCCATCGTCGAAGAGGTCGCCGGTGTCGACGCCGCCGACGTGACCACCGACAAGTCCTTCGTCGACGACCTGGACATCGACTCGCTGTCCATGGTGGAGATCGCCGTGCAGGCGGAGGACAAGTTCGGGGTCAAGATCCCGGACGACGAGCTGGCCAACCTCAAGACCGTGGGTGATGCGGTTGACTACATCACCAAGAACGCATGACAACGGATGTCGTGATCACCGGGCTGGGCGCGACGACACCGCTGGGCGGTGACGTCGCGTCCACCTGGGACGGACTCGTCAACGGAGCCTCCGGCGTTCGCCGGCTGGAAGCCGAGTGGGTGGACCGGCTCGAACTCCCGGCCAAGATCGGCGCCCCGGTGGCGGTGGACCCGAGCGAGGTGCTGCCCCGTGTTCAGCTGCGGCGGATGGACCGCTGCGAGGCGATGGCCGTGATCGCCGCCCGCGAGGCCTGGGCCGACGCCGGTTTCGAGCTGCCCACCGACGACAACGAGCCGGTCGACCCGGACCGGCTGGGCGTGTCGCTGGGCACCGGCATCGGCGGACCGATCACGCTGCTGCAGCAGAACGACCTGCTGCAGCAGAGTGGGCTGCGCAAGGTTTCGCCGCTGACCGTGCCGATGCTGATGCCCAACGGCCCGGCCGCGATGGTCAGCCTGGACGTGCGGGCCCGCGCCGGAGTGCACTCCCCCGCGTCGGCCTGCGCCTCGGGCGCCGAGGGCCTGGCCAAGGGCTTCGACATGATCCAGCAGGGGCATGCGGACGTGGTGGTCGCCGGTGGCGCGGAGGCCTGCATCCACCCGATCACCATCGCCGGTTTCGCCCAGGCCCGGACCCTGAGCACCCGCAACGACGACCCGGAGCGCGCCTCGCGCCCGTTCGACGTCGACCGCGACGGGTTCGTGATGGGGGAGGGCGCCGGCGTGGTCATCCTGGAGAGCGCGGAGCACGCCAAGGCGCGCGGCGCCCGGATCTACGGTCGGCTGGCAGGCGTGGGCATCACCTCCGACGCCTACCACATCACCGGTAGTCCGCCGGACGGCCGGGGCCAGGTCGCCGCGATGCGCAAGGCGATGCAGACCGCGGGCCTGCAGCCTTCGGACATCGGGCACGTCAACGCGCACGCGACGTCCACTACGGTCGGCGACGTGGGCGAGGCGAACTCCGTGCGCAAGGCGATCGGCGACCGCGCGGTGGTCACCGCGCCGAAGGGATCGCTGGGCCACCTGGTCGGCGGGGCCGGTGCGGTGGAGAGCATCATCACGATCCTGTCGCTGCGGCACGGCATCATCCCGGCCACCCGGAACCTGGAAACGATCGACCCGAAGGTCGAGCTCGACGTGGTGGCCGACAAGCCGCGGCACGTCGAGCAGACCGCAGCGATCAACAACGCCTTCGGCTTCGGTGGGCACAACGTCGCGATCGCCTTCGCCAGGGCATGACCGTTCCCGCGAAAGGACGGGCTGAGCCGTTGCTCAGCCCGTCCTTTCGCGCTCTGCGCTACGACGAAACCACAGGCAGTCGGTCGCCCGTCGGCGAAGCCGAACCTCGTCGCCCGGCGGCCGTCCCAACACCGACTTCCCGGAGGATCCGATGACCGCAGTGGCCAGCCGGCCGGAGATCGTGCAGCAGCAACGGGATCCGCGTGATCCCGAGGTGCGGCTGGATCAGCTGCTCGATCCGGAGTCGATCGAGCCGCTGCACCCGCGCGACAACAGCGGGATGTTCGCGGTGCGCGGCCGTGTCGATGGCACGAAGGTGGTCGTCTACTGCAGCGATGCCACCAAGATGGGTGGCGCGCTGGGTGCCGAGGGCTGCGGGCACATCGTGGACGCTATCGATGTGGCGGTGCGGGAGCGCTGCCCGGTGATCGGCGTGTGGCACTCCGGCGGCGCCCGCATCCCCGAGGGGGTGGAGTCGCTGGATGGCATGGGCCAGATGTTCGCGGCGATGATCCGCGCGTCCGGTCGGGTGCCGCAGATCTCGGTGGTGGTGGGCCCGGCCGCCGGTGGCGCCGCGTACGGCCCGGCGCTGACCGATGTGGTCATCATGTCCCCGGCCGGGCGCGTGTTCGTCACCGGACCGGACGTGGTCCGCAGCGTGACCGGCGAGCAGATCGACCAGGAGGGTCTGGGAGGTATCTCCGCGCACGGCGCCAAGTCCGGCGTGGTGCACGTGGTCGCCGACGACGAGACCGACGCGTACGTGCGGGCGCGGCGGCTGACGGGGTTGTTCGCGAGGCCGGGCATGTTCGACCTGCATTCCGTGCAGGGCGCCGACGATCTGCGTGCGCTGCTGCCGGACCGCCCGCAGCGTGCCTACGACGTCAAGCCGGTGATCCGCGGCATCCTCGACGCCCGCGCCGACGGCGGTGCGGACTTCGAGGAGCTGCAGGCCAAGTGGGCTGCGAACATCGTGGTCGGCCTCGGTCGGCTCGGCGGCCGCAGCATCGGTGTGATCGCTAACAATCCGCTGCGCAAGGGTGGCTGCCTGGACTCGCTGTCGGCGGAGAAGGCCGCCCGGTTCGTGCGGATGTGCGACTCGTTCGGCGTGCCGCTGCTGGTGCTCGTCGACGTGCCCGGCTATCTGCCCGGGGTCGGCCAGGAATGGGGCGGAGTGGTGCGGCGCGGCGCGAAGCTGCTGCACGCCTTCGGCGAAGCCGTGGTGCCGCGGGTGACGCTGGTGACCCGCAAGTCCTACGGTGGCGCGTACATCGCGATGAACGCCCGCTCGCTGGGCGCGACCACCGTGTTCGCCTGGCCGGAAGCGGAGGTCGCGGTGATGGGTGCCAAGGCCGCGGTCGGCATCCTGCACCGCAAGACGCTGGCCGCCGCGCCCGAGGCGGAGCGCGAGGCGCTGCAGGCCAAGCTCACCGAGGAGCACGAGCGGGTCGCCGGCGGGGTGGTCCGGGCGATGTCGATCGGTGTGGTCGACGAGGTGATCGACCCGAAGACCACCCGTCGCCGGGTCGCCGAAGCACTGGCCGCTGCCCCCGCAGGCCGCGGTTGGCACGGCAACATCCCGCTGTGACCGGCTGCGGCTCGTGAGTGACAAATCCGGCTCTTGCCGGAACGACCACTCACGACCCCTGACCGGTAAGAAGGCCGCCCCGCACCGAGAGGCGGCCCTCCATCGTCCGCAGTGGACTCTTCCTCCGGGCGCCGGCACACCAGGAAGTCCTCGGTCAACTGCTTGCTCCTGAAGGACCGGGTTGTTGGTTTGGTCCGGCAGGGGCGTTGCTTACGCTCCGGCGAATGCGACAGCCGAAACCAAGTTCGTCGCGTCGCTAGCCGCGCGCGAGGTGCGCTCAATTGCCAACGCCTGCTTGACATCCGGCATGAGTTTGACCCATTTCACGATCTTCACCAAAAGTGATCATATCAATGCAATACGTAACTAAAATGAGGGCCGGTCCTAGACACTAGGGCTCAGCGCTGAACGGGCGTCCAGCTACGCCATGCTCAACCGGCGCCAACAGTGCATACGATATGCATCCCGTAACCTTTGACGCGGAACGACGCAAGTTCAAAGGCGACACCGACCCCTATCGGTGGTCAATCCGTACATCGAAAACTAGGCCGTCCCAACTAACGCATGGCGACGAACGGGCCAGCAGATCGGCTTCCTGCCAGGCACCGGCAGCCGATGTTCTACCGAACAACCTCGCCAAAGTTCTGATGGAACCCGCTCGCGCGCCGATGAAGTACGGCTGGCGGCTCGCGCTGGCGGCCGACCTGCTGCGCGAGACAGACGCGACGATCGACTCGCTGGCCCGCCAGGTCGGCTACGGCAGCGCTTTCGCGCTCAGCAATGCCTTCAAGCGGCACTTCGAGGTCAGCCCGCAGGGTGCCGCCTCGCGGCCGCGGGGTGATCGCGGATCACTGGTTGCAGTAGTCGAGCAGGGCGCTGTTGGGCAGTTTGCTGGTGTCCAGCCGGAAGCTCCTGCCCGCATCGTCCAACACCAGCGGGTACACCACGTTCCAGGCCACGCACGTCGCCTGGAGCTGCGGTGGCGCGTCTTCCAGGGCCTGCTCGCTCATGAAGGTCAGCATCACCAGCAGCGAGCCGTCCGCTCCCTGGTCGATCCGGTGCACCGTCCAGCCGAAGTCGCGAGTGGTCCCGTAGTTGTCGAACCACTTGTCCTTGGGCAGCTCCTGCCACTTCTCCGGGACCACTGTGGACTTCCACCGGTCGTAGTTCCGCTCGTTGATGGAGCTGAAGTGGCTGTCCAGCAGGGACCGCACGCCCGGCAGATCGGGGCTCGCCGCGGCATCCGGGGTGTAGACGACGCCGATCGGGGACTTGACCCACCCGGCCAACTGCGAGGCCTGGGAGTTCTGCTGAGTGAGCGTGCGCGGGTAGACGTTTTCGGCCAGCAGCACCCCACCGCCCGCCGCACCGAGCAGCACGACGACCGCCAGCGGAAGACCCCATTTGAACCAGGAACGCACGATCTCAGCCTTTCACACCGAGATCGCTCGCGAGCGGTGGTTCCGGCAAGAACCGGAAATCACCCTCGCGAACCGCGCGTCAGCCCACCCGGTGCAGCCAGATCACCGGAGCGCCGTCGCCGGCACGGCGGAACGGTTCGAGGGCGTCGTCCCAGGCGGCACCGAGCAGCTGGTCCACGCGGTGGCCGAAGGCCTCGGGGCCCTTGGCGTTGGCCGCGAGCGTCCGCAGCTGGTCCTCGCTGACCATGATGTCGCCGTTGGCGCTGGTGCAGGCCCGCCACAGGCCCAGCCCGGGCGCATGGCAGAACCGCTGCCCGTCGACCCCGGGACTGGGGTCTTCGGTGACTTCGAAGCGCAGCATCGGCCACGCGCGCAGCGCGGTGACCAAGCGCGCTCCGGTACCCGGCTCGCCCGTCCAGTTGCACTCCGCGCGGAGTTGCCCTGGGGCTGCCGGTTGTGCCGTCCAGCGGAGTTCTGTCCGAATGCCGAGTGCGCCAGAGATCGCCCACTCGACGTGCGGGCAGACCGCAGACGGCGACGAGTGGACGTAGACCACACCAGATGTGCGGCCACGGTCGCTGCCACGGGTGCTCACTGCTGACCTCCGCTGTTCGACGAGGGACGTCTTCCCCTACGACCTCGCGTACTTGGCGATCAACAGGTGCGGCGCCATTCTGCATTGCGGATGGAGCGGTCCGCCACCAGAACGTCGTCATCCGTCTCGCGCCCGCGAGCGACCTGCACCGCTCGGCCCTGCCCGGCACCGACTGCGCCGAATAGCGGTAATCGCAGATCCGAGGCGTTGCCACGGGCTTTCCGTGTCGCTCGAAAGCACCAGTGCACGACTGGCCGGAGAGTGGTGGACACCACTCAATCGGACGAAAGTCGGAACCTCGCGACAATACTTGGTCCCCCCGACTAACGTCTCAGCTCGAACAGCGGGTGATCGTCGGGCGCGCGATGTCCGCCGGATCTTGGAGGTCGTCATGCGACTGGTGCGGCTCGGTGCGGAACCGTCCCAGGTCGGCGCCGACATCCGGGCGGCCATCTCCGCATGGGGCTCCGGTTGCTCGGTGCTCGGCGGGGTCGCCGCCTTCGGCTGCCGCCCGCCCGGTAGCCCGCGCCCGCTGGACGCGGTGATCGTGCTGCCCCGTGGGGTGGTTGTGGTGCTCGGGCTCGATCTCCCCGAGCCCGCGCTGAAGGTCGACGCGCCGCTGCAAACCCCGTGGAGGGTCGACGGCTGGCCGCTGGTGCGCACCGAGGGCGCGGTCAACCCCGGGCTGGAAGGGCTCGAATCGGCGGCCGCGCTGGCGCGCAGCCTGCAGTCGCGCGGGCTGGAACCGTTGCCGGTGGCCGCGATCGTGGTGGTCGGCCCGTACGCCGGTCAGGTCACGCAGCCCACCACCGACCTGCACCGCGGGGTGCGGGTGGTTTCGCCGAACACGACCAGCATCCTCGCCGCCGCCCGCGAGCTGGCCACCTACGAACGCCCCTGCCCCGTTGAACCCGCCCAGCGGCTGTTGCGGGTGCTCGACGAGAACTGCGAGCTCGGCCTCGCCGAGCTGGCCGATGAGGGCTTCCCGGAATCCGGGGTCGTGGATCTGGCCACAGCGGACACCATGCTGATCCCGAAGTACACCGACCAGCCCGCGCCAGTGGCGGCACGGCGATTCGCCCCGCGCGACAGGCGGATCGCGGTAGCGGCGGCGGCGCTGGTGCCGCTCTGCGGCGTCATCGGGATGTGGTTGACGCTCGGCAAACCCACCGCCAGCCCGCCGCCGCGGACCCCGCCGATCCAGCGGGCCGACGGGGTCGAGTTCGCGCAGATGGTGACCGCTCGCGATTCCTCGTGCGCCCAGCACTCGTACGGCGATGTGCAGCGCTGGTTCGAGCAGCGGCCGTGCCGGAGCCTGACCCGCGCGGTGTTCGACACCCAGGTTTCGGGTCGGCCGGCCGCCGTATCGGTGGTCATCGTCGAACTGCCCGACCAAGGGGCGGCCAGCGAGCTGCGGGAACTCGCCGATGCCGCGGGCACCGGTGGCGTCACGGATCTGATCGCCGAGGGTTCCGGCTGGCCGGACGGCCCCGACGGGTTCGACAACGCGGCGCAGGCCGTGCAGCAGAACGGGAACCAGGTGCGGATCGTGCAAACCGTGTGGCGGCACCGATCCTCCAGCCCGGACGACGTGGGACTCCGCGCGCTGGCCGAACGCGGCCTCCGCCTGACGCCCCAGCCCTGACGCACCGCTCTCCCCGCTCCGGGTCCGCCGCAATTTCCATTGAAATCGGACCTTCGATTTCAATGGAAATCGCGGCGGGTTGCGCGGTCATGACTGCCCGGGTTCGCGAACTTCGTTCGGTTTTGGCTGTTCGGGGATCCGGGACGAGCCGCCCCGGGCCGCCGCGCGGTCCGCGGAGAGGATCTTCGGGGCCTTGGTCAGGTAGGGATTTCCCAGCCGGGCGAGAAACAACGCCGGTGCGAACAGCGGGACGACGGCCGACAGCGCTGCCGCCGTCACGCCCGCGCGCAACACGTCGCGCGGCAGCAACGTGGTCCGGCGGTCGACGAAGCGGTCGCTGGTCAGCGCCGCCAGCCACAGCACGAGCACGAACCCCGCCATGGTCGCCACCGCCAGCAGTATCGCCGGTTGGTAGCCGAGCCGTTCCGCGCCGAGCATGACCGAGATCCAGCCGAGCAGTGCCGGCAGCTGGCCGCGCTCAGTCGTGGCCGCCCAAAGCAGTCCGCCCAGCAGCGCGAAACCGCCGCCGCTGCTCTGCCAGGTCTCGGTGAGGCGCTCGGCCCACTCGCCTCCGGTGAGCCCGAAGCGGGCGGCGAGCCGACCCAGCACGTCCAGCGCGGTCGGCCCGTCCTCCGGCACCAGGAACTGGCCGGCGATCCAGGCCAGCGTCCACAGCGACACCCCGAACGCGAGGACCTGCTGCCACCTCGGCCGGTCCAGCGCGGCCTGGTAGAGCCGCGCCAGTTCCCGTTGTTGCGCCTTCACGTCCACCCCTGTCCTCGGGACCGGAAAGCCGCTGCCGATCGTCCGGGCCCGGCGGCTATCAGGCCCGGCATTGATCAAATCGAGGGCGTGTCCGCGCTGCGGAGCGTGATCGGCTTCAGAAGACCCCGGGCCCTTCCGCGCAAGCACCGTCGTCGGTGCAGGCCGGTGGGATCGGGCGGATCACCGAGCCGTCCACGAGCCACTGCCCCTTCCCCTTGGTGGACACCAGGAAGCGGCCGAGCGAGTCCGTGGACAGCCGTGCCTGGCCCGCGGCCAGCGGCGGGGTCCGGAACGGCACCCCGGCGCCGATCTTGCGCCCGCTGTCCGCCGCGAACGTGGCCACCCGAGCCTGCTCGCCGCCGCAGTCCACCGGTTGCAGCGCCGCGACGTCGCGCCCGGACCAGGCGATCGCCACCGGGCCGCAGGTGGCGTCCGGCACCGCATCGACGTGCCCGGCCAGCGAGGTCGCGTCCGGCGCGAGCAGCAGCACCAGGGCCTGGCGGCTGCCCTGGTGCCCGGCCAGCACCGCGAGGCGGCCGTCATCGGCCAACGCCAGGTCGTCTACCCGCAGTTCCGGCGGGATCGCGATCCGCTGCTGCTGGCCGCCGCCGTGCACGACCACCACGGCGTTCCCGTCGAGGTAGGCGACGCGCCCGCCGCCCGCGGTCAGCAACCACCCGTCGCCGATGTCGCCGGGCAACACCCGCTGCCCGCCGCGCAGCAGCACCTCGACGATCCGGCGACCGTCCGATGTGGACACCGTGGTGTAGACCCGGTCGTGGTCGGTGGCCAGGACACCTGCGTCGGCTCCGTCGACGCGGGCGACCTCCTGGTTCTCCCGGCCGGACCGCACGTCGAAGGAGGCGATCACACCGGGAGCGGGCGCGGCGAGGTAGCTGTCCGGCTGGACGCTGACCGGCTCGGGTTCCTGCTGGCGGGGAATGCCCAGCGAGGCCACGACGAACGCGGCCGCTGCAACGGCCACCGCGCCGACCAGGGCGAGCAGCGGCCGGCGCGGTGACTTCCGCCGGCGCGTGGCGGCCAGCAGCCGGGGCAACGCGTCCGGCTTGGGTTCCACGTCCTCGACCAGCCGGTGCAGCTGCGCTCGCAGCAGGTCCACGTCCCGTGTGCTGTTCCCGTCGTTCACACCCTCTCCCCCAGCAGATCCGACAGTCGCGAAACCCCACGCGAGCAGTACGACTTCACCGCGCCCTGGCTGCAGCCCATGATCTCGGCGGTGCGGGCCTCGCTGAGATCCGCGTAGTAGCGCAGCACCACGGCCTCCCGCTGCCGGCGCGGCAGCTTCGCCAGCGCCGCGGCCAGCACCGCGCGGTCCACCCCCCGTCCCGTGTCGTCCGGCTGGCTGTCCTCGATGGCGAGCTTCGGCTGGTACTTCTTGGCGATCAACCGGCGCCGCAGCATGGACCGGGCCCGGTTGAGCACCGCCTGGCGCAGGAAGGCGAGCGCCTTGTCCGGATCCCGTAGCCGGGAGCGGGAGTCGAAGACCCGCACGTAGGCGTCCTGCACGATGTCCTCCGCGGAGGCGCGGTCGTCCACCAGCAGGATCGCGATGCGCAGCAGTTGCCGGTAGTGCTCCTGGTACAGGTCGGTCAGCTTGCTAGTCAGTTCATCCATTGCCGCCAGCCCGTCGCCCGGCCAGGCGGTCACGGGCAATGCGATCGACACCGTCACATATCTGCACGACGCCCAAGACCCCCTCCTTGGTTGTGGCCGGGTTTCACTCGTTATCAATTTGGCTGCGCCCAACGGCGGCGAAGTTTACCGGCGCACCGATCGATGATGATCTCCTGGCGGCTTCTGCGCACCCCACGCAGATGGATCATGCCCGGTCAGCCCCATGCACTTCCGCCCCGCGCGACTGGTGTATGGGGCCGCCTCCGGTGGGAAATATTGCCGCCGGCCGTCCGCGGCGGTAGGCCTGTGGTGCTGACGCGGCGGGAGGCTGCATTGGAAGTAGCTTCGAACCTCGCCTTCGAAGCGCCGAAGGGGCTCGGCCCAACCTATCGGGGCTCTTGGCGAGGCCAGTCCCCAGCGCCGCACATCGGACACGCACAACGCGGGGACTCCGGAGCCCAAGGTTCCGCCACCCGCACCGCCACGCAAACGAGTTCGGCGACAGCCTTCAGGAGGATGCGATGAAGTTCGGGATTTCCACGTTCATCACCGACGAGGGGATCGGCGCGGCGGATCTGGGCCGGGCCGTCGAGGAACGCGGGTTCGACTCGCTGTTCGTCGCCGAGCACACGCACATCCCGGCCAGCCGGGAGTCTCCCTACCCGGCCGGCGGCGAGCTGCCCCGGATCTACTACCGCACGCTGGACCCGTTCGTCGCGCTAGCGGCGGTCGCCGCGGTCACGGAGCGGCTGTTGGTGGCCACCGGGATCGCGCTGGTCGTCGAGCGCGATCCGATCACCACCGCCAAGGATGTCGCCAGCCTGGACCTGATCTCCGGCGGCCGGATGATCTTCGGCGTCGGGGCTGGCTGGAACCGCGAGGAGATGCGCAACCACGGCACCGACCCGGCGACCCGCGGCGCGCTGATGGACGAGCGGATCCGGGCGATGCGGGAGATCTGGACCAAGGACGCGGCCGAGTTCCACGGCGAGCACGTCGACTTCGACCCGATCTACTCCTGGCCGAAGCCGGTGCAGCGGCCGCACCCGCCGATCTACGTCGGCGGGGAGAGCGAGCGGTCGTTCGCACGGGTCGCCGAGTACGGCGGCGGCTGGCTTCCGCGCGGCGGCACCGAAAACCTCGGAGAACTGGTGGCGAAGGTGCGCGACCGGGCGGGCTGGCGGGTGCCGGTCGCGGTCTACGCGGCGCCGCGCGATCCGGCGGTCCTGGAGTCCTACGCGGCGGCCGAGGTGGACCGCACGCTGTTCTACCTGCCGACCCGCCCGCGCGATGAATCCTCGCGCAGGCTGGACGAACTGGCCGAACTCGCCGAAAGCCTCGGCTGAACGGGCGGTCGCGAACCTCGCCGGACGCCGGTGACCCGAAGTCAGCCGTGTCTTACATCCTGGTTACTTCCGGGCAACGGGCTGGACATTCGGGGACATGCAAGTCGATCCTCGTGTCTGCTTTGCCAGTCGTATCCACACAGCACAACGGAGAAATGGGGTCTGGGGACGGTGGCTGAGATAACGGCACCGAGCACTGGGGCGGCTCGGAAGCGCAAGATGAGTTCCAAGGAAAACGCCATCTGGGTGCTGGTGGCGGTCGTCGGCGCGATTTCGTGGGGCGTCATCGCACTGGTCCGCGGCGAGGAGATCTCCGCGGCCTGGCTGGTGTTCGCGGCGCTCGCCTCGTACGCCATCGCCTACCGCTTCTACGCGCGGTTCATCACCTACAAGGTCCTGAAGGTCGACGACACGCGCGCGACGCCGGCGGAGCGGCTGAACAACGGCACCGACTTCCAGCCGACCGACCGCCGGGTCCTCTTCGGCCACCACTTCGCGGCGATCGCCGGGGCCGGCCCGCTGGTGGGCCCGGTGCTGGCCGCGCAGATGGGTTATCTGCCGGGCACCATCTGGATCATCATCGGCGTCATCTTCGCCGGCGCGGTGCAGGACATGGTGGTGCTGTTCCTCTCCACCCGCCGCAACGGCCGCAGCCTCGGACAGATGGCCCGCGAGGAGATCGGCCCGGTGGGCGGCATCGCGGCGCTGATCGCGGTGCTAGCGATCATGATCATCCTGCTGGCGGTGCTGGCGCTGGTCGTGGTCGGCGCGCTGAAGGGCTCACCGTGGGGCACCTTCTCCATCGGCATGACGATCCCGATCGCCCTGTTCATGGGCTTCTACCTGCGCTATCTGCGTCCAGGCAAGATCGTCGAGACCTCGGTGATCGGCGTGGCGCTGCTGCTGCTGAGCATCGTCGCCGGCAGCTGGGTCGCGGACTCGTCGCTGGCCGGGTTGTTCACGCTCTCCGGCAACGAGCTGACCTTCGCGCTGGTCGCCTACGGCTTCATCGCCTCGGTGCTGCCGGTGTGGATGCTGCTGGCGCCGCGCGACTACCTGAGCACCTTCATGAAGGTCGGCGTCATCGTGCTGCTCGCGGTTTCGATCCTGATCGCGATGCCGATGATGAAGACCGAGGCGATCACCGACTTCGCGCTCAACGGTCAGGGCCCGGTGTTCCCCGGCTCGCTGTTCCCGTTCGTGTTCATCACCATCGCCTGCGGTGCGCTGTCCGGCTTCCACGCGCTGGTGTCTTCGGGCACCACGCCGAAGATGCTGGAGAAGGAATCGCAGGTCCGTGTCGTCGGCTACGGCGCGATGCTGACCGAGTCGTTCGTGGCGATCATGGCGCTGGCCGCGGCGTGCATCATCGATCCCGGCCTGTACTTCGCGATGAACATGCCGTCCGCGGCGCTCGGCGACACGCTGCAGTCGGCGTCGCAGGCGGTCGCCGGGATCGGCTTCCAGATCACACCGGACCAGCTGGCGGCGGCCGCCGCGGCCGTGGACGAGCACACGCTGGTCGGCCGCAGCGGCGGCGCACCGACCCTGGCCGTCGGGCTTTCCGAGGTGTTCTCGCAGGTCATCGGCGGGGACGAGATGAAGGCGTTCTGGTACCACTTCGCGGTGATGTTCGAGGCGCTGTTCATCCTGACCACTGTGGACGCCGGTACCCGGGTGGGCCGGTTCATGCTGCAGGACACCGTGGGCAACGTCTGGAAGCGCTTCGGCGACGTCAGCTGGAAGCCGGGCAACTGGATCGCCAGCGCGGTGATCGTCGGCGCCTGGGGCTACTTCCTGTGGGCCGGGGTCAACGACCCGCTGGGCGGCATCAACCAGCTGTTCCCGCTGTTCGGCATCGCCAACCAACTGCTGGCGGCGGTGGCGCTGGCGGTGGCCACGACGATCCTGATCAAGTCCGGCCGCGCGAAGTACGCGTGGGTGACGCTGGTGCCGCTGGTCTGGGACGCGGCGGTGACGCTGGTCGCGAGCTGGCAGAAGATCTTCTCCGCCGACCCGAAAATCGGCTTCTTCGCGCAGCGCGCGGCCTACCAGGCGGCGCTGGACGCCGGGCAGACCAGCAAGGGCTCGGCTCACACCGTCGAGGAGATGCAGAAGGTCGTAGTTAACTCCACCGTGGACGGTGTGCTCAGCATCCTGTTCGCGCTGCTGATCGTGATCGTGCTGGTGGACGCGGTCCGGATCTGGATCAAGGCGCTGCGCACGAGCGCGCCGCTGCCGAGCACCGAGGCGCCGCACGTGGAGTCGAAGATCTGGGCCCCATCCGGGCTGATCCCGACGGTTGAGGAGAAGCAGACCCAGAAGGAGCTGGCGGCGGCCGGGAAGGCCGAGGCCAGCACATGACCGGCACGCCGATCCTGGCCAGGCTGCGCGGGTCCGCCCGCACGGCCTGGCAGATCGTGCGCGGCGTGGTGGGTGAGAACGCCTACGAGCGCTACCTCGACCACCACCGCCGAAACCACTCGGACGAAGAACCGCTGACGGAGCGGGAGTTCTGGCGCCGCCATGTGGACCGCCAAGACGCCACCCCAGGCTCGCGCTGCTGCTGAACCGCAGCGAGGGACACCTGTAACCTGGTTACTCGGTCACAGGTGCCCCTCACTCATTTCGCACGCGCTGATGCCCGGGCCCACACCAAACGGCCAGAGATATGACTACCTCAGCTGAAGGCGCGCTGGACTTCCTCCGCAAATGTCATGCTCATGCGGAGACTGCGGTCGGTGTTACGCGCACGCCTTGATCCGTGGAATCAACCAGGACATCGCCGAAGACGAAGTCGAACGACGAGTCGCAGCGCGTCTCGCGCGGCAGCAGATCCTTCGCCGGGCCGAACCGCCGAAGCTGCACGTTATTCTCGACGAAGGGCTGCTGCATCGGCCGGTCGGCGGGCCACGGGTGATGCGCAATCAACTTCGTTTCCTCGCCGAGGCGGCAGAAGAACCCAACATCACGGTTCAGGTCTTGCCCAGGACGGTCGGCGCAAGCCCGGCATTGGAAGGACCATTCTCCATCCTGACTCTGCCTGATCCGATTCCCGACGTGGGGTACTCAGAAGGTCCGGGTCGCGCGGTCTACATCGAGGATCGAGAACTCGTCCGGACCTACACACTCCGTTTCGCTATCCTCACCGAGCATTCGCTGTCGCAGGTCGACTCGATGAACAAGCTTGCCGAAGCCGCTGAGAGCTACGGGTGACCTGCGGTCGAGGAGGGCGCGAAGATGATCGAGCAGGGTGCGTTACGTCCTGAAAGCTGGCGCAAGAGCAGCTACTCCGGTGGTGGCGGCGTCGGAGGCGGCAACTGCGTCGAGGTCGCCACGCTGGCCGACGGCCGTGTTGCCTTCCGAGACAGCAAGAATCCCGGTTCCGGGTTCCTGCTCTTCACCCGTGCCCAGGCCGAATCCTGGATTAAACGCCTCAAGGACAACGAGTTCAACCAGTTCGGCTGATTGCGCGTCGCGAGTCGGTTGCTCGCAAGCACTCATCGGCGCTGGTCCTCTCGGGCAGGGTCGGCTCGGGGGAACGGCACAGAGTCGCCGAAGATCGTGTCGTCGGTGACCGCGTTGGTGAACAGGGCCGGGCCTTCGAATCGCGCCCCGGTGAAGTCCGCGTCTTCGAGGTCGGCGTTGTCGAATCTCGCTGCGGCGGCGAAGCGGACTTCCGTGAACAGGCTGTCT
This sequence comes from Saccharopolyspora pogona, assembly GCF_014697215.1. GTDB lineage: Bacteria > Actinomycetota > Actinomycetes > Mycobacteriales > Pseudonocardiaceae > Saccharopolyspora > Saccharopolyspora hattusasensis. The sequence goes on from NZ_CP031142.1 coordinate 4,921,362, forward strand.
GCGAGGCTGGCCTGGGAGAACACCGCTGCGCCGTGGAATGTTGCGCCGTGCAGGACTGCGTGGTCCATACTGGCGTTGACGAAGTTGGCGGATTCGTCGAAGACCGCTCCGTCGAATATCGGCGCGCCTTCCAGGTGCACGTTGCTGAACACCGCCGAGCGGACGTGGCAGCCGCTGAAGTTCAAATGCCGCAGGGTCGCGCCGGCCAGGTAGAGGTCGATGTCCGGCCAGAACTTGTCGTTGGTCGGATTACCAGCGGCATCTCTCCATGGGCGCAGGTGGCTGCACAGGATGTGCTGGGCAGCATGCCGCACCCGGCGCTCTTCTGCCTGCATCCGTCGCAGCGCCACTAATTCCATTCCCTCTTCCGGAACCTCGGAATCGACGCCGATCAGCGGCATGCGGAGGTAGGCGCACAGCACCTCCACGATCGTCTGCCGGTGCGCGTGGTGGTCATGGGCCAGGCGCTCCAAGGCGTAGAGGCCGCCGAGTCGGACCGCCGCCTTGTCCGAGCCGAGTTGCTCGATGGCCGCGCTGTAGAGTTCGGTGGTGCGTCGCTCCGTGGCGTCGTGCTTGGTCTCGATGAGCGTCAGTTCGGTCGTCCGCTGCCGTCTGGCTGCGAGGAGGAGAGCAACCGCACCACCGGTGCCCGCGACGATGCTGATCGTCGTGCGGATGACCTCCAGGCGGGCCCGGTCCCGCGGGCTTTCACTGCCTAGCGTGCTCAGCAGGAGCCAACCCGTCACCACGCCGACCACCAGCAGCAAGGCGGCACCGCCCCAGACAGCGCGGAGGGACAAAGCTCGGAGTGGTGTTTCACGGCTGCGCATGCCGCCATCATCGCGTCCGGACCTCGGCGCGCGAGGGCCTACGCGAAATCCGCGTTGGGGCAGGAGCTTTGAGACTGCCGTTGCGGCTGGTCAGGTGCCGCGAGTGGTTTTGGCTGCGCTGCTACGACCTCAGGTCTTCGGTGGCCAGGCGCGCGGCCAGGGCTCCGAAGACCAGGGCTGCCGTTCTGTCCAGCCAGCGTTGGATCGCTCGGCGGCGGAGCAGGATGTTCGACAGCCAGGCCGAGGTCAGGCCCACCGAGGTGTCCACGCAGATGCCCACCACGACGAGCAGACCGCCCAGGGCCAGAAGTTGCACCGGGAGCGGCCACGCCGCTTGCTCGCTGACGAACTGCGGGACGAACGCCAGGTAGAACAGGATCACCTTGGGGTTCGACACGTTCGTCAGCACCGCCAGCGCGTAGATGCGCCGCACTGATCTGGCCGGCGCTACCTGCACCTCCGGCACCGCCGACGTGCGCCACGACTGGACCGCCAGGTACAGCAGGAAGACGACACCGGCGATCCGGACGACCTCCAGCGCCGCGGGCACCGCCTGGAACATCGCCGTCAGCCCGAGCGCCGCGACGATCGTGTGCACCACGATGCCGGACATGCCCACGGCCGCCACGACCCCGCCGCGCGGGCCCGAGGAAATTTCGTTGGCCATGATGAACATCATGTCCGGGCCGGGCACCAGCGAGATCACCGCCGCCGCGCCGATGAACGCCAACACGATTCCGAGATCCATCGCAGCCTCCGATCCGCTCGCTCCGAAGCGACCAGGGCCGAGGAAGTCGAATTCGAGTCAGTTCTCAAGTCCTCTCATCCGAGCTCTCGACCGGCCGCGATGCAGTGTGTGTGGGGGGGGCGAACGGACCGTTCGCTCCGCAGAAAGAGGTGAACAGTCCGTTCGCTCCACCGGACCAACCGCAGCGTCAGCGGTCACCCCGATTTGGGGATATTCCTGAAGGATAGGAGCCTGTTGCAAAATTACGCCCACCACGGACCGTGATCGATCGATCACGGCTGAGATGGCCACTGGCGGACAAACGGCGGCGATCGAGACTGATTTGGTACTTCGGTTCAGCCGTTTTCGCCGAAAACGCAACAGGCTCATAGGTCCTTGAACGGGGCGGGTTCCTTGGGCAGACCGAGGCTCGCCGATGATGTTGCGCCGGGTCTGGTCCGTGCCCCCGCCGATGGAGGTGAAGCAGGCGTTCATCGCGGCGAAGTTGGCATCGTCGCCGTCGGGGTGATCCGCTCCTTCCAGCATCGCCTCCGGCCCGACGACGCCGTCTGCACCCGCCCGGTCTCGTGCAGCAGCCGGGAGTCGCAGCTTCCCCAGCGACGCCAGCGAAGACGAGGTGTCCTGCTTGAGCTCCAGCTGCGCGCGCTGGTAGGGGCCGGTGAGCCCGAAAGTGGTGATGGACACGATCACCAGGGTCGGTTCCCTGCGGCGGATCTCGGTGAAGTCCAGCGTCCGCACCGTGGTCACCCGTATGTCCGAAGTGGACAGAAGTCGCACCAGATCGGTGCGACCGGCCGGATCGTCGAGGTCGAGCGTGACGCCGAGCTTCCCGGCGTTGCAGGTGGCCTCCCGGAGGCTGATGCCGCCGTGCCGGGGCCAGGCCGCCCGGGTGCCGGCGGGCGGGCGCATCTGGCCGACCTCGGTGCCGAAGTGGTCCGCCCGCACATCTCGGCCCGGCCGTCGGTCGTGTCGACCACGCGCCGGGCCCGCAGCGGAGCGGGCGGATCGTCGTCACGGCAGTCGCTCATTCGAAACCTCCGCTGGTTCCGTGCTGAGTCCGACGCGCCTCAAGCTATTTCCGACGTCTCCCGTCCATAATAGCCCGAGCGCGCACACCTGCGAGGACGGTGTCGACGAGCTCGGTCACGTAGGCCGCGGACTCGGCCCAGACCTGGCCCCGCAGGTGGTCCGGGGTGGCGCGGACGTGGTTGGACACCGCGCCGGCGATCAGGTCCGCGATCAGCGCCACCGAAGCGCGGGCCGGTAGTTCGCCGCGCTCGATGCCGCGGCGGACGATCGCACGGGTCGCCCGGATGTGCTCGGGGTACGGGTCGTCGGCCAGCGACTCCGCCAGTTCGGGCGAGAACTGCGCGTCTACGCCGAGCCGTGAGGTCAGTGCGCCCTCGTCGGCGCCGAGGTACTCCAGCCAGCCGCGGGCGAACTCGACCAGGTCCGCGCGCAGCTCGCCGGTGTCGATCTCGGCGATGAACCGGGTGCGCTCCCGCACGGCGGCGACCAGCAGCGCGGCTTTGTTCGGCCAGCGCAGGTAGAGCGAGCCCTTCCCGATCCCGGAGCGCCGGGCGACCTCGTCCAGCGAGAAACCGCTCCAGCCGCGCTCGGCGTACACGGCCCGCGCCGCCGCCAGGGCGCGCGTGTCCACCGCTGGGTCCCGGGGCCGCCCGGCGCGCTGTGCCTTCGCCACCACCCCATCCTGACACCCGGAGATCTCGCTCCGCCCCGTCACGGGGTCCTGGGTCCGTAGTTTCCATTGAAATCGAAGGGGCGGGTTCAATGGAAATTGCGGAGGACCGAGTCCAGGTGGTGCCTGAGGTTCCGCGATGCGAAAGCGTTCCGGTAGCAACATCCGGGAACCGGCAGTGAAGTGGTGCTTGCGGCGAACGGCGCCGCGTTGCGCACCCGGTCGCGATCGTCGGCGGCGGCCCCGCCGGGCTGCCGCTCTCCCACCTGCTGCACCTGCAGAGGATCGACTCCGTCGTGCTGGAACGGCGCAGCCAGGAGCACGTCCAGCACCGCGTGCGCGCCGGGGTGCTGGAACAGGGCACCGTGGACCTGCTCCGGGAGACCGGCGGCGGTGACCGGATACTGCGCAAGGACGAGGTGCACGGCGGCGTGCACCTGCAATTCGACGAGGAGCGCCTGCACATCCCGTTCCTGGAGCTCACCGGCCGGGCGATCACCGGGTACGGCCAGCAGGAAGTGGTGAAGGACCTCGGCGAGCGCCGCCAGCGCGACGGCGGCCAGATGCTGTTCGCGCGTCTGCCGCAATGCCATCCCGACTGACGCGCGCACCACCTACGAGCGCACCGACCGGCGCCAAGGGCCTCAACCTCGCGGTGTCCGATGTGGACAGGGTTACCGCCGTCGCCGACCACTACCGGACCGGCAGCGCCACGGGTCCAGCACTTCTCCTGGTGGACGACGTCGATGCCACACCGCTTCGGTGGCCCGGCCGCGGCCTTCGACCGCCGCTTGCAACGCTCCCAGTTCGACTACCTCCGCACCTCCACCGCGGCAGCCACCACCTTCGCCGAGAACTACGTCGGCTTCCCCCTGCGCTGAACCGGCCGGTGGAAAATGTGTTTCGCGGCGGGAGCACCGGCGGAATAATCGGTGCAATGGAGTTCAGGGACTTCGACGCGCGGGGTTATCGCACCGTTGACGTGCGCACCGGGTACGGCGAGTGGGTCGCCAACTACGAGCAGACCGTCGAGGACGTCATGGACCTCGTGCTGCTGGACCAGCTCCAGGAGCCGTCGTGGGCGGCCGTCACCCGGGCCGCCGACCTCGGCTGCGGGACCGGCCGGACCGGGCAGTGGTTGCGGGGCAAGGGAGTTCCGGCGATCGACGGGGTGGATCTCACCCCCGAGATGCTCGCCGTAGCGCAGCGTCGCGGCGCCCACGACCGGCTGGTGGAGGCCGACGTCGCGGCCACCGGCCTGGCGGACTCGGCCTACGACCTGGTGATCTCCTCGCTGATCGACGAGCACCTCGACGACCTGAACCCGCTGTACCGGGAGGCGTGGCGGCTGGCCGCGCCGAAGGCCGCGTTCGTCCTGGTGACGTTCCACCCGCACTTCATCATGACCTCGGGCATGCCCACCCACTACACCAACAGCGCCGGCGAATCGGTGGCCATCACCACCAACGTGCACCTCGTCAGCGACCACGTCGCGGCGGCGCTGGCGGCGGGCTGGCGACTGGCGGAGCTGCACGAGGGCGTGATCGACGACGCGTGGGTCGCGGTGAAGCCGAAGTGGGAACGCTTCCGCAACCACCCGATCTCCGCCGCCTACGTCTGGCGCAAGGACGGCTGATCCTTCCGTGGCCGGTGAGTGCTTTTGGGCGCTAGGACCCGAAAAGCACTCACCGGCCCTTGGTCCCGGACCGAACCCGGACCTCCGTCCTTGCCTCTCGGCGCCCGGTCGACGAGTGTGGTGATCACGAGCCGGGTGAACGCGGAACAGCTCGCTCACGTCGTCAGCGCGGTGTCCCTGGTGATCGGCGCCGGGCTGACCGCCGCCCCGCGGCCGGTCGCGAAGGTGTTCGGATACGGTGATCACGCGGGTTTCCCCACACCATCGGGATCATCGACCTGGCGATCACCCCTGGCCTGCTGCGCGGGCCGCCCGCGCTGGCCGTGGATGGCCGGGCGGGCGGCGCTCAACTGGTGATCGCCAGTCACTACCGGACCAGCGCTCCCCGGCGGGCGTGATCGGAATGGCCGTCCTCACGGTCGCCGACGGCGGTCTGGCCGCAGTCATGAAGGCCCGCCGCCGGCAGTGACCCGGTCGAGCGACGCCGGGAATGCCTGGCCGACCACCTCCGTTGGCCAGTGACATGACCGCAACCCTCGGCAAGCTCGGCATCTGGCGGATTTCTACGGCACTCGACCCCGAACTGGCGATCGAGGTCGAGAAGCTCGGATACGGCACGATCTGGATCGGCGGCTCGCCGCCCGCGGACCTGGCGCTGGCGGAACGGCTGCTGGACGCCACCGACTCGATCACGGTCGCCACCGGGATCGTGAACATCTGGAACTCCGCCCCGCAGGCCGTCGCCGCGTCGTACCAGCGGATCGTCGCGAAGCACCCGGACCGGTTCGTCCTCGGCATCGGCGCCGGGCACCGCGAGATTACGGACACCTATACCAGGCCGTACCAGGCGCTGGTCGACTACCTCGACCAGCTGGACGCCGCCGGGGTGCCGAAGACCGACCGGGTGCTCGCCGCGCTCGGCCCGAAGGTACTCGAGCTCGCCGGCGACCGGGCCGCGGGAGCGCACCCGTACCTGACGGTTCCCGCGCACACGAGGCAGGCCAGGGAGATCCTGGGCGACGCACCGCTGCTCGCCCCGGAGCAGAAGGTCGTGGTCGACACCGACCAGAACCGGGCCCGCGCCACGGGTCGCGCCTCGGTGGGCATGTACCTGAACCTGAACAACTACACCCGTAACCTGCGCCGCTTCGACTTCACCGACGACGACCTCGCGCCACCCGGCAGCGACCGCCTGATCGACGCTGTGGCCCTGCACGGCACCGCGGCCGAGATCGCCGAAGGCATCAACGCGCATCTGGATGCGGGCGCGAACCACGTGAGCATCCAAGCCCTCGGCGACGACCCGCTGCCGTCCTACCGCGCACTCGCCGAAGCGCTCCGCTGACTTCAGGACTCAACCCGGGACGCATCGGGGTTTCTCCCCGATGCGCGGGCGAAGGCACAGCCGGAGGATTCTCCCGTCCTGAGTAGCACGATCGAGGGAGTCTTGCGTGAGGACGTCCTGGTCGAGGTCGCCGTGGACGTTCTTCGCGCTGGTCTTCGTCCTCGGGGCCCCGTTCACGCTCCTCGGCGAGCTCTCCGACGTGCGGCTTCCGGCGAACATGCCGTTGAGCGCCCTGCAGTTCGTCGTCCCGCTGGTAGCGGCGGTGATCCTCGTTTACCTCAACGACGGCAGCGGCGGGGTGCGCAGGCTGCTCCGAAGCGCCTTCGACGCTTCGAGGATCAAGCGGGCCTGGTACGCACCGACCCTGCTCATCATGCCCGTGGTCACGTTGGTGTCGTACTGGCTGATGCGCATCGCCGGGGAGCCGCTCCCCGAACCGCACATCTCGTTGTCGGCGGTGCTGGTCTACTTCGCGCTCTACTTCCTCGCGGGTGTCGCCGAAGAAGTGGGCTGGACCGGCTACGCCACCGGCCCGATGCAGCAGCGGTGGGGCGCGCTCGGGGGCAGCGTGATCATCGGAACCGTATGGGCGACGTGGCACTTCCTGCCGTACCTGCAGCTGCACGAAATGAGTTGGGCGCTCTGGCAGTGCCTTCACACGATCGTCGCCAGGGTCCTCATCGTTTGGCTCCACAACAACACGGGGAACAGCGTGTTCGCGGCGGTCCTGTTCCATGCCATGATGAACGTGACCTACTCGGTGTCGACCGACCGCTGGTCCTACAACCCTGCAGTCACCGGCCTGGTCATGCTGATCGTGGCGACTGCGGCCGTTGTCATGTGGGGACCGAAAACCCTTTCCCGCTACAGGTTCTCACGCGCACTCCGGTGACGCGGGCAGGGACGCGGTCACCCCGTCGAGCACGCGCTGCAGGCCGAACTCGAACCACTCATCCAGCTGGGCCGGGTCGACGGCATCTGCGGTCGGCCCGATCAGCTCGGTCAGCCAGGCGTACCGGTCACCTGCGGTGCTCGCCAGGCGACCCAGCTGCGCCGACCACCACTACTCGGAGCTGACCCCGGTGTCCCGGACCGCCGCAGCCTCCGATGCCAGCAACAGCGCCATGCCCTGGACGTGGCCGCTCACCAGCAGATACGTCGACAGGCCCGGGCCGGCGTCGACGTGCGCGTGGAGAGCGCTCATTGACCGGTCGACCGTCGCGAGCACGGAACGGCCAGCGGCGGGCGCGTCGAGGCGAGCACCGACAGCACCCACGGATGTCGTTGGTACAGCACCCATTCCTGCCGGGCCTGGTGCGCCAATTCCGCGCGCCACCCGCAGAGATTCCCCGCTGGAGGCCGGTATTCCGCGAGGACGGCGTCGCCCATCGATCCGATCACGCTCCCGGAAGACGGTCCCCGCCTGCAACCCATGTGGCGCGAACCACGAGTTGTCGGTGGAGCGCCCGCCGGGTGGGCGCAGGTGAAGAACAGCTGCAGCCGCTCGTCCGGCAGATCACCGCCCACGTCGGCCGCGGCGACGGGTTCCGCCCGCTCCGCCTCCACCTGCAGGATGGCCAACCGCGCGGCGAACGCCTGGTCGCGCTGCAGCCGATCGACCGCTTTGCGCCAGCGCGGTGGTCATCAGCAGGTCACCGGGCTTGGGCGGAACGCCGTGCACCGGCCAGTTGGCCAGCGCCGCCTCGATGGCCTCGGACGTGACCCCCTCGGCCAAGTCGAGATCGCCGAAGCGGCGGACGAGGGCCGCCAGCAGCAGACCGCGTTCCTCGCGGAACACCGCCTCCACCACCGGCATTGCGGCGCTGGCGGCCCGTTCGTCCCGCACGTCAGGCCCCGAAGTCGGCGACCGGCCGCGACGGACCCGTCACCCCGCGGGCCGGGGCAACGCGCGGCCCAGTCCAGCGCCGCGTCGAGGTCGGGCACGTCGATGACGTAGAAACCGCCGAGGATCTTGCGGGTCTCGGCGAACGGCCCGTCCGTCGCGGTCCCCGCGACCGTTCTCGTCGACCCGCACGGCCGTGGCGGTGACCAGGTCCGCCAGCGACTCGCTGGAGACCAGCGATCCCCGCCTCCTGCACCTCCTTGTCGAAAGCCATCCAGTCCTCGACGTTGCACTCGGCGGCCCCGCAGTTCGCGCCAACCGCACCGGCGTTGATCAGCAGCATGGTGAGCTGAATCCAGAACATCGATGGTTCTCATTCGGTTGGGCGAGGGGTGTCAATTTCGCGAGAAATTGGCGTTCACCCGGGTGACGGTCAATTTCTCGCGAAATTGCGCCGTCCTCGGGTGATCACAGGCGGGTGGTGAGGGTGTGCCAGCAGCGCAAAGCATGTACTTCATGGTCTAACTCCCTCGGCGTCCGTTGTTGAAGTGCGGCAGCGTCGCCGCACGACACAACAACGGACGGGGAACCCCCGCATGGACACCGGACAAAATTTTTCCCCGCCCCTGCGCGCGATGCCCCGCACGGCCCTGACCAGGAACAATCCGAGTTCTTCATTGCGGGCGCGCCTCGGCTCGCTCCGCCAAGTGCTCGGTCGGGGTGTCGAGGATGGCCAGGAAGGCCTTCGCCGCGGGTGTCAGGCCGACGTCGTTCCAGACCAGGTGCTCGACGCGGGCCGGCGCGTCGGACACCGGGATGGTGCGCACGCCGGCGAGTTGGGGGACGTAGGTGGAGGGGAGCATGGCGATGCCCAGGCCCTGCCGGATGAGCTTCGCCATGAGATCGGGGGCCTGCACTTCGAAGGCGACATCGCGGTCGAGGCCCGCCGCCGAGAACGCCTGGTCGGATTGGGCACGGCCGGCGGTTCCGGCCGTGAAGTCCACGAACACCTCGGACGAAAGCCGGCGGAGGTCGACCTCCGGTTCCTCCGCGAGGGGATGCCCGGGCGCGACCACGGCGACGAGCCGGTCTCGGGCGAGTTCCCGGCCGCGGACACCCTGGGGCCGGGCCGTTGTCGGCAGCCCGAGGCAGGCGACATCGATGGCTCCTTGCCTGACCTGCTCGGCGAGCCTCTCGCTGCCGCCAACGCGCAGGCCGATGCGTACGTGCGGATACCGGCTGCGGAACTCGCGCAGCGCGGCCGGGATGTCCACTGCGGCGACGGTGGGGATCACGCCAACGGTGAGCCGCCCGCGCACCTCACCGAGGGCCGCTGCGACCTCGGCGGCCGCGCGCTCCGCGGCGTCCAGGCATTGGCGGGCGGCGGGGAGAAATGCTGCACCGGCAGGCGTGAGCCGCACCCTGCGACTGCTGCGCTCGAAGAGCTTGCCGCCGAACTCCCGTTCCAGGCGCGCGATCTGGTGGCTGAGCGCGGACTGGACGACCAGGCACCGCTCGGCGGCGCGGGTGAAGCTGCTCGTCTCCGCGACCGCGACGACGTAGCGCATCTGCTGGAGCTCCATCCAACCATCGTGCATCGAGATGGATCAGTTGACAAACATGTGTTGGACTCATTGATGCAGGTCGGATGAGACTTGGATCGTGAACCAGACGATCTCCGGCAGCGGGAGCACTTCAGCCCGCACCGCGCTGACGGCGCTCGCGCCCATGGTGTGGGGCACGACCTATGTGGTCACCACCGAGCTCCTCCCCCCAGGGCATCCCATGTTGGCGGGGCTTCTGCGCGCGTTGCCCGCGGGGCTGATCGCATTGGTGATCACGTGGACCCTGCCGAACGGGACGTGGTGGGCGAAGGCGGCGGTGCTCGGCGTGCTGAACATCGGGATGTTCTTCCCACTGCTGTTCGTGGCAGCCGAAAGCTTGCCGGGAGGCGTTGCCGCCACGCTGGCTGCGGCCCAGCCGCTCATCGTGGCAGTCCTGGCAGTGACCATCCTCGGCGAGCACCCTTCGGCTTGGCGCTTCGCCTGGGGGTGGTCGGTGTAGTGGGCGTCGGCCTGGTGGTGATCGGTCCGGATGCGGCGTTCGACGTCCCCGGGATGCTGGCTGGCCTGGCGGGCGCGGCATCGATGGCGCTGGGGGTGACGCTCACCAAGCGGTGGGGTCGTCCTGCGGAAGCCAGCCCCACCGCGTTCGCCGGCTGGCAACTCACCGCCGGCGGCCTGTTCCTCCTGCCCGTCACGTTCCTGTTCGAGGGGCCACCGCCCGCGATCGACGGGACGGCCGCGCTCGGCTACCTCTGGCTGGGCCTGGTCGGCGGTTTGGCCGCCTACGTCCTGTGGTTCCGCGGCATCACCACGTTGCCGGTCACCTCGGTCGCCCTCCTCGGCCTGTTGTCGCCGATGGTTGCGGCGCTACTCGGAGTCGTCCTGCTCGGCCAGACGCTCGGCCCGATCCAACTGCTCGGCTTCGCGCTCTCGCTCGCCGCAATCGCCGCAGGCCAGTTCTCCCCGCGAACCCGCTCCCCACTTCCGAACCTAACCGCGCAAAGGACTGCTCGATGAAGATCGCCGTAATCGGAGCCACCGGCATGGTCGGCTCGCGCGTCACCGGAGAAGCCGCTGCCCGAGGGCATGACGTCACCGCCGTCTTCCGGCGCGAGAAGCCCACATTCCTGCCCGCAGGTGTGAGCGCTGTCCAGGGCGACGCCACCGACCGCGCCCGCATGAGCAAGCTGTTCACCGACGCCGACGCGATCGTCGCGGCGACCCGACCCCACCCCGGCCAGGAATACACGGTCGCCACGACGATCACGACGCTGCTCGACGCGGCCGAAGAAACCCGAACACGCATCCTCGTCGTCGGCGGGGCCGGTCCACTGCGGCCCCCGGGGCGCCCCGACCAACTCGTCCTCGACAACCCCGACTACGTGCCCCAGGAATGGCGGACCATCGCCGCGGCCAGCGTCGCGCAACTCGAAGCGTGCCGCTCACACCCGGCCGACTGGATCTACCTGTCCCCACCCACGGTCCTCGAACCCGGACGTCGCATCGGCACCTACCGACGCGGCGAAACCACGCTCCTGACAAATGAGGAGGGCGCGTCCCGAATCTCGGCAGAAGACCTCGCGGTAGCGGTCCTCGACGAACTGGAGAACCCCCGCAACGAGCAACACTTCACCGTCGCCTACTGAGAAAAGCGCTGAGCCCGCAGCCCCTCGGGCAACAGCCTCCAAGGGGCTACCGGCGCGCTGCCGAAAGGCCCACGAGGACGACACCTCGACCGCTACTGCCCGACGGACCATTGGCCGGCTCAGCCGGTCACGGGGTGGTGCATGGGAACCGGCGCGGGCGATGGCGCCGAGTGAACCCGGGGGCGAACACCTGCGGCGTTGAGAATGAGATCCGCCATCGCTTCGGGGTGCGACAGATCGACAGGTGGCTGGAGTCGAGTTCTATGGTCGTCGCCCGCATGCGCGCAGCGAGGAACCATTCAAGATCAGGCGTCGTGGTTCTGTCATTCTTCGACACCGCGTACCAGGTCGGTTTGTGCCTCCACGCCGCGACGCTCGTCTTCGACTAGAACAGCGAACTCGATATGGGGCCCTGCACGGTGTAGAGGCCGAGAGCGCGACTTCTGGGCACGTCGCCGGCGAAATCGCGCAGGAACGATTCCTGGCTCAGTTGTTCGAAGTCGCCGAATTTGACGATCCCGGAGTTCGCAGGCGGCTGCGGGAACCGTGCCGCGAGGGCGGCGTAGTCATCGCCGGCGTCCGGTGCTCGAGCTGCGACGTAAACCATACCGGGGGCATTCGGGGAAGGTCCCGCCACCGAGATGACCGTTCCTCCCCAGGAATGAGCGGCCAGGACCGTCGAAGTGCTCGCGAGACGCCGACAAGTTGGAGCTCGTCCTGCAGGCCCGGGAGTACCAGCGCGAGGGCTACACGCAGCTGGACGAGTGGGTGCGATCGGGCGTGGAGGCAATGACGACGCCACGGGAAAGACGTTGGCGCTGGCGGCTTTGGAGGTGTCGCCGGATGAGTGGCGGGTGAGTGGCGGAGCTCGTTCGCTCGCGCGGTCGATCGCAGCTGAGTGGGACACAAAGAGCCGCCCCGCCGGTATTTCCGGGACGGCTCTTTTCATACATTCAAAGAGCTTGGCCATTGTCCGACACGAGGTCGGCGCGATCTAGATGACGCTACACCGAAGCGGCTACGCAAAAGACCGAAACTCAATCAGACGCAAGAGGTTCTTGACGCGTTGCCCTGGCTTCAGCCTCTACGGCGTCCCAAGTCTGCCGGTAGCTACGCAGCCTCGGCAACCGATCTTGCACACCCCACACAGCGCGAGCGGCAATGGTCTCCACGATGCCCTCATGCTCGATCAGAGGTTCGTGGAGGTCCTGAACCACGTCGGCGATGCTGGCGGCCTGAACCGCTGGAGCCCAACGCGCAAGCAGATCCATCAGCGTCGGCAAGCTGCTGACCTTCAAGTACTCCGACGCCTGGTCCTGATTGCTGACCGCAATGAGGTACTCGCTGCGGCCATCCTGGTCGCGTTGCCAGGTGAGCAGATTCAGGCTCGCCCACTCCCCAGCGCCGAGCCTGAGGTACGGACTCCACCCTTGCGACTCCAGATAGTCCCCGACATCAGTAACGTCAGAGGCACCGCCGGACACGTCGTATGGCTCCCACTTGCCGTCATCGGAGAGCTGCAAATCCCTAGGTGAGTTCACGGCGGTCACAGTACGACACCAGCTCGGCTCGTCACTCCTTGAACCCATCAGGGTGCCCTTCGGGTCAGCATTCGAGTGCCCGGACGAGCAGATCCTTGATCCCGGCGACTCGTGCACCCCATCGGGTATAGCCCGAAATGGCGGGGCCACCCTGCCTCTAAGAGCCCCGCCGTCCAAGCTCCGCGCAGAGCCAAACATGACCAGTGCGCGATGGCGCTGATCAGCTCTAGCGGCTCGCACTCCGCCGCGACTTGGCGGCAAGCTGGTTCGATCGAATCGTGCCGGTCTTCGTTGACGGCTTACTGACACGGTAGGACCCAAGCCGCGTCACCTTGACAGCCGATCGGGGTATAGCACGCTTGCGACCCCGCCCCCGGACTGACTCGGCAAGTTTTTGATCACCTTCGGGCGTGCGCTTAGCAAGCTGCGATACACGCTGTGGCGACAGATCAAGAACCGCAGCGATGTCAGCCCCCCCGACAAGCCCTCAGCCTTCAGGTCCGTCACCGCTTTCCGAGACTTCGCCGCGGCCTCCTCCTGAGCCAAAGCCGTAGTCGGCGGATCGACTTGCCGGTGTTGCCCGGCCACTTCCACGTCAGCCTGCCGCCGGCGTAAGCGCGCCGGCCGGGAACACTGGCTCGTCGTCGAGTGCACCTGGTGGTCGCCGGACCGACAGCAGGGTGTGCAGGTAGTTTGGCATCGCGATGACGCGCTGTGCGCTAAAGGACTTGCCATCGTTCCTCACGAGGCGGCCCTTGCCTTTGATCGGCACGATGTCGCCAGTGATGTGGATCTCGCCCTCATCCATGTCGAGATCGCACCAGCGCATGGCCAGCGCTTCGCCGATACGCACGCCCGTGCCGAGCATGAAGCGGACGAAATCTGGGAGATCGTAGCGCCTTGCGATCTTGTCGGCACCGAGCTTGGCAAGGAAGTCGTGCATTTCATCGGCGGTCATGGCGCGCGCCTTCCGCCGTGCCCCGCCCTTGATCGGCGACATCTGCCTGACCGGGTTCGCCGGCATCAGGTCGCGCCCGACTGCTAGCCCGAAGATCCCGGAGAGCACCGTCCGGACAGACCGGCGCGCGTCGGCGGACATGTCCTCGGCCTGCAACGTGTACATGAGGTCTTCGAGCCGGCCGACGGTGCATTCGTCGAGCCGCAGGTTGCCGATCTATGACGACATTCCGGAGGTACACGGAGTAGGTGTCGCAGGTCGTACTTGACCGGACACCCTCGGTCACCTTCTTCTCGGCCTGGCCGATCCATACCTTGGCGATGTCGGCGACCTTCGAAGTGTCCTTGAGTTTGGCGCCGGACTTGCCGGACCGTTCTTGGAACGTGTCCCGGAGAGCCTTCTTCGCCTTGGCCCGCCGTTGGCCCCCACCGCTCGACCGGGCCCGTGACTCCATCAACTCCCGGAACCGTGCACGCGCTTTCCAGTTGCCGCCGATTTCCGTGACGGTGAAGTTGCCGTGGGGTGCCGATGGCGAGGGGCGGCCGAGCCATGATCAACTCCGTACCCGGTGGGTCTCCGGTAGATTCGACCAGCCTTTCGACCGAACAGTCAGACCGATATGACCTCCGACCTGACAAAACCGTGGGGCAGGTGGGACTTGAACCCACGACCTGACGGGCCATGAGATCACCTTGCGGTCGATTGACACCACTTGCATTGATCAGACTTCTTCGCGATCGCACCTGTCAATGTTTGGCCGGCCATGCCTCCGGTCATTCACGATCAGCGAGCAGCATCTCACATAACTTGGTCAAATCACGAATGCAAACGACCATTGCGGATGGTCACATCCGGACGTTTGCGGTCGTTTCGTGAGAGAAAGGTGTGGCAGCGTGGCCATTCAGGGCGGGCCTGCGACGGGCTTAGCCCCACCAGGCGCAGCCTCCTCCGAGTTGATCGGTCACCTGCCCCGGTCGACGGAACGGCCGAGGAATGCCGCAAGTCTGTCGATAGGTGGAGCGCCCTCCGATACGGCCTGAGCAGGATCGAATCGGTCGGTTCGAGCTGGCGTGGTGAACTCGCGGCGGACGAACGGACGGAGTCAGCGGCGTCATCAAGGTTCTCCATGTCGTGGTCCCGGGCCCGATAAGACAGTTGATCTTAGCTTCGCTCCCGGCCAGTGCTGGTCAGGCGGCCGTCGGCTAGCCTTGGGCAACGTGACTGTGATCTCTAGGACGACCCGTTTCGTGGGCGGTTTTGTCCACGCCTACGACTTCTCTGGGAGTCCTGTGGTGGAGTCGGCGGCGGTACCGGTCGCCATGTTTCCCGTCGGGGCGGCCATCGAGCCGAGAAGCCACGCGGTGGCGCCGAACCTACTGCGTGCGGTGTATGCGACGGCAGACGAGATGGTATGCATCGACCGCGAAGGCAATATGCTGTGGCGGCTCGGCTTCGGCCCTGGGGCGCACGAGCCGTACATCGCCATGGCGAGTTGTGAGTTTTCGCTGGCCGGGACCGTGGTGTGGCTTTACATGCCGGACGCCATGGCAGGGCGCGGTGACGGCCTGGACCATTGGCTCGCCATCGACGCCGAGACGGGAGGCGTCATCGCGCGGACCGAACTCGACTGCGCCGGTCACGGTGGGCACCAGTTTGCCCACCCGGACGGCGCGCACATGCTGCTCGACATCGGCGAGGGGCAGGACGGTTCGCGGGTGTACCGCGGTCATCTCGACCGGGACGTCATCGAACTGACCGCCTACCCGTGGACCGACCGTAGCCTCGTAAGTCTCGCGCCGGACGGCCACCACTTCATGACCGTCCATCACGACCAGGAGGACGTCGCCTTCCACACGTACCCCGGTGGCGAGCTGTTGGTCCAGATTGCGGTGGAGTCCTTCGGCTACGACCCCGACGAGGCGTACGTGGAGTGGGCCGGCGGCTATCTCGACTCCGAAACCGCCATCGTCACCCTCGGCGGGGAGACCGAGGACGAACAGGAGTGGTACTTGCACCATCTCGTCGACGCACGCACCGGACAGGTACACGGAACGCTCGACACCCAGACCCGCGACGCGTACGACATCGAACCACTTGGCGACGGCTCGTGGCTCAGCACCGATGACGACGACCGGCTCCGGCATCACACCCGATAACCAGTCCCCGAGGCGCCGTGCACCATGCGCAGTCGGATGATCTACAACCAGAAACTGGCTGAAGCGCACCGGAGGCGTCTCCGGTGCATTCGCACATGGCACACAAGCCGCTGACCGCGCGCCGTAGTGCTCCTCCCCTACCGCCCCGGGCGTCGGCCGAGGACTGGGACCTCGATGACCTTGCCGGACAAAGCATCGAGGCCGAACATAAGATCCGCGACGACCTCCACGGCCGGATCGCGGCACTCATGGCCAGACTCCTGCGCGCCCGCCCAAGACCGAATGTGGCTACGAACCCGCATCACCGCAGCTCAGCGGCGATGCAGCCATAGCGAAAATCCGGACATTCCCATACCGGAATCCCACAGGTGGGGCGTCTGGGGATCGAACCCAGAACCCGCGGATGGCGTTTCCGTGATCGCCAAGGTTTTCCGTTGTCTGCCACACCTTTGGTTACCTGCACGAACACAGGAAGCGGATTTCGCGTTGCCTGCCACCGTTTGTCGACGTTTGCGGGTTGTTGGCAATAAGTTGGCATTCTCTCCCCTGCTCCCACCTCGCACGCTCGGCGCCATGTCAGCGCATTGGACCGAACGCGCACCATGCAGCAGAAGAGTGCGTTTGGGTCCGCCCACTGACACGTTCACCCCCGCGCTAAGCCAACCGCTCGGGCGGCGGACTGGGCTGTCGCGCCCTGTCCGATGAGCTGCTCGGCGAGGCGCAGCGTTTGCCGGTACCGCAGGGGGATCATCCCAGTGACCTGACCGAAGAGTCGGGTCACCGTGCGTTGGCTGTAGCCGGTCAGGTGGGCCAGTTCGGCCAGGGACAGTCGTTGTGTCATTCGCGAGTTCCGGTCGCCGCCTCGGCCGTCTTCTGCCAGGGCCACCGCCCGGTGATCTCCAGTTCGAGGGAGAAGCTGAGGAACGTGCGGATTGCCACGATAACGGCAAGTATGCCGAGGCTCTCGTACGTCGGTGAGGCCGCGACGGTTCGGATGATGTCGCCGGCGACGAGAAACTCAAGCCCGAGCAGGATCGACTGGCCGAGTCGGCGGCGGAAGGAGCGGTACACGCCTTTCTGCCGACGCGCGAGCCGGACGCCCTCGACGATGATCGCGACGAGCGCTCCCACAACAATCGTGGCCACACCGGCGGCGTCGACGCCCTTACCCACCAGATCCACGACTTGTTGGAACTCCACCATTCCCCCTCTGCCGCCCAGCCCGCGTTGTCTCGCACCGAGGACGGCTGTCGCATAAGCCGCCAATCGGATCCCACCCCGGAACGTACGGTCCCCGGAGGAGCCTGCCAGCGCAAACGCGCCACTCTTGAGCCAAGAGAATGGCGCGTCTTGATCTTGAAGGTATGGCCAGGCTGGGTAGCGCGGTCAGCGGCATGAGAGTGCGTTCGACCTACGCCGGCCGTACGACGGCCACCTGACCAATTCGTCCGCGTACGCGGACGACGAGCTCGGTGACGTTGTGTACCACCGGTCGAACTAACGGTGGCATAGCCGCAAGGTAAACATCCGGCGCAGTCCCGGGCAAAGAGTCACCTATCACTGTCCTGTCTTCGGCATGAGCGGACATTCGCCCGTGGTTAGAGACGACGTCCTGAAGATTCATCCGGACTGGAGAGGCCTTCTCCGGGGCCTTTGCAGCCGGACCACAGCCAGGCAACCCCGGGACCAACAAGCCGGGTCCGTGCACGACTGGAGGTGTAAGCCGCCCACCCTGGCAGAGTGCCCAGCACCGTTCATCGAGGTGCCCGCACCTGCAGACCGGAAGCCGGGCGCGGACCCAAGCCCGCGGTTCACATCCTGCTCCTGGTGCTCGATCTACCGCGTGCTTCTCGGCTCCCATCTCGGCGGCTTCTGTGGGGCTGCCTGCCTTCCGCTCGCGCCATGACGAGGCCGCCGGCCTTTCCGCTCGCGCCCGGTCGCCGTCGTTGGCGGGCCGGGACCGGTGAGCGCAGCAAGCCGCACGCCCGGCCGGCCATCGACAGCTTGACCGGGCTTGCATACAGGAAGGGCGGCGGCACGGCTGGGCTTGCATACAGCGGCAGGCGGCCCCGCAGGGGCTGCCCTTGATGAAGTAGAGAAAGTTTGAACACGCGTGGGGTTACGACCAGGCGAACCGTGATGCCGAGTGCACACCACGGGCGAACTCGACCACACGACCGCTCGCGGTGCACGTCGCCCGGTTCAAGATCATGACCCGTTCGCCTGTCGGAAGTTCTAGGGTCCCAGCCTCTCCGGGGGGATCGGCATCCTCGCGTACACCGTTGCCGTGATCGTGTCGGGTTCCAGCCCCTGGATGGCCAGGACCGCGAACCCGCCACCACGCCCAGCCGCTGGGTCGACCAAAGGGGGTGCCTTCAACGTCCCCAGGACAGTAGTAGCTCGTCAACGTGTGGCTCGGCGTTCCTCGATCTTTGACGAGTCGGGCCCGCCCGGGAAAGCGTGGAGATGATCTCTCTGTGCTTTCCCCCACACGTGTTTCACCTGGGGTTTTGTGGGGCAGGTGGGACTTGAACCCACGACCTGACGGGTCATGAGATCGTTTCGCGGTCGATTGCCATCACTTGACTTGATCAGGCTTTTTCGCAATCGCACACGTCGTCATTCGGCCGAATCTTCTTCGTTTGGCATCGTTTTGTGCGGGTAAAGTATGGAGATGATCTTTCCTGTCTGCCCCTCCCCCGCTACCACCCGGCGCGGAGCCAGCCTTCCAGGTCTCGGGCGGGAGCCAAGGACGAGGCTCCAACCCGCTTGCGTGCCCTTGACCATGGTCGCCACCCGGCAGATACTCCTGCTGCTCGGGTTTGGCCTGGCCTGCGAAACCCGCTTTAGAAGATCTTGCTTCCGGTTCCTTTCGGATGTTCGCGGACTTCTCCTGCGGCCTCTGCGGATTCCGATTGCAAACGCTGGTCGCTCGGCGTTGATTGCGAACGTTTCCGGTTGATCCCTGGGGGTAAAGTGGGGGTTCGCGTTGGGTTATGGCTAACGGTAGCTCGTTCGGGTCCGCACGTCTCCGAGGATGTTGTATGCGCGAACGAGAAGGAGAAGGCAAAGCTTCGGTGAAGGCCGCAAGCGGCGGTGGTGGTGTGTGCGCACACGTTGAGCGTGTTCTATCTCGGGAACCGCTGGTAGATCCGAAATGATCATGAAGTCTTGAGTGTGTCATCCATTCATATACGTAGCCTCAGAGGAGCCACGCGTTGAAGCTTGTGCGATCCGTCAGAGAGCGAATAGCAAATGGACTAATTCCCGACGATAGTCCGTTCTACGAAAAGGAGATCGATGTTGTTTCCTTGCGTTTCCTGGAAAAACTCGGCATGCCGCAGCAACGCAGACAAATAGTGGGATACGTCGTCCTGATAGGACATTTCCACTCGGCATTTAACCACTAGCGATTCTGCGCTGCCCTCGGGATGACGATTGCAGTCGTGGCGAATTTCTTTATTCTCTATTTTATCGCACCCAACGGCATCTCACTGCTATTGACTTTTGTTGTGTCGTATACCTTGATACTTCTGGCGATGGTGCCATTTGCGTTTGTTGGCCGCTGGATTGATGGCCGACTGCATGAGAAGCTGTTTTTCATCATATGCCGCAGGCATGTACTACTCGCGAAGTGGCTGGAAGAGCGCTTCGTCGAGCCAGCAGAAAATTCGATTTATCAAATCGGAAGGCCCATCAAAAAAGAGAAAAAGATGCTGGCCGATGCGGCGCGGAGTATCACTGACGATTACTGCAGATTAATGGGTTTTAGTTCACGAAAGAATGCACCCGGCGAACATGTCAAGCTTGCCCGTCTAATTATGTGGGTTGCAGAAAAACCATGGGAAGTCTACAGAGCCAAGCTAGCTGTGGACTCATGCCTTGTCCAGGTTAGTTACCTTCTTGATCTACCGGGTTCTATGCGTCCTCCATCTATCTATCTTCCTAAGGACGCGCCGGCACTTCCCTATGAGCGCGGGGCGATGTTACGAGGTAGAGCGAAAAACTGGTTCGCCCTGCCAATTACAGCTTCTGTTGCCGCTGCACTAGTCGCCGGAATATTTCAGATTGTCGCCCTGCTAATGCGGTAAGAATACATCCCACGAAATGCGTGCATGAACTAATGCCACCATTTCGAGATCGCTCGTGACCGGCTAGCTGACGTATTGGCAGCATATCGCCGCACGCTTCGCCAAGAGCGCTAAGAAGCGCCGCCAGCGACTCTGCAGCGAGGTACACTGCTTGCGGTCATCCGACGTTGTCTTGTGGAGGTAAGGCGTGGCCTCACCTCTCAAGAAACCCTGGCCCAGCGGCAGCATTCCGATTCGTGCAGATGATAATGCGCATATGGACCCCATGCATCCGCATGCAGCTGTTCTCTCTTGAGAAGGGGCAAGTATACGGCTTCCAAAGCATCTTGATCGCAACTCTTCGAGTTCATGCGACTAGTCAAGATCAATTGGTCGACTCGTTCTGTTGCGAAAGTAAGTCCTACTGCAAAATATCGAAACTCGTCAGACATTATCAGCGACCCATGCGAACCTTCAGGAGTGAAGCGCTCATTAAACATCTCAAGATACCGAAGACGCGCGACCAGAACGTCCCACTCCGGCATCCCTAAAGCCGCCGACAACCGCAAAATGGTCGGCGTTGGGGTACTCTTCTTAGCCAACATGAACGGCGGCTTGCGTCGGACTCTATTCACAAAACGGATTACTGGATTGAGTGATGATACAAGCTGACCGACATCGGGAGAAACAAATTCGCTTGAGGCATGCAGGGCATGCTTTACGAAAGCACACCAGGAAAAGGTTGAAATCTGTCCAGTCTTCATGACCGACTTAAAATGCCCGCCGTGTAGAGTCTCATGCCGCTCGAATCGCGGCGGGAGCGCGGGGTACAGTTCGTTACGACATGGAGCGGAATTTTCCTCGAGGTCTTTCGCTAAAGAAAACCACCGTTTCTGCCACTCATCAACGAGTGTCTGTTTTGGGCACGATTCTTGCTCTTTTTCCTTCAGCTCAGTGTGACTCAAACAAGCTACCACTGACACTGTGTCCAAATGCGGGAGATAAGGAGAGGGGGTTACCGGGAAGGGGGACCTCAAGACGTCCCGAGCAAGCCGAACTAAGTCTCTTACGACCCATGATCCTTCGGAATGCCTGATTAAAGGGCTCTTCTCAAATGCATCTAGCAGATCATTTCGGAATTCCTCAACAGCACCGAAGGAGCGATCCTGCCGCGCCACGCTCTGGGAAACAACGATCTTCTTTCTCGCAGCCTTATTTTTGATGAGTTGCAGTCGATTTGCGTTTCCACGAACTCTCTGGTCCGGCATAGGAAGATGCTTGGAGCGCATCACCTGCCGAAGAAAGGTGTATACCGCACCAAGCTCAAGGAACGCAGGAGCGTTCGGGATACCACGCCTAAGAGTTTTGATCAACTCTCCCGTAAACGCGCTATAGTATTCACCCGGGCGCGCAATAGACAACTCATTTTCCTGGGTAGCCGTCAATACATAAGCTCCATCTATCTCAGTAAAATTGGAGACGCTTTTGGATTCGTTCATGAATCCACCAAGCGCTAAGCCGCTGTAACAACAGTCGACAATAAGTAGTTTGCAGGAGGCGGGGCTTTCCAAGATCGCGGATTTAAGCCACGAGAACGGAAGACTGTCGAAGTGTGAGGCTTCTGTTGTGGAGTCACGTAGGGCAAGGTGAAAGTCGCCAAATCGGGTTATTAACCCGTGGCCACTATAGTAGACTAAAAGTGTTTCAGTGGCATTTCCAGCGGCACCTTCTATCGCCTTTGCCGTGGCAGAGATTCCTTCTGGATTCAAGAGGGAAACCGTTCTCGTTTCCAGAAACCCGCATATTTCCGGGTCGACCAGAGCCTCCCGTAGTCCGTGTATGTTGTTCTTAACAGCTGGAAGAGGATGAAGCGACCCTTTGCTACTTGGGAACTCGGAAGCGCCAAGCAGAATCAATGTGGACGAACTTGGATCAAACTTCATTTTCTTGTTTACCGTCCTCCTCTAGGTCAAGCTCCGCGCCAATGGAACTAATGATGCTCTCGACAGAACCATCTTTTGCTTGACTGGAACTAATATCAATATCGACGCGTCCTTTGATTCGAACTGTTACCTCTGAACGTTGATTTTTGAGCCATACGATTACAACCCTGCTTACTTCTCGAGCAGTGTAACCCGCAGCACCAGAGGTTGCGATGACGGTAATGAAGTCGCCAATGGCCCCCATTGTCCCTGGTGTCGACTGCCCAGATCGATACTCGATCTTGTGCCGTCGCAGGGCTTGATCACGTTTAAGCCAGTCACGCAGTGATGCCAACGTTTCTGCGACATGAGTGCCGGTCACCCTAACTTCTATCGGCAAGGAAAATCCTTTCGTCGATTCGTCAACTTCTAGCAGGCAGCATCGTACACTCGCTGTAATCAGTCATGTACCCGTTTCGCGGTTTCGCGACTGAACCACAAGCAGGCAACCCTGTGAGCATCGAAACTCTCTATGCCAGCTGGAGTGGCAAGGTGACCAGCTCGGCGGCGTGCCCAGCACCGTTCTTTGAAGGCTCGCCCAGCCGACCACTGGAGTCAGGACGCCCACGGTTCAAGATCTCCATCTCGGCGGCTTCTGCGGGGCCGCCTGCCTTCCGCTCGCGCCATGACGAGGCCGCCGACCTTTCCGCTCGCGCCCGGCCATCGACGGCTTGACCGGGCTTGCATACAGGAAGGTCGGCGGTCTCGTCCTGGCTCGCATACAGCAGGCAGGCGGCCCCGCAGGGGCCGCCCTTGATGAAGTAGAGAAAGTTTAAACACACGTGGGCTGGGGCAGGGCAAAGGCAAGATCACTGTGTGTTGCGCCCTGCAACTTGGAGTGACAGGAGGGGGAGTGTTCGTGTGCGGTCCCTGCTGATCCATTCGGTTGTCCGGCGGATGTCGTTGTGTCCAGTTATGCGAAGCATCGATATTGCGGTATTCCGTAATGTTGCCAGTATATGGGCACCGGTCCCGGTATAGATTTGTTGTGCGTCTTCGTGGTATGTCGTGTCACGGACGTGATGGCTTTTGTTTTCTATTCCCCAGTGGTCGCGGACTTGGTCGTGTAGGTCTTCGGCGGTGACTGTGGTGGTGTTCTGGCTGGTGATGATCCAGGCGCGCTCTTTGCTGACGAGTTCTCCGGAAAAAGTTGTTTCTTCTCGTTTGACGCAGGCTACGGAACGCGCGTGTGGGAAATCGATTCCGCCGGCGTCGGTAATCCAGGTAGTCCAGCGGCGTATCCGGCCGTGGGTGTCATCGACGACGACATGATGCGGTGTTTTCCGCAAGAGCGGAAGAACGCGGTCGAATACCTTTTCCTTAAGCACCGCTTGATTTCCCTTTACTGTCATGACGTAGTCGAATCCGTTCGCCGGCAATGTATTCGGCGGTCTCTCGCTGGGTGTGCGCGGCGTCCATGGTGACCACCACACGGCCGTCCACACCGCGGGAGACACCGTCGAGCAGGGCCGTGACCTGGGTGATCTCGTTGGTTCCCGGAGGAACGGCCACTTGGGCGACGGTGACACCATCGCAGTGGATCATCGCGGAGAACAGCGTGAACGACTCGTGATCCCCGATCCACGAACCGCGCAGCACTTTGCCGTCGATAGCCAGCCGCAACGTGCCGCCCGGGATAGGCCGGGCATGACGCAGCAGCCACGGCCCGATCAGTCCTTCCAGCTTCGCTACATCGACATCTTCCAGCGCGCGCCGGATCGTGGACGTATCCGGGACACGGAAAAAGCCGCGGAACCAGCACCATCGTCCACCTATTTTCCGCAGTAACGACGCCGGCAGATCGGCGACCTGGTCGGCGATCTGCCGGAAATTCGACGCGCCCGCCAGCACAGCGATCAACGACGCCGCGAGAAGGAACGCCAAACTATACACGCGGCCCTTCCGCTTACGGCGATCCGGCACCTTGCCGAGCAACTTCATCAGTTCCGCCAGATCGGCATCGTCACCGACGGCGCTACCCGGAAACGACGCCCATGACGAGCCATGAGAAAATGACAACGGATGGCCTTCTTCTGGAGTTTGGTTATTTCGCAATCTCCATGATCCCAGAAGGAGGCCATCCTCCATTTCCCGGCCCAGCACGCCAACCCGGCCGGCAACCCTACGAGCTGAGTTGATCACTCAGCGCGATCTTGCCTTAGCCCTGTGGGCTGGGGCCTGGTGCAACAGCTGTGCGGCAGACAGCAGCCCTAGTCCCGAACAAGCCTGGAGACGTAGCCGACATCAACGAGTCGGCGGTACGAGGCATTGACTTCGACTGGAACTTCCTGGGGGATCGCGAAACCGCGTTCGGCATAGACCGTGATGCGCTGGGTGTCCCCCACGAGCATGTTGATCACGCGGTCGGCGTCTCCAATGGCGCGCACGTATTCGTCCAACGGCAGACGCTGCGAGCTACAGACGATCTCGACCTCTGGCCAAATCTTCTTGGCCGTGGCGAACGCTCGACGCTGCTGATAGGGCCGCGACACCAACAGGATCGAGCCGACTTCAACATCCTTTGCGACCAACAGCCTCCGGGTGTACTCGATGTTTTCGGCTGTGTTGGTCGCTCGCGGTTCGACCAGGATTGCCGAGTCGGGAACCTCGCGTTCAAGGGCACGCTCGCGGTAGTGCACGGCTTCTCCCCGGGGAAACCGTCCTACGGTTGTCGGTGCGTTCGCGCCGGTGAACACGATCAGCGGAAAGTTCCCGGCCTGGTAGAGGTCGACGATGTGGTCGGCAACGCCAAGGTCATGGCTGCCCAGGCCGACGCCCACGTCGCAGGCTCGAAGTTCGTGATGAAGGTCGTGGTAGTTCCACAACGCCTCCACATCCGCCCGAACGCTCTCCGGGATGCCTACTGTCGGTGCGTTCATTGCGATTCTCGCGCTCTCGGTTCAGTCGGGGATCTTGAACGTGTACGACCAGGCGAACCGTGATGCCGAGTGCACACCACGGGCGAACTCGACCACACGACCGCTCGCGGTGCACGTCGCCCGGTTCAAGATCATCACCGGTTCGCCTGTCGGATGTTCTAGCCTCCCAGCCTCTTCGGGGGTCGGCATCCTCGCGTACACGGTTTCCGTGATCTTGTCGGGTTCTAGCCCCTGGATGGTCAGGACCGCGAACCCGCCGCCACGCCCCGCCGGCCCTGCCGCTGGGTCGACCAAGGGGGTGCCTTCAACGTCCTCAGGACGGTAGTAGCTCGTCAACGTGTGGGTCGGCGTTCCTTGATCTTTGACGAGTCGGGCCCGCTCGTACACGCTTCGGTTACGTGAGGTGACGGTTTTCCGCGTGCAACAGGTCTGCCAGGCGGTCAAGAAGAACCAGAGCGTTGACTCCGCCCGGACGGTGCGCAACATCCTCTCAGGAATCTGTGGCCTGGCGGTCCGGTACAAGGCCATGCAGGTCAATCCGGTTCGCGACATGGCGCCGCTCGAAGGCCGACGCAAGGCGTCTCGCTCACTCGAAGCTGACGAGATGAAGGACCTGTTGCGGAAGCTCGATAGCAGCGAGGTAGCGATCCGTCATGACCTGCCGGACCTCGCTCGCTGGTATGCCGGGACAGGCTTCCGGACCGGGGAGGCTCTCGCTGTCCACTGGCATCACCTCGACCTTGACACGGGCACCGTCGACTGGGCTGGGAACCTGATCCGCGCGAAGGGAACCGGCAACATGATCAACGACGGGAAGACGGACGTCTCCGAACGGGCTATTGCGCTGCCGACTTGGCTGGTGGTCATGCTTCGAGAGCGGCGTGTGAGGCTGGCTGGGCGGTTCGGTATCGAGCCGGACCAGCTGGCCGGGCCAGTGTTCCCGAACACCCAGGGCGGTCTTCGGGACAAGCACAACACGCTTGCCCGGTGGCGAGACTTCCGTTCGGATGCAGGGTACCCGTGGGTGACCTTCCGGACCTTCCGCCGGTCGGTGGCGACGGTGTTGGACGATGCCGGGTTGACGGCTCGGGACATCGCCGACCAGCTCGGGCACTCCAAGGTTTCGACGACTCAGGATGTCTACATGGGTCGCCGGGTGAAGAGCCGGAAGGCGGCCGAAGCGCTGAGCCGGGTTGGGTGGTTCGCTGAGTAAAGTGTGGGGAAAGTGTGGAGATGATCTCTCTGTGCTTTCCCCACACGTGTTTCACCTGGGGTTTTGTGGGGCAGGTGGGACTTGAACCCACGACCTGACGGATTATGAGTCCGCTGCTCTGACCTGCTGAGCTACTGCCCCCGGCGGCTTTCGCAACACCAGCGATCGTAGCGAGGTCGCGGGGGGTCGGAACTGGCGGGTGGACCGGCCGACTGGCCTACAAGGCGGTTGGTCGGACCGGGCGAATCCGCAGCGCACGGCGTTACGCCGAGTGGACTACTCGGCGACCGACCGCACGAAAAACGAGGGCCGGCGCACCCATGCAGTGCGCCGGCCCCGGACCGTCAACTCAGCCGATGAAGCTGAAGACGTTGAAGGCTCCGCTGAGCTGGCCGATGACCACGATGGTCGCCAGCAGCGCGCCGATCGCCGCCACCGTGATCACCGACAGCATGATCAAGTAGACGATCGCCTTGATCGGCTTCGGCAGCTTGGCCACCGAGCCGAAGTCGGGCAGCGAGATGCGCGATTCCTTGCCGATCCCTGGTGCGGACATCCTGACTTCCCCCGTCCTCTGTCAGTCCCCTTGGACGAAACACCACTGCTGAAGAGACGAAGCGCAACGGGTTTCCGTTGCGCGCAACGCATCACGAGTTCGTTTCGGTCAGCAATCGAGCGGATCAAACAGCACAGCCAAGCCATTCAAGCCCGCAGGTCGCGTGGCTTGCACAAATCATCCGTGCCGACACCGTCGACCGCGAGCCGAGCAAGGATGTAATCGCGCAACGATCCGGGATCGTTATCCAGCCCGACACCGGGTCACTCAGGCAGGTGACACGCACCGCCGCGACCATGGTGTCGCTACCGACAACTCTCCACCGAAATACCCGCCACCGATCTTACCCAACGGATGCGTTACCACCGCCACCGGGCGTCGAGACCCTGCACGCCCCACATTCGACCGTCACGGTGACCCGGGCGAACAAGCCGTGACGCCCCGTCGCGTCTCGAACGATCGGCACATGGGATGCACATCGGGCATACTCCGGCAACCTGTCGAGCGGGTGAACTCGCACTTCAAAATCCATTATGGACACTTCTGTCGAGGCGGCTCGATCACGAAAACCCGCTCGACTTCCGCCTTGAGCACAGGGAAGATCAAACCCGTTCCGGACGTCTAGGTGTTGGTGCTCTGCGGGCCGGGAGACGTCGGAAGTCCACAACCGCCTACGAGCCCACCCGGCAACTCGCCGAACTTGACCTGGCCCACGCGTTGATCGACTCCGACCGGCTCCAGAGCACGAGCGCAGCTCACCCGGTCCGTGGACCAGCTCGCGGCAATCGCCCGATTCGAACCAACGAGCGCGATCGACACGACCCACCAGGGACATCAGCGCGACCGCGACAGATCCTCGCCTTCTGGCCGAATCCAGGGAATTCGAAATACCGACCGTCACCATTCGGAATTACCGCAATCGGCTTCCGCTCGTTGTTCCGAACGGTCCTAAGCGGGTTGCTCGGCAGGTCCGGTTCAGCAATTTCGCTCGTACGGCGCCGGAATAATCCAAATCGGCGAACCTTTCCGGATCTGCTCCGGCGACGTCTGGCCGTTCGCGGTGGCCCGAGTGCCGCATCGGCGCTCACCCACCGCATTCGCGGCGCGAAACGGCATGTCAGAACGGCCGGGACGACGGGATGCGGGCGGCAATTCGGATGCTGGGAGCAACCGTGACCGTGATCGCGTTCTCCAACGACGACCATGAACACGAGCTCGACGCGCACCGGCCGGATCTCGGGCACCCCGGCTTGTTCGCCCACGAGCGTTTCCACGAGGACCGGAACGCCGGGCACCCGGGTTTCTACCACCGGCGGCGTTGCCCCGACCTCGCCGCCGGGCAGCCAGGACCACAAGATTCTCAGGGCCCGCACCGTCGTGGCATTCCGCAAGGCCGGAAACGCCCCCCCGGTACCGGGCCGCACATACCGCTCGGGCGTGCAGTTCGAGCACTCCGATGGCACCCGCTTCGCGCTCGAAATCCAGGTCGGCGGAATCGACACCCCGGCGGCGACGGCCTCGCACGATCACCCCTTGGCAGGGCGAGTTGAGTCGCGTAGCTCTCCGACCAAGAACGTGAATTTTGTTCATGCTCAGGTTGGTGAGGAGAACAGCCCATGCCCGTTGCCAGGCGACAGGTGCTGGCCGCAGCAGCGGCGGTGCCGAACAGGGTGGAAGCGCCCTCGTAGTGCTGCGCGTCGTACTCCTCCTGCGTGGTCACGTACTAGGTCCAGCGGCTCGTGGACGGGAAGTGGGTGCCGGTCGCCGACGACCGGGACTGGGCGACGAAGTACCGCTGGGCCCGCGACGGCGTCGCGGGCTCGACGGCAACGATCACCTGGGACATCCCGCCCAACACCCCGATCGGCCGCTACCGGATCGTCCACCACGGTGACTGGAAGAACGGCTGGAACGGCTCGATCACCGCCTTCACCGGCGCGACCCGCGCCTTCCTCGTGTCCTGACGCGGCGGCTGCTCAGCCGGCAGGAGCGATGTCGGCGCAGTCCGGTGATGGCCATCTCGATCTCGTCGTCGCACTGCCCTTCGCGGGTGTGTTTCGTCGTGCAGTAGCCGGTGGATGCGGGTGATCACCCCAAATTTGTGTCGCGCCGAGATCCACGACACCCGTAACGTCACCGAGCACCCTCGCACGATCATGACCGGCCCCCTGCCGGTATCGAACGCATAGCGCGGCACCACGAGGAGATCGCATGACATCGACCGTCTCAATCGAGCAGTACACCGTCGCCGACGGCGAGAGCGGCCCGTACGCGATTACCACCGGACCGGACGGCGCGTTGTGGTTCACCATGGTCCGCAGCGGCCGGATCGGTCGACTGGTGCCGGGGGGCGAACCCGCCAGCCACCAGCTCGCTGCGGAGAGCGGACCGACGATCATCGTCAACGGCCCAGACGGTGCGCTCTGGTTCACCGAGTACCGGGCGCACCGGGTCGGACGCATCACCACCGGCGGAGAGATCGACGAGTTCGAACTCCCCACACCGGAATCGGGACCGTACGGCCTCGCCGCCGGACCGGACGGTGCGCTGTGGTTCACCGAGACGGCCGCCAACCAGATCGGCCGGATCACGCCAGACGGTCAGGTGCGGGAGTTCCCGCTGCCGCTCGCCGGCGCGTTCCCGTCCGCGATCGTCGCCGGGGCCGACGGCGGGATGTGGTTCACCATGAACATGGCCAACGCGATCGGGCGGATCGACGGGGACGGCGAGGTCACCGTGCACCCGCTGCCGACCGAGGCCGCCGGGCCGGTGGGGATCGCTTCGGGCCCGGACGGCGCGATCTGCTTCGTCGAGATCGGCGCGGGCCAGATCGGCCGGATCAGCACCGACGGCAAGATCGAGGAATTCCCCCTGCCCGACCGCGCCGCCCGACCGCACGCCATCACCACCGGCCCGGACGGCGCGATGTGGTTCACCGAGTGGGGCGCCAACCGCGTCGGCTCGATCACCGCCGAAGGCGCCATCGAGGTCCACGACCTGCCCACCCCCGGCTCGGAACCGCACGGCATCGCCCTCGGCCCGGACGGAGCGCTGTGGACGGCGCTGGAGTTCGGCGCCCTCGCCCGGATCACCGTTCCCACGCCCGAGAACGACCGCTAAACGAGCAAGCTCCACCGCGAAACCAGCCGCGAAAGGACTTCATGACGGATCAGAAGACCATCGGCGCGGGTGTCGAGTTCGACCGGCAGGTCCAGAACCTGATCGACCTCGGCTAGCCGGCGATGGCTGGCTTGGCGCCGGAGCAGTTCGACGCCCTCGTCGCCCCGCTGCGCGACCGCGCTGCGGCAGTCGGGAATGTCGCGTGCGAGCCCGAGACCGGCCGGGTGCCCTTCCTGCTGGTGGTCACCCGGCAGGTCGTCCCGATCGAGCAGACGATGCCGCGGACCACCCTGCACCGGAAGCAGAAGCCCGGATTCGTGGACCGCACCTTCGAACCCAGTTCCCTCGAATGGTTCGTCGCCATCGAGCAGATCGAGCTGCCGGTCCCGAACGCATATCTGCTGTTCGACATCGAGCGGGGCGAGGAGTTCTGCGGCGCAGTGTCCAAGCACGCCATGGACACGATCGCCGCGCGAGGGCGAACCCTGCTCACCATCGAGGAAGGGGCCGCGCTGATCAGCCACGTCCCGCGGGTCCTGGTGAAGAACAAGTGCTTCTCGGTCGGCGGCTCGCGCCGCGGCGCCCCCGCGTCGCGTCGATCTGGATCAGCCAGAACGCGCCAAAACTCGGCTGGTGCTGGGAAGACAACCCGCACACGTGGCCCGGGATGGCCTCCGCGGCCGCCCGCCGCGCGGACGGGTAAACCGAGCGTCGGAAGCCGCCTGGGCTTCCGACGCTCTGGTCCGATGCGGACGGTTCAGGCGACGGGCAGCTCCTCGGACATGGTGACCGGCTGCCGCTGCCGCACCTGCCGACGAATCCGTCCCCACGGCTTGAAAACCGACAGCAGGTAGGCGACCAGCAGCAGGGTGGGAGCTACCACGACCGGGTAAAGCAGATCGCTGGGCACCACGGCGGTGCGGTCACCGGCCAGCAGCCGCGCACCGACGTCCGCCGCCGCACCAACGCCGGGCCGCAAAGCGAAGACGATCAGCGTCGACATGAGGACGTTCACGCCGAGCTTCACCGCGACCCACCAGTACCGGACCAATCCGTACTTGCTGCCCAACCCGAGCAATGCGCCGGTGGCCAGGCACACGATGCTGGCGCCGAACATCGGCCAGATCGCGAAGATCTCGACCGCCTGCAACGCAATCCCCGCGGTCTGCGGCACGTCGGTCAACATCGCGGTGACCACGAGGATCCCGAGCGCGAGGTCGATCCCGAACCAAGCTGCGCTGGAGAGGATGTGCGCGGCCAGCAGGGTCTTGCGACTGCGGCCGCTGAGCCTGCGGATCGTCGTGGACATCGCCGGGCCTCCCTGAAAATGCTGGTCAGATCGCCCTTCAATGCTCTACCAACGCGCACACCCGCTCATCTGCCCGCGAACGCATCTCCACCTACGCCCACCTGCGTATGCACGTCAGGCCGGGGTGCCGCCGGAAGCGACGCGGCCGCAAGATCCAGGCACGAGCCCAGCCGAACACGTCACGCACGTGCCGAAGCGATGGGATCACCCCCGCAAGAGCCGCTTGATCTTGGACACCAACCTCTGGTCCTACGTCGGCGAAGAAGACAGCAAACCCGCTCTGGAACGAACCCACCCAGCCCGCTGCTCCCAAGCCGGCTAGGTCAAAACGCCAAAGCTCCAAGCCGTCACCGCCGAACCAGCAGGACGACAAGACCACCGGCACGTCCACAGAGAAGATGCCTCGCTCAGTTCCGCATACCACTGTGATCACCTCGCAACGGCGGCGCGCGGAGGCGCTTGAGCTGGTCGAGCGGCTGGTCGCGGACAACCTTGTGGTGATCAAGACACCCAGTGAGGACGAAGTTGCGCAATGGCACAAGGTTGTGGACTTCGCAAAACGACACAATCTCATCCCCGACGGACATCACATCAAGAAGACCCGGCAGTGGAACAGAGACCGGGACCTGCACATCAGACTGCACAAAGGAAGCCACACCAACGCAAAACGCGACACCAGTGACCGACCACCTGTGCCCGTACCCGATTCTCTCCGCTCACCGCACCCGGTGGTGGGCGAGCTAGGAGACGACCAGGGACGGCTGGTCATGCCGAGGGAGCTACGCAGACGATGCTTGCTCGTTTTGCAGGAACTCGCGACGGAGGCGACCAGGCGAGGTCACAAGATCACCGCGCGGCCGGTCTCCGAACAGCATCACTACTACGGCTATGGCGCCCGCTCCGACGGGCCGCGTACTCCCGCCGCGACGGCGAAATCAATCTCGTCGTCGGCGGCATCAGCTACACGGTCACGATCCAGAAGTTATTGATCCGGGTGGCAAATGTGTGATGTTAGGCGGCGTAGCGAACTTCGGGTTTGCCGAAGTAGGAGCGAACTCGGTCGGGCAGCTTCTGGAGCCGGTGGAGGAAGGAGCGGACCGCTTGTTTCAACTCGGCGCGGGTTTTGGGGGCTGTGCTGGTGGAAACGGTGCGTTTGAGGTCGGCATTGAGTAGCTCGTCGGGGTTGAGTTCGGGGCTGTATCCCGGCAGGAAGTGCATCGCGATCGCCTCAGCGTGCTTGGTGATCCATTGCTGGATAGTCTTGCGGCGGTGGACGGGGTGTCCGTCAACGATCAGGTGGACCTTGCGGTCCAGATGGCGGGTCAGCCGGTCCAGGAAGGACAGGAACACCTTGCCGTTGAACGAGCCGGTGTAGACGGTGAAGTACAGCTCGCCTTTGTTCCCGATCGCGCACATCGCGTTCACGCTGAATCGTTTGCCCGTTTTGCCCACCGCCGGTGTCTGGCCCGCCGGTGCCCAGGTGCGGGCTACGGTGGCGTCGGAGCGGATCCCGGTCTGGTCCAGCCACAGGATCAGTGCGCCCTCGCGGCGGGCGCGGGCGGCGATGGCCAGGTAGTCCTCCTCCAGCCATCGGCGTACGGACTCGGGGTCCTGTTCGTAGGCCTTGCGGATCGGTTTCTGCGGCGACAATCCCCAGGAACGCAGGTAGTTGCCGACGGTGCGCAGGTTCAACACGATGCCGTGGCGCACCCGGATCAGCTCGGCCACTGTCTTGCGGGTCCACACCAGGCCGGTCAGCCCGAACGTGGCCGGGGTGTGCTCGGCCACCGCATACCGCAGCTTGCGCTGCCGGCGGGCACTCAACGCTTTCTGCTCGCCGGGCTTGCGACCCCGGCGACGCCCGGTGAGACCCTTCGAGCCACGTTTCCGCCACGCCTGCACCCATCTGGACACCGACTGCGGGGCCACCGCGAACACCCGGGCCGCCTCGACCTGACTCATCCCACCATGAACAGCAGCGACCACCCTGCGCCGCAAATCCTCCTGCGCCTCAGGCGACAACCTCCGCGCGTCCCGCACACCAGCGATCATGCCAGAACAACGAAGATCACACCTATAAGTTCCCGATCAATAAGCCCGAAATCCGAAGATCCGGACAAAGCTCGGCGTCTCGTCATCGAACTCCCCGCCTACCCTTCGGAGGGACGCCGCTGAACAGGCGCAAAGCTCCGCACCGTTGAAGATGGGCTCGCAGCACTTCTGCGCGAAGCTGAAACGCGGGCTGTCGAAGATCGCCAACGTCAGGTCGGATAAGAGCGCATCAAAGCCGAACGCAAGGTCCGCTGGGAACAGGCGATGGAGCTCGCCCAGCAGAAGGCGATCGCGAGGCTCACTACAAGAAGGTTCTTGAGTCACAGGTCGAGCGCTGGCAACGCGCCAAGGAACTCCGAACCTTCTGCAAAGAACTCGAACACCGACTTGCCAACCCAGGCCAACCGATGGCGACCTCACGCCCGCCCGACGGTGGCTCGGCTGGATCAACGACCCACATCAGTCGAGAAGGAGCCTGTTGCAAAATTACGCCCACCACGGACCGTGATCGATCGATCACGGCTGAGATGGCCACTGGCGGACAAACGGCGGCGATCGAGACTGATTTGGTACTTCGGTTCAGTCGTTTTCGCCGAAAACGCAACAGGCTCGAAGACCCCATCGAACATCCACCGTCAATGCCCCAGCCTCCCAAGCTCCGGCACGATGGCCTAAAGCCCTACCTCAACGGATGGAGCCCGTACGGCCCCGAAGAACATCTCAACTCCTGGCAACGCAGGTGGTAGAAGCGGCAACACTGCGACGCCGTCGGTCTGCATGGCCAGAGCCAACAGTTAAAGTTCAAAGGCTCCATGTAGATCATCTGGCTGCACGTGCCGCCGATGACCGCGTATACAGGGAGACCGGCTCGGCAGACACCAAGCATTGCTGTCGTCATGTCCACCGGCCGCTCAGGACATCACGATTGTCAATTTTCGGCCCAGCCGCGTGTACGTGCCGTAGTACATGATCGTCATGACTTCGAGTGCAGACCTCGCGAAGCCGCTGACTTCGGCACAGGCCAATGAGTTTGCGGAGCTCTGTCGCGACACAAAGAGCGGCTTCACCGACGCCCTCGACCTCGTACTGATCCACAACGAGCGTGATGCGCGAGGCCCCCAACCTCGCTCGACGCTGAACCCGCTGACGGTGCTGTTGGCGTTGCCGCATGGGAGCGGTTTGTTGTCGATGTACGGGCACTTGCCACACGACAGTGGCAAAACGCCGGTCACGAACGACAAAACAACGGCGATGCGTATCTGACCATGTCAGGCAACAACGCCAAGCCGAGCCGGACTCTCGAGGTACTCAGCGGTGTTTCCGGTGGTCGGGCGCCGACGGTATGGAAGGTACGCACGCCCCGAGCGTTATCGGGGCAAGAACCCGCAATTACCCCTTGAGCTGCGGGGAACCGACCTCGAAGTCCTGTCGAAGGAAGTTTCAGCGTGGATCACGCTGCCGAACAAGGTCGCCCATCGGTGCATGCCACAGATCACCGACCCGTATTTCGACTCCAATGCGGCAAGTCCCACCATCCAAGCGGGCTGAGCACGCACCGTCCTCGCTGTCTTCCTGCAACTCACGAACCAAGCGATTGTCGCCATCGCAGCCGAGGCACGGTTCGAACGCCCAGAGCAGTACCCGCTACCCGCCGCTTGGTTCGTTGCGGAAGCGCCCGACGGTTTGCGAGGCGTCCAACACTCTGGAGCGCTGTGGGGAGGGCACGAACTCCACCATGGCTGATGTGTGGTGAACGATCTGCACCATCCAGTCGGACCCGCCAATTCAGCGGGATCATCAACTGCGTGAACCTCCTAGCCCGCGGCCAAGCGATCGAGCTCGGCGATGAATGACGTTTTGCGCTTGTGGCGCTCCCGCAGGTCGTCGAGGTATGTTTCGAAGCCGGTCGCGTAGTCGATGGCTCGGTAGGCGTCGCGGAGCCGTCGGAGCATCGTGATTGCCTTGCTGTAGCGATACTTGTCGGTGCTGGCTTCCAGTCGGTGCTGGATCAGCCGCTGCCACGGCTCGATCACGTCCTTGGGGTGCGTGGGTCGGCGCAGATCGATGAGTTGCTGCCAGCGGGATTCGGGCAGGTCGTCGGGGTGATCGACCGTCACCCGCCACGCCTCGTCCTGTTCGCCTTCGTCGAGCAGCACTCCAACGAGGTGGTCGGCGAACGCGGGCTGTTTCGCAGCGGCGTGGTGCAGGCGCTTGAGCGCTTCGTCTCGCAGGCCGCGCCAGTCTCCGGTGCGTTCTGCGGTGCAGCGTAGGTCTCGGTAGTGGGATGCGGTCGGGTGCTGGTCGAACAGCTGCCACCGCAGGGCGAGTGCTTCATCGGCCGCGCCGCGCTCAAACAGCAAGTCCACGTAGAGATCGCGAAGCTTGTCCTGGTCGATCGGGTTACCGATCCCGAGCCCACGCTGCGCCCACTTCTCGGCGTCGGATGCACGCCCGGCGTTTCGGAATACGGTGGCGATCTTGAGGTACTGGGAGGCGGCGTAGAGATCTTCGGCCAGCACAGCGACGTAACGGTCGACATCTCCGGTCAGCTCGGCCAGTTGCTCGCTCAAGATGCGGATCCCGAACGGTGTCCTGCCGAATTCGGGCTGTGCTGTCTTGGTGCGTTCGTCGACGATCCGAGCCAGTTCGCCACGGCCCTTCTGGCCGAGCGCGGCAGCGTAATCGCGCAGCTCGAAGTCCGGCCAGCCCGGCCCATCCAGACGAAGCGTGGCCAGCCACGCTGCCAGCCGCTTGGGATCGGGTGGCACCGCCGCGCAGGCGCGCGCGTGCACCGCCATCAGCGCGTGGAGGTCGTCACCGACGATGCCAGACGAGTCGTGCAAGTACATCAACGTCGTTGTGACCAGGTCGACCGCACGACGGGCGAGGGAAGGTACGGATGCCGACTCGGTTTCGATCAACTCCTCACACGCGGCAGCGACCTCCCGAACCCGCTGCGAATACTCCCGCAACCCATGCCGCGGATGCATCCGACGATCACGCCGCAAGCCGTCGATCAACCGACGAACCCGCTCCACTTCAACAACGACTAGGACGAACACTGCCGTTAGGCAGGCGTTTCGCGGCACCGACAGCGCGTGCTGAAAACGGACCATTTTAGGACCTTCGGAGCCTGTTGCAAAATTACGCCCATCACAGACCGTAATCGATCGATCACGGCCGAGATGGCCACGGGCGGACGAACGGCGGCGATCGAGACTGATTTAGTACTTCAGTTCAGCCGTTTTCGCCGAAAACGCAACAGTCTCCTTCGATCTTGAAAGCGGCCCCAAAAAAGAAGCCCAGACCTGTGGTCTGGGCTTTTGCTCCCCCGACTGGACTCGAACCAGTAACCCTTCGGTTAACAGCCGAATGCTCTGCCAATTGAGCTACGGAGGAATATTTCGTTCTCGTCAGCCCTCGTCGCGCTGACAGGAACTACTCTAGCCCATGCCCCCAGCCCGCTTCACCGGACCCCCCTGTTGTTGATCCAGACGATGAACCCGCTGGTCAGCGGCGATGGGCCACAACGAAGATGCGGCGGAACGGGAACCAGGTCGTACCGTCGGGTAGTCGCGGGTACGCCGCCACCAGGCGAGGTGCCAGCTCCGCGCGGAATTCCGCCCACTCCGCGTCGTCCAGTGCCGCCCGGACCGGGCGCAGCGCCGTGCCCGTGACCCACTCCAGCACCGGGTCGGCGCCGCTCAGCGCGTGGACGTACGTCGTCTCCCAGGCGTCCACCTCCGCGCCGAGGTCGGCGAGCGCGTTCGCGTAGCCGATCGGCGACAGCACCGCGTCGGATCGCAGCACCTCGCCAACCCGGTCCCGCCAGCGCGACTCCGCGACCAGTTCCCGGATCGCCACGTAGGACGGTGATTCGAAGTTGCCCGGCACCTGGAAGGCGAACCATGCCCCGGCGGGCAGCTGGGGCAGCCAGCTCTGCAGCAGCTCCAGGTGCTCCGGCACCCATTGCAGGACCGCGTTGCACAGCACGACATCGGTGTCCGGCAACGGTTTCCAGTCCCGGACGTCCTCTTGCCTCGCGGCCACCCCGCGAACCTGGGCTACCGCGACCATCTCCGGCGACAAGTCCGTGGCCTCGACCGCCGCCTCTGGCCACCGATCGGTCAGCAGCGAGGTCAGGTTCCCCGCGCCGCAGCCGAGATCCACGACCCGGCGGGCCCCGGTCGCACCGACCCTGGCCAGCAGGTCGTGGGCCGGGCGGTCGCGCTGGTCACTGAACGACAGGTACTTCTGCGGGTCCCACACGTCCACACCTCCGTAAACAGTACGCTCGTACTGTATATCCGGGGCTGCGGCGGTGTCGAGCGGAAATCAGTCCGGCTCCTGGCCTTTCGCCTCCCGCAGGCTCTCGGCGACGGTCGCGGCGAACTCGGCCACCGCCGCCTCGTCCGCGTCCCGGTCGGCCCGGACCTGCAGCACGATCCCGTCCTCGCCGGGCACCTTGCGCTGCACGAACCATGCTCCCCCGCCGGGCAGGTCCCGGTGGTGGCGGGAGCGGATGGACTGGTTGACGCGCTCGTGCACGACGTCGGGCAGCCGCCCCGGCTCGGTCAGTTCGAGCCGACGGCCCGGCTGGTCGCGCAGCAGCACCGCGTCGCCCGCCGAACCGGCTTCCTCGGCCTCGATCACGGTGAGCACGCCGTTCTTCCAGGTCGCCTTGCTGAGCAGGTGCCAGCCGACACGGCGGCCTTCCGGCAGCCACAACCCCAGCTGCGTGGCGAGCAGCGCTCCGCCGGTCGTCTTCGCCACCGCTAGCACGTGCTCCTCGGCCTCCAGCAAGCCAGGGAACTCCGCCGGCACCTCGGCCGTGCCGCTCAGCCGCGCGACCAACCGCCGCAGCCAGGCGATCACAGCGTCCCCATCGCCTGGTCCAGCAGCGCCTTGCGGTAGCCCTCCAACGCCACCATGTCGCCGAACAGCGCGTTGTACTCCTCAGCGTCCTCCAGCGGCGACATCCGCTGCACCCTGGACTTGATGTCCGCGATCTGCCTGCTGACCAGCCGCTCCTGCAACCGGGCGATCAAGGCCGCGACGTAGCGCGGGTCCTCCTCTGACTGGTTCTCCAACTGCTCCACTGAGAGCTCGGTGAGCAGGTGCCGCGCGACCTGGCTCGCGCACTGCTGCGACACCGCATCCACGAACGCCGCGCCGGACAGGCCGGACACGGTGCCTCCCGCTGCCAGCAGCGCCCGGTGTAGCTCGGCGTAAGCGGGCTCGGTGAACGACTCCTCGGGCAGCGAGTCGTACAGCGGGCCCGCCAGCGCAGGCACCTGCAGCGCCGCCTTCAACGCCTCCCGCTGCAGGAAGCGCGGGTCGTGGCGGGGCGGGCGCTTCGGCAGGTCGATCTCCATGCCCAGCGACTGCTGCGACTGGTCCTGCCGCGGGCGGCGCCGCGACGGACGGGTGGGGGCGCCGGAGCTCTGCCGCACCCTGCGGACCACCTGGTTCTCGTCGTTCCAGCCCGCCCACCAGGCCAGCTTGGCGGCGTAGCCGTCCCGGCTGGCCGGGTCCTTGATCTGCGCGACCAACGGCACCGTGCGCTTCAGCGCCGCGACCCGGCCGTCGACGGAGTCCAGGTCGTACTCGGTGAGCAGGCTGCGGATGGCGAACTCGAACAGCGGCCGGCGGCGGGCGACCAGGTCGCGCACCGCCGCGTCGCCCTTGGCCTCGCGCAGCTCGCACGGGTCCATCCCGTCCGGGGTGATCGCCACGTAGGTCTGGCCGGCGAACTGCTGCTCGCCGTCGAACGCCTTCAGCGCCGCCTTCTGGCCGGCCTCGTCGCCGTCGAAGGTGAAGATGACCTCGCCGCGGAACGCGTCGTCGTCCATCATCAGGCGGCGCAGCACGGAGATGTGGTCGTCGCCAAACGCCGTGCCGCAGGAGGCCACCGCCGTCGGCACTCCGGCCAGGTACATCGCCATCACGTCGGTGTAGCCCTCGACCACCACCGCCTGGCGGCGCTTGGCGATATCCCGCTTGGCCAGGTCGATGCCGAAGAGCACCTGGGACTTGTTGAAGATCGGGGTGGCCGAGGTGTTGACGTACTTGGCCTCGATCGGGTCGTCGTCGAAGATCCGCCGCGCGCCGAATCCGACCACGTCGC
The DNA here is from genome assembly GCF_014697215.1 of Saccharopolyspora pogona. Lineage (GTDB taxonomy): Bacteria > Actinomycetota > Actinomycetes > Mycobacteriales > Pseudonocardiaceae > Saccharopolyspora > Saccharopolyspora hattusasensis. Next base: position 4,960,637 of record NZ_CP031142.1, read on the forward strand.
CGCTGAGGTCCTTCAACGGCCACAGCAGGCGCCGGTGGAACCGGTCGATCGGGCCGCGGCGCCCCTCCTTGGACAGGCCGCACTTGATCAGCTCGTCGAGCTCGAAGCCCTTCATCAGCAGGATCTTGGTGAGCTTGTCCCAACCGGCCGGGGCGAAACCGCAGCCGAAGCGCTCGGCCGCCGCCTCGTCGAAACCGCGCTTTGCCAGGTACTCCCGGGCCTTCAGCGCTTCCGGCGAGCGGAGCTGCTCGGCGTAGAACTCGGCGGCGATGCGGTGCGCTTCGACCATCCGGGCACGCGTGCCGCGATCCCGCTTCGGCCCCGGGGTACCGCCCTCGTACTGCAGTTGGAGACCAACCCGGTCGGCCAGCCGCTCGACGGACTCGACGAAGCTGAGATGCTCGATCTTCATCAGGAAGGCGATGACGTCGCCGCCCTCGCCGCAGCCGAAGCAGTGGAAGGTGCCGTGGCTGGGCCGGACGTTGAACGACGGCGTCTTCTCGTCGTGGAACGGGCACAGGCCCTTCTGCGCGCCGCCGCCGGCGTTGCGCAGGGCGACGTAGTCGGCGACCAGATCGTCGATCCGGTTGCGATCGCGCACTTCGGCGATGTCGCTTTCCCGGATCCTGCCTGCCACGCACCCAGTCTAGGGGCATTGTGATCGTCACGGTCGAGGTGGCTTGCCGGTGCGGCAGAATCGCGGCTGTGCCCGCCACGAACGCCACCCTCGCCGCAGAATTCGACCAGCACCGCAGCCGGTTGATCGGCATCGGCTACCGGCTCACCGGCCGCCTCGCCGACGCCGAGGACGCAGTCCAGGACGCCTGGCTACGGCTGGCGTCGACCGACCGCGAGAGCATCCGCGAGCTGGGCGGCTGGCTGACCACCGTGGTCAGCCGGCTGTGCCTGGACCAGATGCGTTCGGCCGCCGTCCGACGCGAGCAGTACGTCGGTCCGTGGCTGCCGGAACCGCTGGTGACCTCGCTCGACGAGGATCCGGGTGACATCGTCGCGGGCCGCGACGACCTGCGGATGGCCGCGCTGCGGGTGCTGCACGAACTGCCCCCGGACCAGCGGTTGGCGTTCGTGCTGCACGACGCGTTCGACGTGCCGTTCGCCGAGATCGCCGAGGTGTTGAGGTGCAGCGTGGCGGCGGCGCGGCAGTACGCGTCACGGGCGCGGCGGGCGATGGCCGACGCGGAACCGCCGGAGCGGGTGCCGCTGCCCGAGCAGCAGCGGGCGATGGAGGACTTCATCACCGCGGTGGCATCGAAGGACATCAACGCGATCACCCGCGTGCTGCACCCGGCGGTCGCGGTCTACGGCGACAGCGACGGCAAGGCCCGCACCGCGCGCCGTCCGGTGGTGGGCGTCGACAAGGTCGCCCGGTTCATCGTGGGGCTAATGGCGAAGTACGGCGACGGGCTGGTCGAGAACATCCGGCCGGTGCTGGTCAACGGCGATCTGGGGGTCGTGTTCAGCGGCTCCGAGGACGGCAAGGCGGCGCCCCGCGTGTTCAGCATGGCGGTGCGCGACGGCCGCCCGGCGCAGATCTTCGACATCGTCAACCCGGACAAGCTCACCCGCGTCCCCTGGTGAGAACCGGGGTCACACCCAGGAACCCGTGAGCACTATTAGGGGCGGTAGCAGCTGTTTTGCGGTGTGCTGGTTGAAGCGAACGGACCGTTCGTGCCGTCTACGAGCCTGTTGCAAAATTACGCCCACCACGGACCGTGATCGATCGATCACGGCTGAGATGGCCACTGGCGGACAAACGGCGGCGATCGAGACTGATTTGGTACTTCGGTTCAGCCGTTTTCGCCGAAAACGCAACAGGCTCCTACCGAGGCGAACAGGCCGTTCGCTTCACACCAGCAACCCGCGGCCTACACCAGGTGAATGAGGCGAACGGACCGTTCGTGTCGCCTACCGACGCGAACAGGCCGTTCGCTTCACACCGGTTGGCGAGGCGGAACGAGACCGCTCCCGTTGGGATCGCCACCGAAACCTCCAGGCAGAACGGGTTCTCCAACGGCCTCTACAGCACCCAAAGCGCTCACGGACTTCTACCTGCGGTTCTAAGCAGGCCCCCGGGCTCAGCTGGGGTCGGTGACTCGGGCCAGGAAGTAGAGGGCTCCGGTGGTCTGGTGGCGCACCAGGAATAGGAACGGTCGGTCCACTTCGACGCGGATCGGGTCCGGCTCCCGGACGATCGCGGTCAGCCGCATCATCATCGCCGTCGCCGCCGCGCCTTCGAGGCCGCTCTCGTCCACTTCCAGCACCGACTGGTGCATGATCATCGAAACCCGCAGCGGCTGATCTGTCAGCGGCGAGAAATCCGCCGCTGGGGTGAACAGCGCGCGCACCCCGAGCGCGCCGAGCGGGCTGCTCAGCTCGGCATCGCCGGTGACGTCGAACTTCGGCAGGAACAGCTCCACCCGCTGCTGCCCGACGGTGGCCAGCAGCGTGCCCAGCCGCGCCGCGTCGAGATCCGGTTCGGACGCCGCCAGGTCGACGTCCGGCAGCAGCACCACGGCCTCGACACCGCCTGCTGCGGGCAGGCTGACGACCTGCCAACCTTCCGCTGCGGCGTAGCCGAGGCGGCGGGTAGCGTGCATGGTCTGAACTTCGCGGTCGCCGGCCGGGGCGTGGAACGGCCGCCGACCGGTGGCTTTCTCGTCGAACGCCTCCCGCCACGAAACCTTCAGGTAGAGGGCGTTGACCAGGGCCGCGACCGTTTCTGGGTCGACCGAACCGGCGGGCAGCAGCTCGGGGATCAGTTCACGCGTCGTCTCCGCGACGTCCGCGTTGATCAGCTGCCGGGCCTCCTCCGGGGCCGCCCGGAACGGCGCGTTGCGCACCGCGCTGCCGGGCCAGTCCTCCAGCGCGGACAGGTAGGACTGCTCGACCGGGAGACGCGCGTGCGTCCACAGCGTGTTCGCCACCGCCAGCACGGGCGGCTCGGCGGCTCCACCGGCGGAGAGTTCGGCGGCGCCGGTGAGCAGTTTCAGCAGCCCGGCCGGGTCGTCCCGCAGCGCGGAGACCAGCTCGTCCCTGGTCTGACCGCTGGTCGCGGTCGCGGCCAGGCCGAGTGCGCTGGCCACCGAGTACGGCGACCAGCAGAACGGGGTGTCCACCGGCGGAGCGAGCCGCCGGTGGAGGGACAGGCTGAAGTCGAGGTGTTCGCTCACGGCCGCTGGGCTCCGTTCCGCGTCGGCTGACTCGGGCTGATCCCGAGTCTGCCAGCCGAACGGCCCACACCGCTCGCACCGGCGCTGGCGGATTCTCGCCCACCCGAGCACCAGGGCGTGGGAGCGCCGTGCCAGCGGTCCGGCGGCTCAGGACGAATGGTGTTGCGCCCGAAGTGGAGCGAGCGGCCATCACTGCGCGAAATCGCCGCCTGGAGCACCGTCGTCGATGTGAGCCCCAGTCGCGGTTGCCACCCGCACCGCCACGCGGAGCGAGTCTGGAAACTCGCTCCTAGCGGATGGATTCCTCGACGTCGGAGAGGCCCATCAAGCGGAGCTCCTGGGCGATGTAGTCGGCCGCTTGCTGGGCCGCCGGGTCCTGCCACCGCAGGTCCCGGACCCAGTCGGCCAGGTTGTCGGTGTTCACGTACGGCTCGCCGCCGACGACGAGCTTCTGGATGTAGTGCCGGTTGCGCATCGGGGTCTCCTTGCGGCACGGGGCTTCGGGGCGGGCCGCGGGCTGTCTCCGCGTCGGACAGCCGGACGGGGATCGGGGGCCGTGCTGTCGGCGGTCGGGACCCGCCGATTAACACTCTGAGTAAGGATTCTGCAAGCAAATCCCAGATCAACTCTCCCCTTTCGGATTAACGTCACATCGGATTCGCCACGTTCCGTACATGATTTCGATGCCAGCCGATCGCCTGCGCGTCGGTCAACGACGAAACCTGGTCCAGCACGACGCGCAGCCGGGCCGCGTCGTCGCCCGCCCGGCCCCAGGCCGAGGCCATCGCCGGGTCCAGCGAATCCGGGGCCCGCTCGGACAACGCCCACACCAGCTCGGCCAGCAGCGCCCGCTGCCGTTCCTGCATCCGCAACCGCTGCGGATCGCTCATCACGTACCGCAGCGCGACGGCCTTGAGCACCGCGACCTCGGCCACCACCGGTTCGGGCACGACCAGCTCCGCGCGGTACCTGGTCAGCGGTCCGGGCCCGAAGCGGTCGCCCGTCCCGGTCACCGCCGCGGCCACGAACCGCCCGACTAGTTCGCTGGTGAGCCGCTTCAGCGCGACCTGCGCGCGGAACGTGCCGTCGTAGTCCAGCACCGCGGCCACCACCGGCCACCGCACCAGCTCCGACGCCGCGTATTCGAGCTGCCCGGCGGTGTCCCCCGAACCGTCGCCCCAGAAGTGCTTGGCCGCCATCCGGACGATCTCCGCCCGCTCATCGCCGCTGGTCAGCGAGCGCAGCGTGATCCGCCCCGACAGCACCCCGTCCTCGACGTCGTGCACCGAGTAGGCCACGTCGTCGGACCAGTCCATGATCTGGGCCTCCAGACACCGGCGCGCCGATGGCGCGGCTTCGCGCAGCCACTCGAACACGGCCAGGTCGTCCGGGTAGACCCCGAACTTGGCCTGGCCCGGGCGCTTCGGCCACGGGTACTTCGTCGCCGCGTCCAGACACGCGCGAGTCAGGTTCAGGCCGCGGCCGACGTCACCCGATTCGGCCAGCTTCGGCTCCAACCTGGTGAGGATGCGCAGAGTCTGCGCATTGCCCTCGAAACCGCCGCAGTCGCCGGCCAGGTCGTTCAGCGCCCGCTCACCGTTGTGCCCGAACGGCGGGTGCCCGATGTCGTGCGCGAGCCCGGCGGTGTCCACCAGATCCGGATCGGCGCCCAACGCGGCGGCGATGCCCCGCCCGATCTGCGCGACCTCCAGCGAATGGGTCAACCGGGTGCGCGGCACATCGCCCTCTTCCGGGCCCACGACCTGCGTCTTCCCCGCCAACCGGCGCAACGCCGCCGAATGCAGCACCCGCGACCGGTCCCGCGCGAACGGACTCCGGTCGTCGGAACGGGCGCCGACGGGCACCGCGACCTTCGGTGGCTCGGGCAGCAGCCGCCGAAGGTCGTGCGCGTCGTAGCCGGGCATCGCGCCCGTCGGGTCTCCGGAGCTCATCGCGCTCAGATTACGGCCAGAACCCGACACATCGCCGCAGCGCAGCGGGGCCTGTCGCGCGCCGCGCCTCAGCCCAGCCCGTCGCCGGAGATCTCGGACGGGGCGTGCGTCAAGCGGTAGTACACGAGTGCGCCGGTTTCCCGGACGATGTACTTGAACTGGACCTCGCGGGTCTGCACCACGGGCCCGGACCGGGCCGGGGACGCCCACGCCGTCAGCCCGAAGTCGCTGGCCATCGTCCGCGCCCGCAGCGAATGCCAGGGGTCGCTCACGATCAGCGCGCTCGTCCAACCGCGCTGCTGGGACAGCTCGGCGACGGCCTGGAGGCTGCCCAGCGTGTCACTGCCGACATCGACGTCCACGATCTTCCCGGAGGGCACTCCGTTGCCCATCAACCACTTCTTGCCGGCCTGCGCCTCGGTGTAGGCGTCTCCGGGCAACCGGCCGCCGACCGTGACGATGTACTTGGTCAGGCCATCCTGGTAGAGCTCCAAGGCCTGGTCGAGCCTGGCGGCCAGCACGTCCGAGGGCTTGCCGTGGTACTGGGCGGCACCGAGCACGATCACGATGTCGACCGGCCGCCGGTCGTCGGCGCGGGCCACCTGCCACACGCGGAACGCGGTGCCGCCGATCACCAGCAGCACCACCAGCAGGGCACCGACCACCGCGCGCCCCAGCAGCCGACCGGCGGGTCGGCGCCGATGGGCAGCTCGATGAGGGCTCACGTTGGCATCCTCGCAGATCTTCGGGAACCGCCGACGACGATCCGGGTCCGGTCACACCGGCGGTTCGACCGGTCCGGAAGCACCAACATTCTCAACCCGCTCCCAGACGTCGGGTCGGCAACGTCCGAGGACGCCGCCGACCCGGACCGGTGCACCAAGCTCAGCAGCCGAGCAGGCGGGCCGCCAGGTACTCCTCCAGCTTGTCGATCGCCACCCGCTCCTGCGACATCGTGTCGCGCTCGCGGACGGTGACCGCGTGGTCGGACAGCGAGTCGAAGTCGACCGTGACGCAGAACGGCGTGCCGATCTCGTCCTGCCGCCGGTAGCGGCGACCGATCGCACCGGCGTCGTCGAAGTCGACGTTCCAGTTGCGGCGCAGCTGCGCGGCGATGTCGCGGGCCTTCGGCGACAGCTCGGCGTTGCGCGACAACGGCAGCACCGCCACCTTCACCGGCGCCAACCGGCGGTCCAGCTTCAGCACGACGCGCTTGTCCACGCCGCCCTTGGCGTTCGGCGCCTCGTCCTCGTGGTAGGCGTCGATCAGGAACGCCATCATCGGCCGCCCCACGCCCGCGGCCGGCTCGATCACGTACGGCCGGTACCGGGAGTTGCTGGCCTGGTCGAAGTACGACAGGTCCACGCCCGAATGGTTCGAGTGCGTGGTGAGGTCGAAGTCGGTGCGGTTGGCGATCCCTTCCAGCTCACCCCACTCCTGGCCGCCGAACCGGAACCGGTACTCGATGTCGACGGTGCGCTTCGCGTAGTGCGAGAGCTTTTCCTTGGGGTGCTCGTAGGTGCGCAGGTTCTCCGCGTCGATGCCGAGGTCCGAGTACCAGCGGGTACGCTCGTCGATCCAGTACTGGTGCCACTGCTCGTCCTCGCCGGGCTCGACGAAGAACTCCATCTCCATCTGCTCGAACTCGCGGGTCCGGAAGATGAAGTTGCCGGGCGTGATCTCGTTGCGGAACGACTTGCCGATCTGGCCGATGCCGAACGGCGGCTTCTTGCGCGCGGTGGTCATCACGTTCGCGAAATTGACGAAGATGCCCTGCGCGGTCTCCGGCCGCAGGTAGTGCATCCCCTCCTCGCTCTCCACCGGGCCGAGGAAGGTCTTGAGCATCATGTTGAACTCACGCGGGTCGGTGTACTGGCCGCGGGTTCCGCAGTTCGGGCACGGGACGTCGGAGAGGTCGTCCTCGGCGATCTCCTTGCCGGTGCGCTCGGCGTACTCCTCGGCGAGCTGGTCGGCGCGGAAGCGGTGGTGGCAGGAGGTGCACTCCACGAGCGGGTCGTGGAACGCGGTGACGTGCCCGGAGGCCTCCCAGACCGGGCGGGGCAGGATCACCGACGAGTCCAGGCCTACGACGTCGTCGCGGCCCTGCACCATCGACTTCCACCACTGGCGCTTGATGTTGTCCTTGAGCTCGACGCCGAGCGGTCCGTAGTCCCAAGCCGACCGCGTACCGCCATAGATCTCGCCGGACGGGAAGACGAAACCACGGCGCTTGCAGAGATTGACGATCGTGTCGATCTGGTCGGCGGGCACGCTCACTCCGGAATCATCACTGGATGTACGTCGAACCAGCTGGTCGGGCTGGAGTTTCCCAGCGTACCGATCCCGGACCGGGTGACGTTCGCCCGGGCTGGCCATCGGGTGGCGCGAGGCCACCGGCCGGGCGTGCGGTATTGATTTGAACCGTTCACGCAACGTGTCAAAACGTTCCGTGAGCAGATGACTTGCGCCACCTGCGTTGACCATCAGGAAGACTGGTGGCCTTCACGCTTCCTCGACGCTGAGCGATCGAGCAGTGGGAGCCAGGAATCCCCCTCGTTCAAGGGAGGGGAAGGGTTTCTGACAGTTCCGGAGCCTGTGTCAATGTGTGACAGAGCGTGTGCTGACCGAGCGAAAGCCAAGCCTGGTCAGCGGCTTTCCTGCGGCGGCAGGTGAAACACGTCAGGTACCGCGAGTTGCGTGGGAACCGGCCGCAAGGCCAAACGCACGTGGAGACCGTGTCAGACCAGCGTTCGTGCTGGCAGCGAGTGATCGAGCCCTAGGCGATCAGCATCAGCCGGGTTGGAACCAGCCCGGTTGACATCAAAGCCAAAGGATGGTGCGTGCTTGGTGCTCGCAGCGCACTGACTGCACCTACCCGATCATCGGAGGCTTCAGGCGACAGGTCGGCTCAGGCGTACCCGTAGGATGGGTTCGTGGAGCGTCACTGCACTCAGCCGATGTCACCGCAGGCAGGCGACCCCGCGTCGAGGCTCGCCGGAGAGGAAACGATGCCCGCCGTCAGCCCGGATTCCGAGCCGGCCCGGTCGACTGCGGGCCCCGCCCTGGACAGCACCGCCGACCACGTGCACTCGCCGGAGCGAGCCGCGCACCCGGTGCCGCTGCGGGACCAGCGCGTCCTGGTCGAGGCCGGGGAGCTGCTGCGGGCGCTGGCAGCGCCGGTGCGCATCGCGATCGTCCTGCAGCTGCGGGAGGCAGAGCGCTGCGTGCACGAGCTGGTCGATGCGCTCGGCGTCGCCCAGCCGCTGATCAGCCAGCACCTGCGGGTGCTGAAGTCCGCCGGGGTCGTCCACGGCGAGCGGCACGGCCGGGAGGTCGTCTACCGGCTCGTGGACGAGCACCTGGCGCATATCGTGGTGGATGCCGCCGCGCACGCGGAGGAGATCTCCGGCACCCGGTCGCGCGGTCCGGCGCCACGTTCCATCGCATCCCGACAGGAGACGGAGACAGCGTGACCACCGGCGAAGGTCCCACGGTCGGCGTACCGGGACTGCGGGCCACCAAGCAGCGAGCGGCCGTGTCGAACCTGCTGGACCAGGTCAACGACTTCCGCTCCGCCCAGGAACTGCACGAGGCGCTGCGGCGGCAGGGCGAGGGCATCGGCCTGACCACGGTCTACCGCACGCTGCAAACCCTGGTCGACGCGGGCGAGGTCGACGTGCTGCGCACCCCGTCCGGCGAGGCAGTGTACCGGCGGTGCTCCAGCCACCACCACCATCACCTGGTGTGCCGGCACTGCAGCCGGACCGTGGAGGTGGCCGACCCGCCGGTGGAGAACTGGGCCGAGCGGATCGGCCAGGAACACGGCTTCTCCGACGTCAGCCACACGGTGGAGATCATCGGCACCTGCCCGGACTGCACCGCCCGAGGCTTCTGATACTGGCGGCGATTTTGCACCGGACGTGGCCTGGTCAGTACTCGTAGGTGTCCTGCGGGGTTGGGATCGGGCGGATCAGCACCGTCTCCAGCGTCGGGACGTAGTCATTGGCTTCCGTGGCCGTTCCCGGTCGCAGCTTGCCCGTCACCTCGATCCAGGTGTCCGCCGGGAGCTCCGCCGCTTGCGCTGCGGCCGCGAGGTCGACCTTCACCGGGGCCGCGTCCGCGGCGCAGCAGCTGATACGCATCCTCGCGAGCTGCGTCGTTCCCGGTGTCGGATGCACCACGAAGCCCTGGAGACGCACCGCCCGGCCGTTCAGCGCACCGCTGTCGTCCCAGATGACGCGGGTGACGAACTCCGACATGCTCAGCAGCGGCGCCTGCTCGGGCGGCAGGTTCGGGAACAGGGATTCCTTCGGCGCAGCCGGCGCCACCATCCGGTCGCGGGTCACCGAGTCGGAGCCGAGGGCGGGCGGGGCGATCAGGAAGATCGCGAACACCGGCAGCAGCAGCATCCAGGGACTGCGCGAGTTGTGCTCGTGCCGTTCGGGCCCGCCGCCCCGGATGTCGCGGACGATCGCGAACGCCGACAGCGCGACCATGACCACCCCCGCGACGACCAGCCACGGGAACAGCGCGGGCTTGACGTAGCGGAGATAGCTGCCGCCCAAGGCGATCTTGAGCAGCGCGCCGCCCAGCAGGAACAGCAGCAGGTTCTGCGTTTCCCGGCGCATCACGCACCTCCCGGCAGCAGGGCGCCGACGGCGACCGCGCAGCCGACGGCGACCACGAACGTGGCGGGTGCGAACCGGGCGACGAAGCGGCGGCCGAAAACACCGGACTGCAGCGCGATCAGCTTGAGGTCCACGGCCGGCCCGACGACCAGGAACACCAGCTTCGGGATCAGCGGCAGGCCCGGCATCGAAGCCACTACGAACGCGTCGGCCTCGCTGCACAGCGCGAGGACCACCGCGAGCACCGCCATGACCAGCACACCCAGCACCAGCTGACCGCCGAGCGACTCCAGCCAGGCCGCAGGCACCAGGACATTGAACACCGCGGACGTCAGGCCGCCGAGCACCAGGAATCCGCCCGCCTCGACCAGATCGTGCCGAGCGGACTCGGCGAACACCATCCACCGGCTGCCGGATCCGCGGTGCGCCTCGACCCGCTGCAGCGCCCGCTCGGCGAGCCATTCCGCCTTGCCGAGCCGGGCCCAGAGCCAGCCCATCACGCACGCCGTCAGCAGTGACCCGAGGAATCGCGCCACCACCATCAGCGGCTCGTCCGGGAAGGCGACCGTGGTGGAGACCAGGACGATCGGGTTCACTGCCGGGGCGGCCAGCAGGAAGGCGAGCGCCGCGGCCGGTGCGACGCCCTGCTGCATCAGCCGTCGCGCCACCGGCACCGAAGCACACTCGCAGCCTGGCAACGCCACGCCCGCGACACCAGCCACCGGCACCGCGGCGGCGGGGTTGGCGGGCAGCAGCCGACGCAGCACCTCCGGCGGGACGAACGCCGCGATCAACCCGCTGACCAGCACGCCGAGCACCAGGAACGGCATGGCTTGCACGCAGACGGCGACGAACACGGTCGAGCCGGTGCGGAGCGCAGGGACGTCGAGCAGTGCGCTCAGCTGCTGCTGGAACACCGCCGCGACGACCAGCAGGCCGCAGAGCACCTCCAACGAGGTGATGATGGGGCGCCGCGTGCGCGGCGGGTCGGCGATCTCGGTCACCGGGTCATCGTGCCAGTTCGAACTGATAATCGTTCGCACTAGGGGGCGAAAACACCACCACGACTCCCGGTACCGACACCATCGCCCCGGCTCAAGCGGCGTGCTTGCCGCCGGACCGACACACCGGCGCATCCCCCGGTTCCGTGACGACCCGCAATTTCAATGGAAATCGAAGGTCCGATTTCCATTGAAATTGCGGTCCCCCCGGTCTGGTGCCGTTAGTTGGTGGTGCCCTCGGATTCGGTCAGCAGCTCGGTGCGCAGTTGGGACGCCGTCGCGACCACCAGCATCAGCAGGGTGCCCAGCGGCGTCGCCGCCATCCCCTCCGCCGGGAAGGCGTAGCGCAGGGTCACGTCCATGCCGCGCTCGGTGCGGACCACCCCGAGCGTGCCGAACAGGCCCTGCCCCGCGCGCTCCGCGACCGACTGCGCGAGCTCGTCGGTGGGCGGCAGGTCCCAGGCGACCACGCAGGTCAGGCTCAGCACCGTCAGCCCCTCGGCGAGCTGCATCGCCTGCACGGCGCACGGGACGTCGGAGTGTCGAAAGGTGAGCGCGCCGTCGTCGTCGACGTGCACGTCGTGGTAGTTCTCCAGCGCTTCCTTCGCCGCGGTCAACAACCGCGCAGTGGCGGCGGCTTCCTGGGTCATCAATTGCCCTCCCGGGCGACATCGGCGGGCGCACCGGCCGCCGCCCTATCGATGGCTCCGCCGAACCGCCGGTCCCGGCGCGCGTACGCCTCGCACGCGTTCCACAGGTGCCGGCGGTCCACGTCAGGGAACAGGGTGTCCTGGAAGACGAGCTCCGCGTAGGCGGCCTGCCAGAGCATGAAGTTCGAGGTCCGTTGCTCACCGGACGGCCGGATGAACAGGTCGACGTCCGGCATCTCCGGCTGGTACAGGTAGCGGGCGACGGTGCGCTCATCCACCCGGTCCGGGTTGATCTTGCCCGCCGCCGCCAACTTGGCGATCTCACGCGCGGCATCGCCGATCTCGGCCCGGCCGCCGTAGTTGACGCACATGGTCAGGTTCATGACCTCGTTGTGCTGCGTGCGGACCTCCGCGGCCTGCAGCTCGTCCACCACGCTGCGCCACAGCCGCGGCTTGCGGCCCGCCCAGCGCACCCGCACGCCCATCTCGTCGAGTTCGTCGACGCGGCGCCGGATCACGTCGCGGTTGAACCCCATCAGGAACCGGACCTCGTCCGGGCTGCGCTTCCAGTTCTCGGTGGAGAAGGCGTACAGCGACAGCCACTTGACGCCGATCTCGATCGCGCCCCTGGCCAGCTCCAGCACGACCGCCTCGCCGCGCTTGTGCCCCTCAATGCGCGGCAGCCCGCGCTCGTTGGCCCAGCGGCCGTTGCCGTCCATCACGATGGCGACGTGCTTGGGCACGAATTCCGGCGGCACCGCCGGCGGCTTCGCGCCGGAGGCGTGCGGTTCCGGCGTCCGCACGGTCAGGTCGTCCTTGCCCCGCCCACGGCGTCGCAACATAACTGGGTTCTCCTTCGGACTGCTGGGCGTGCGTGCTCATTGTCCTCGCCCCGGTCGGTCATCGGTTCAGCGCCCGTCCTCGGCGGCGGCGACCAGCGTGGCATCGGCCGCGCGCTCTTGGATCAGCTCCGGCACCGTCCGCTCGACCAGCGGCAACGACCGCAACTGCCGTTCCATGTGCCACTGCAGGTGCGCCGCGATCAAGCCGCTGGCCTCCCTGCGGACCGAGTTCGAGGCAGTCTCCGCGGACGGCCAGTCACCGTGCAGCAGGCATTCCATCAGCGGCAAGGTTTGCACCGAGGGCCGCACCGAACCGGCCGGCCGGCACCGGACGCACACCGCGCCGCCGGCCTGCACGTTGAACGCGGCGTGCGGGCCCGCTTCACTGCAGCGCGCGCACTCGGCGAGCGCCGGCGCCCAGCCCGCGAAGGACATCGCGCGGAGCAAGAAGGCGTCCAGCACCTGCGAGGAATCGCGTTCCCGCCCGGCGAGCGCGCGCAGCGCGCCGATGGCGAGCAGGTAGAGCCGCAGCACCGGCTCGCCTTCTTCGGCGGCCAGCCGGTCGACGGTCTCCAGCACCGCGCAAGCCGCGGTGTAGCGCTGGTATTCATCGACGATGTGCACGCCGAACGCGTCCACGGTCTGCACCTGGGTGATCACGTCGAGCGTGCGACCGGTGTAGAGCTGCACGTCGACGTGGCAGAACGGCTCGACCCGCGCGCCGAAGCGCGACGTCGTCCGGCGCACGCCTTTGGCAACAGCCCTGACTTTCCCGTACCGCCGGGTGAGCAGGGTTATGATCCGGTCTGCCTCGCCCAGCTTCTGCACCCGCAGCACGACCGCGGTATCCCGGTAGAGGCTCACCTCCCCATCGTCGCACCTTCGTGCGGGTTCCCCGCCGCGAAGACGGCGATTCGAGGGATCCGGCTCGCGTCCTGGAACGTCCCAGGTGTGCGCCGCCAATCGCTGAGAGGAAGAGATGACCTACCCGCACGACCCGCAGAACCCGTACCAGCAGCAGGTACCGATCGTCGTCGGGCCGGGTTATCCGATGATGCCGCGCAACAACGGCATGGCCATCGCCTCGATGTGCGTTTCGCTGGCGGCGATCTTCACCTGCTACGGCGCGATCCTCATCGGGCCGGTCGGTGCGATCCTGGGCCACGTCTCGATGCGCGAGATCAATCGGAATCCGCAGGCCTACACCAACCGCGCCATGGCGCTGACGGGCATCATCGTCGGGTGGGTCGTGCCCGCGCTCTGGGTGCTGTTCATCACGTTCATGATCCTGGCCGCGACCGGTGTCCTCGGCAGCGGCCTGCAGAGCTCGTTCAACGACTAGACGTAGAGCGCTGTGAACGGCGGGAACGGCAGGTTCCTGATCAACGCCCAGACGGCGATCAGGACCAGCCCCGCCATCGGGGACCAGCGCCACTGCTCCCAGGTCGGGATGCGCCGCCCCTGCCAGCGGCCCAGCACCCAGGCGCCCCAGGTCCACAGGAAGAACGGGATGAACGCGATCAGCGCCGCGTTGTAGTGCAGCGCCGACAGCACGTCGCCGTGCAGCAGGCTGTAGAACATGCGCGTCGCGCCGCAGCCCGGGCAGTCGAGCCCGGTCAGCCACTTGACCGGGCACGGCGGCAGCGGGAAACCCGCGTCTGACGTCGGGTCGGCGGCCAGCACGACACCGGCCGCCGCACAGCCGACGAGCACCGTCGCCGCCGGGAGCAGCATGGTGCGCAGCCGCGTCGCGGTCATTGCGTCGTTGCTACCAGGCTGCCGATGAGGACGGCGTACACGATGAAGAAGACGACGTAGGCGAGGATCAGCAGCCCGTAGGCGCTGGCGCCCACGATGATGCCGATCTTGCCCCACTTCTTGGCCTCGGCCGCGGCGAGCTGAGCCTGGTCGAACTGGCCCTGGGCCCACAACGAGTTGACCGCCAGCGACTTGATCAGCGACGGGATCCCGAAGGGCCAGCACACGAGGATGCCGCCGATGGCCCACCCCAGGTTGTTGTTCACCGGCACCGGGGTGTACCCGAACTGCGCCGCGTAGGGTCCCGGCCCCGGCTGAGGCGGCGGCGTTGGCGGCTGCTGCGCCGGCAGGCCGGCGGGGTCGGACGGTTCGGTCATGGCCTCACCAGTGGACTCGAGCATGCCGTTGCGGCCAGCGCTCGGCTGGCCGCAACCACACGACTTTGATCAGTAGGAGGAAGAGCTCACCGAAGCGGCGATGATGATGCCGAAGATCACGTAGAGCAGGATGATCAGGACCCACCAGGCGGCACCGGCGATGATCCCGATCTTGCCCCACTTCTTGGCGTCGTCCGCGGCCGCCTGAGCCTGCGCGTACTGGCCCTGGGCCCACAGGTTCTGCACCGAGGTGGCCTTGATCAGGGACGGGATCGCGAAGGGCCAGCACAGGAAGATCGAACCGATGCCCCAGCCGATGTTGTTGTTCGGCGGGGCACCACCCATGCCGGGCTGCGGCGCGTAGGGGTTCGCCTGACCGTACGGGTCGGGCTGGCCGTAGGGCTGCTGCGGCATCGGGCCCGACGGCGGACCGTATCCGCCCGGCTGCTGGCCGTACGGCTGCTGCGGGTTGGGCTCCGAGGGCGGGCCGCCATAGGGATTAGTCACGATTTTTCCTTTTAGTGGTCAACAAAAGAAGCCGATGTGTCCTTGCCGTGCGCAAAGACCGGCCAGCAACGTACCTGAGACGCACACGCATTTCGGCGGGTTCCCGGGAATCCGCCGCGAAGTTGTGATCAGAACCCCAGTTTGCGCAGCTGCTTCGGGTCGCGTTGCCAATCTTTGGCGACTTTCACGTGAAGATCAAGGTAGATCTTGGTGCCCAGCAGCGCCTGGATGTGCTTGCGCGCCTGGGTGCCGACGGCGCGCAGCCGCTCCCCGCCGCTGCCGATGACGATCGACTTCTGGCTGGAGCGCTCGACGTAGAGCACCGCGTGCACGTCGATCAGGTCGTCGCGGTCTTCGCGGGGGATCATCTCCTCGATGGTCACGGCCAGCGAGTGCGGCAGTTCGTCGCGCACCCCCTCCAGCGCCGCCTCCCGGATCAGCTCGGCGATGAGCGTCGTCTCCGGTTCGTCGGTCAGCTCGCCGTCCGGGTAGAGCTGCGGGCCCTCCGGCAGCTGTCCGACCAGCAGATCGGCCAGCACGTCGACCTGGAAGGAGTCCACTGCGGACACCGGCACCAGTTCGGCGAACTCCATCACCTGCTGCAGGTCGAGCAGCTGCTGCGCCACCTGATCCTTGCCGACCAGGTCCGTCTTGGTGACGATGCCCAGCACCGGGGTGCGGCGGGACACCTTCTTCAGCTGCTCGGCGATGAACCGGTCCCCCGGGCCCACCTTCTGGTCGGCCGGCACGCAGAATCCCACGACATCCACTTCGGACCACGTCTCGTAAACCAGGTCGTTGAGCCGCCGCCCAAGCAGCGTGCGCGGCCGGTGCAGGCCGGGGGTGTCCACGATGATCAGCTGCGCGTCGGGGCGGTGCACGATGCCGCGGATGGCGTGCCGGGTGGTCTGCGGCTTGCTCGAGGTGATCGCCACCTTGGAGCCGACCAGGCGGTTCGTCAGCGTCGACTTCCCCGCGTTGGGGCGGCCGACGAAGCAGGCGAATCCGGAGCGGTGCACATCTGCGGAGCTGGTCACCGCACCATTGTGACCGGCCCGCCCTGGCCGCAGCACAGTGGGCGTGCGACCCGGGCGCCTGAGGCCGGGGAGGCACCCGGTGACGCAATTTCAATGGAAATCAGAGGTCCGATTTCCATTGAAATTGCGGAAGTTGTCCACAGCCTTCGGCGTGTCGGGGAACGACACGCCGAAAGTTCGCAACTTCCATTGAAATTGCGCCCAGGATCGACGCTCCGACGACCCGGACTGGGTTAAGCCTGGAGAACGCCTGCGACGGTGCCCGTGGCGTCCGCTCGGAGGATCGTCGCCGTGCTGGTGAGGTCGCGGACCGCAGCCGCAGAGTCGGCGTCGACGGAGTCGGCGTCCGTGACGACCGCAGCCGCCTCCAGACCCTCGGCGCCGCTGGCGACCGCCGCCGCCACCGCCGCCTGCAGGGCCGTCAGACGCAGGGACGGGAGGGCCACCGTGCACGCCGCGTAGGTCCGGCCGTCGGTGTCGCGCACCGCTGCTCCCTCGGCCGCTCCGGTGCGGGCCCGGGACGACCGCGCGAGCGTGACGATCTTGGCGTCCTCCGGGTCGATCTCCTGCGGGGCCACCGATTCGACGTGCTCAGCCACGGGCGTTGCTTCCTTCCTGGTCGGCACCGCGCAGCGGTGCTTGATCTGCGTTCACCGGGCGGACGAGCAGCGCGTTGATACGAATCCGCCCGCGGTGGTCCTTGCCTCCCTCGGCGCGCAGCCGCAGCCCGGCGATCTCGGTCTCCGCCCCGGGCAGTGGCACCCGGCCGAGGCGCTGCGCCAGCAGCCCGCCGACCGTCTCCACGTCGGAGTCGTCGAGCTCCACGCCGAACAGCTCGCCTAGGTCTTCGACTGGCAGCCGCGAGCTGACCCGGACGGTGCCGTCATCGAGCCGCTCGATGGGGCGGTGCTCCTCCAGGTCGGACTCGTCGGTGATCTCGCCGACGATCTCCTCGATGATGTCCTCGATGGTCAGCAGCCCGGCGGTACCGCCGTACTCGTCGACCGCGATGGCCAGGTGGCTGCGGGACAGCTGCATCTCGCCGAGCAGTTCGTCCAACCGCTTGGTGTCCGGCACGAAGCTCGCCGGGCGCATCAGCTCCGCCACCGCCGGACCGGCCTCGTCGCGAGCGTCCAGCACGGCGCGGGTCAGGTCTTTGAGGGTCACCACGCCGACGATGTCGTCGACGCTCTCGCCGATCACCGGGACGCGGGAGAACCCGGAGCGCAAGCACAGCGCCAGCGCCTGCCGGGCGGACTTGGTCTGCTCGATCCAGATGATCTCGGTGCGCGGCACCATCACCTCGCGGGCGAGGGTGTCGCCGAGCTCGAAGACCGAGTGGATCATCTCCCGCTCGCCCGCGGCCACCACGCCGCGCTCGCCGGCGAGGTCGACCAGCTCGCGCAGCTCCACCTCGGTGGAGAACGGGCCTTCCCGGAAGCCCTTGCCGGGGGTGATCATGTTCCCGATCAGGATCAGCAGCCTGGTCAGCGGGTTGAGCAGCCTGGCCAGCACCCGCACCGGCGCGGCCACCTTGAGCCCGATGCCGTAGGGGTGCTGCCGGCCGAGGGTGCGCGGGCCGACGCCGACCAGCACGTAGGACGCCACCAGCATGATCAGCCCGGCGATCACCACCGCCCAGGCCTCGGAGTTGGCCATCCGGATGGCGACCACGGTGACCAGCACCGTGGCGCCCATCTCGCACGCCAGCCGCAGCAACAGCAGCAGGTTGACGTGCCGGGGCCGGTCCGCGAGCAGCTGCGCGAGCTGCTTGGCACCGCCGCGCCCCTCGCGGACCAGCTCGTCGACGCGGGCCCGGGAAGCCACGGCGATGGCGGACTCGGAGGCCGCGAAGACCCCGGCCGCCAGCACCAGCAGCACCGCGATGATCAGGAACGCAGTGGAACCGGTCGAGGCCACCGCCGACTCCCCTAGTTGGTGGCGGCCGGGCCGCCCTGCGGCGGCTCCGGCTCGTCCAGCCCGACGGCACCCAGCACCCTGGCGTCCGCGCTACGCTGCGCGGCCGCCCGCTCGGCCTCGCCGCGGGCTTCGCGGTACTCGGCCAGGATGCGGTTCTGCAGGCCGAACATCTCCCGCTCCTCCTCCGGCTCGGCGTGGTCGTAGCCGAGCAGGTGGAGCACGCCGTGCACGGTGAGCAGGTGCAACTCGTCCAGCAGGCTGTGCCCGGCCTTGCGGGCCTGGTCCTTGGCGAACGCCGGGCAGAGCACGATGTCGCCCAGCAGCGCCGGCCCGGAGCCGGCGGAGTCGGGGCGGCGGGCCGAGTCGTATTCGTCCATCGGGAACGACATCACGTCGGTAGGACCGGGCAGGTCCATCCACCGCTCGTGCAGGTCGGCCATCACGTCGAGCTCCACCAGCACGATGGACAGCTCGGCGAGCTGGCTGACGCTCATCTTGTCCAGGGCGAAGCGGGCGACCGAGACGATGGTCGCCTCGGGCACTGCGACGCCGGATTCGTTGGCGATCTCGATGCTCATGCGCGTCCCCGTCGATGCCCGTTTCGCCGATCCGACCGGTCGTGGTGGTCGGCGTCCTCCAGCGCGTGCCAACGGTCGTAGGCGTTGACGATGTCGGTGACCAGCCGGTGCCGCACCACGTCGTGGCTGTCCAGCAGGGCGAAGTGCACGTCGTCGACGCCGTCCAGGATCTGCTGCACGATCTTCAGACCGCTGCGCTGCCCGCCGGGCAGGTCGATCTGCGTGACGTCCCCGGTCACCACGATCTTGGAGCCGAAGCCCAGCCGGGTCAGGAACATCTTCATCTGCTCGGGCGTGGTGTTCTGCGCCTCGTCGAGGATGATGAACGCGTCGTTAAGGGTGTTGTGCGTCAGGAGGTAGTCCTCAGTGACATAGAGAGAGTCGGCGGCTGCGACCTGGATGCAGACCGCTTCCTCACGGCCCGCGGGTTCGATCCTGTCGACGAACCGCATGGGCCTTCCGCCACCACCCGCCGCCCGGTAAGTGGCGAGCTTGCGGGCGAGCCGGAAGGGTTTGATGCCCTCTGGAAGCCGGATGTCAATGGCATGTGTATCTCGGCGGTGGTGAACCTCGCGCCCACGCGCCCTCCCAGGTGACCGCCCATGGGCTTGCCTGAGACGGTAATAGGCCACTCCACCCAGCGACTGGACGAGAGTGATCACATCATCACGAAGCTGGCTCGATGTCGTCGAGTACTGTATGCGGCAGGTACGCCCGGCTTGCGTGACAGGGCCGCCATCGGAGTCCAGGAGGCCCTGCAAAACGGCTATCCGGACCTCGGCGGAATTGTTCAGATATACGTCAGGCACGAACTTCGTAGCCGAAGTGGCTCCGAATAGCGCCAGGGAACGGAGTATCCCGGTAACCGGATTCTCAGTCGTGATGACATCGCCGGGAGCCGCCGTACGGTTGAGAACATAATCCACTGCGGTCTTCTGCCGCAGAGTGACACCGGGGAGCGCCGAGCCCAGCGCCAGTGCCAGTTCCGGCTCGGCAGTAGCGAACGAAGGCGTCGTGGAACCTGTGCAGCAATCGTCGCCGAGCAGCAGTCCCAGTGCGTACGGGTCCATTGGGACGTCACGTTCCGAAAAGCAGACCGGCGATGTCAGCAGCGGCAATTCGTACCGACGAGCGTGTGCGGCACGGAGATTGCCGATCATTTCGCTGGTTCGGAGGACCCGCCAGGGTTTGTTGCGACGACGGTCAGAGGCTGTCCGGACCGTCCATAGATGGTCGCCACAGCAGAGGGTCGAGGCACCGTCCTGGGCGGTGACGCGGTAGATGTCTTTCTCGCCCTGCGGGTACACACCAAGGACCGGGGTGGGCTCGCCGTTCGACCCGATGACCAGGTCGCCCACTTCAAGGTCACCAATTCGGCGGAAGCCATCCGGCGTCAACACATTGGTGAAGACGGGTTGCGCGCGGCCGCGCATGTAGGCCAGCGGCGCGATCTCGATCGTGCCCGCCTGCGTCAGCCGCGGCACCGACTCCGGGTCGACCATGTCGTGCAGCGCGTCGTACAGCGGCCGCAGGTAGGGGTCGATCTTCTCGTAGAGGGTGCCCGGCAGGAACCCGAGCCGCTCACCCGCCTCGACGGCGGGGCGGGTGAGGATGATCCGGTTGACCTGCTTGGCCTGCAGCGCCTGCACCGCCTTGGCCATCGCAAGGTACGTCTTGCCGGTACCGGCGGGGCCGATGCCGAACACCACGGTGTGGTGGTCGATGGCGTCGACGTAGCGCTTCTGGTTGAGGGTCTTGGGACGGATCGTCCGCCCGCGCCGGGACACGATGTCGAGGCTGAGCACATCGGCCGGCGACTCGTTGTGGTCGGCCGAGAGCATCCCGACGCTGCGGCGGACAATGTCCGGCGTGAGCGGGCTGCCCTTGGCGATCAACGCGATCAGCTCGGCGAACACCCGTTCGGCGAACGCGACCTCCGCGGGATCCCCCGACAGCGTCACCTCGTTGCCCCGGACATGGACATCGGCGGTGAGCAGATCCTCCACGACCCGGAGGTTCTCGTCCCTGGATCCGACCAGCGTCAGCACGACGTTGTCGGGAACGGTCACCTTCGACTGCGCTGTTGCCTGCTGCGCTGCGGTCTGGGGGTGCTCTCCGGACTGGGCGGCGGATCCACCCGCTGCAATACCGGCCACGTGTGTTCGGGCCTGCTTTCTGCGCATTCGCGCGGGTCGTTCGGTCAGTTCTCCCTGGCGTCGATGGTAGTCCACCCGGCAATCAGATTGCTGCCGTCACCGCCACCTCGTCGACGCCGAGATCAGCCCTTGAGCGGGCCGCCGGTGAGTCCGCCGAGCGGTTCGCCGCCGAGCAGGTGCAGGTGCACGTGGAAGATCGTCTGCCCGGCGTCGGCGTTGGTGTTGAACAGCAGCCGGTAACCCGATTCGGCGATGCCTTCCTGCTCGGCGATCTCGCGGGCGACGGTGATCAGCTCGGCGAGCAGCTCCGGGTCGGCGGCGGCGAGCTCGCCGGCGTTGCGGTAGCGCTTCTTCGGCACGATGAGCACGTGGGTCGGGGCCTGGGGATTGATGTCGCGGATCGCGATGACCCGGTCGTTCTCGCGCACCACGTCGGCCGGGACCTCGCGCGCGATGATCCGCAGGAACAGGGAGTCCATGTCGCTCATGCCCGGAAGATTAGAGGTTTCGCCGTTCATCTTGCGAAGCGGTGCGGGAGCGGAACCGCGGATGCCGCCTGGACTCCGGGATCTTCGACTCGTCCGATGCGGTTCGATCACCGCAAACCGGTCGCATCCCCGGCACGCTGCGCCGCAACCGGGTCTGGGGGTTGTCCCGGTTGCGGCGCGGCTCTCGCCGGACCGAGGGGGGAGGTGTCCGACGAGCGCTGGGGTCCGATGCCCCGTGCGGCACCGGTCGCGGCAAAACCCCGCCGCGATCTTTCGCACACCGAGCGTATCGCTGAGTCAACCGTTCGCGCTACGGATCGACCGAAGTTTTTGATCTTCTTAGCGGTATGTGACCGCCTTGCGCGTACTGCGCCGATTTCGAATGAGATCGCCAGTCACCCAGTCGTGAGATCAGGTCGTTCAGGCCCAGCGGTCGGTGCGAACGCCTAGGGCGCCGAGGGCGACCGCGGCGGCTGTCGAGGCGCGCAGGACCGTCGGGCCCAGGCGGACGACGTTCGCCCCCGCTTCGGCCAGCGCGGCGAGCTCATCGCTGGTCACGCCGCCCTCCGGGCCGACGACCAGGACGAGTTCACCGGTCGCGGGCAGATCCACCGACGACAGCGGCGTGGCCGCCGACTCGTGCAGCACCAGCGCCGCGTCGGCACCGCGGACCAGCGCCGCGAGCTGCTTGGTGCTCACCGGCTCGTCCACCGGTGGCGTCCACGCCCGCCGCGCCTGCTTCGCCGCCTGCGCGGCCGTGCTCCGCCACCGCGCCAGCGCCTTCGCGCCGCGTGGGCCGTCGTCCCACTTCGCCACGCACCGGGCGGCGCGCCACGGCACCACCGCGTCCACGCCCGCCTCGGTCGCCAGCTCCACCGCGAGCTCCCCGCGGTCGCCCTTGACCAGCGCCTGCGCCAGCCGCACCCGCAGTCCGGGCTGCGGGACATGCCAGGTCTCGGAGACGGCGAGCTGCAACGAATCCTTCGCAGCGGCCGCCACTTCGCAGCGCGCCAAACCGCCCTGCCCGTCCGAGAGCAGCAGCTGCTCACCGACGCGCAGGCGGCGGACGGTGGCCGCGTGCTTGCCCTCCGGGCCGTCCAGGGTGGCCGCGCCGACGGCGGGCAGCCGCTCGACAGAGAACACCGGCAGCGAGGATTCGGACACGTCCCGCCTCACCGTTCGGTCTGTTCTTCGCAAGCGGCGGTAGCCGCTTGCGGTGTGGGACTCTACCGGCACTGCCGCGGGTTCACGGTGCCCACCCCTCTGGGGTTCTCCCAGCGAGGACACCCCGACGTGGTGAATTGGCTGAGTCGGGGATCCCGCAGCGAGAAGGCCTCTGAGGTTCCGCTGCCCGCACCGCCACGCAAACCACTTTGAAGCATCTTCCAGTTCAGCGGTTGCCGAAGGAGCGGAAGCGGGAGAACAGCCCGTGCCGGTTGCCGTTGCCGTTGGCGGTCACCGTCGGCTCCGGCTGCTCCTCGCCGCGCAGCGCGGCGAGCTGGCGCAGCAGGTCGGACTGCGACTCGTCGAGCCGGGTCGGCACCACGACGTCGAGGTGCACGTGCAGGTCGCCGTGGCCGCTGACCTTGCCGTTGGACCGCAGCTTGGGCAGGCCCCGACCGGTTAGCACCTGCTCGGTGCCGGACTGCATGCCAGGCTCGACCGTCAGCTCCTCCTGGCCGCCATCGAGCGTTTCCAGGTTAAGCACGGTGCCCAGCGCCGCGGCCGTCATCGGCAGCTCGACGGTGCAGTGCAGGTCCGCGCCGTCGCGGGTGAACCGCTCGTGCGGGAGCTCCTCGACCTCGACGAACAGGTCACCGGCCGGTCCCCCGCCGGGCCCGACCTCGCCTTCGCCGGCCAGCCGCACCCGCATTCCGTCGCCGACACCGGCCGGGATCTTGACGGTGATGGTGCGCCGCGCGCGGATCCGGCCGTCGCCGCCGCACTGCTGGCACGGGTCGGTGATGACCTCGCCGAAACCGCGGCAGACCGGGCACGGCCGGGACGTCATGACCTGCCCCAGGAACGACCGCTGCACGGACTGCACCTCGCCGCGACCACCGCAGGTGTCGCAGGTCGACGGGGCGCTGCCGGCGCGGGAGCCGCCGCCGTCGCACGAGTCGCAGAGCACCGCAGTGTCGACGGTGATATCCCGGTTCACGCCGCTGGCGCACTCCTCCAGCGTCATCGCCAGCCGGAGCAGCGCGTCCGAGCCCGGCTGGACGCGGCTGCGCGGGCCCCGCCCGCCGCCACCGGCACCGCCGCCGAAGAAGGCGTCCATGATGTCGCCCAGACCGCCGAAGCCCGCGAACGGGTCGCCCATGCCACCGCCGGCACCGCCGCCGTTGGACAGCGGGTCGCCGCCGAGGTCGACCACCTGCCGCTTCTTCGGGTCGGAAAGGACCTCGTAGGCGGTCGTCACCTCGCGGAACCGCTCCTGCGCGGCCTCATCGGGGTTGACGTCTGGGTGCAGTTCTCGGGCGAGCTTGCGGTATGCCCGCTTGATCTGCTCGGGTGTCGCTTCCCTGGCCACCCCGAGGGTCGCGTAGTAGTCCCTGGCCACCTTCTCCGTACTTCCTCTGCTCGATCAACGAGTACACGCCGGTCGGGCGCGGTAAACCGTCACCGACCGATCAGGATCTCACCCACGTACGCGGCTACGGCCCGCACCGCCGCCATCGTGCCCGGGTAGTCCATCCGAGTCGGTCCGACAACTCCCAGGCCGCCCAATACCATGCCATCCGAACCGTATCCGGTGGAAATCACCGAGGTCGTCTGCATCTCCTTGGCCTCGTTCTCCATCCCTATGCTGACCCGCACGGTGCCCGAATCGCGCGCCGCCGCGAGCAGCTTGAGTACCACGACCTGCTCTTCGAGCGCCTCCAGGACCTGGCGCAGCGAGTGGGGGAAGTCGGCGACGTTGCGGGTCAGGTTGGGCGTGCCGCCCAGCAGCATCCGCTCCTCCGGGTGCTCCACCAGCGACTCGATGAGCACGCTGCACACGCGGATCAGCGGGTCGCGCAGCTCCGACGGAGCCTGGTCGGGCAGCTCGGCCACCGCGGCGGAGGCGTCGGCGAGCCGCTTCTCGACCATCGACACGTTGAGCACGTTGCGCAGCCGGGCCACGTCGTCGTCGGTGATCACGTCGCCGAGGTCGACCATCCGCTGGTCCACGCGCCCGGTGTTGGTGATCAGCACCAGCATCAGCCGCGCCGGGGTGATGGTGACCACCTCGACGTGCCGGACGGTCGATCGGGTCAACGTGGGGTACTGCACCACGGCGACCTGCTGGGTGAGCTGCGCCAGCAGCCGGACGCTGCGGCGCATCACGTCGTCCAGGTCCAGCGCCCCTTCGAGGAACTTGTGGATGGCGCGACGCTCGGCCTCGGTCAGCGGCTTGACCTCGTGCAGCCGGTCCACGAACAGCCGGTAGCCCTTGTCGGTGGGCACCCGGCCGGCGCTGGTGTGCGGCTGGACGATGAAGCCCTCCTCCTCCAGGGCGGCCATGTCGTTGCGGACCGTGGCGCTGGACACACCGAGGTTGTGGCGGTCGACGAGCGCCTTCGAACCCACCGGCTCCTTGGTCGACACGTAGTCGGCCACGATCGCCCGTAGCACCTCGAAACGGCGATCATCCGCGTTCACCACCGCCACCTCCTTCACCTCCAGCGGCACCCGCCCAGGCTCGATGCCCAGGCACAGCCCGGGTACCACCATCGAGTTTACGGTGTTCGTGCACCGGAGCCGAGGCGCACGGGCGGACGGCGGTAGCCTGCCGCGGGGCCGACGGGCCGGTACATCGAGCGGAGCAGATCGGTTCCGGCGGCGGTAGCCGCAGGCGGACCAACTGCGGCGTGCAACGCGTTCGGCCGTTCGCCAGGAGGTGCCAGCTGCCGTGATCTTCAAGGACGTCCGGGAGGGCCAGCCCTACCCCGACCACCGGATGGCGCTGCGGGACTGGGCGAAGGTGCCGCCGCGCCCGGTGCGGATGGAAGATCTGGTCACCACGACGAAGGTGCTGCACCTGGATCGGCTGCTGAGCCCGGACTCGACGTTCTTCGGGGACCTGTTCCCGCACGTGGTCCGCTGGCGCGGCGAGCTCTACCTGGAGGACGGCCTGCACCGGGCCCTCCGATCAGCCCTCCACCAGCGCACGGTCCTGCACGCCAGAGTCCTCGACCTGGACGCAACCCGATAGCGGTACCAACATGGTATCGGAGTTGGTACCGTTGCGTCATGGCTCTGAACCTGCGCCTTCGCGCCGAAGCAGAAGATGCCTTGCGCGCCGAAGCGGAACGATCAGGTCGCTCTCAGCAGGACATCCTCCGTGAAGCCGTAGACCGCTATCTCGGGCTCACTCCGGCCGCGGAACCCAAGCACGAGTGGGACCACCTGATCACTTCGGGCAAGGTGCTCCTGCCGAGGAGCCCCTACCGCAAGGTCGTACCGACCAGAACGCTCCCGGCGGGCCAACGGACGATCGACCTGCTGGATCGCGAGGACCGTTTCTGATGCGCGTATACCTGGACAGCAGCGCGCTGATCAAGCGGGTAGTCCGCGAGCCGGAATCCTCCGCGCTCGTCGCGGAACTGGACGATCTCGCCCGCCGCCAGGCACTGTTGGTATCGACCACGTTGGCCTGGACCGAAATCGCCCGGGTGCTTCGAGCCAGCCGGGACACGACGTTCCAGGAAGTGGCTAACGAACTGCGGGACGCAATGAGCGGCATCGCCGAGCATCCGCTCGACTTCGAGATCATGAACCTCTCCCGAAGGCTTGAGCCGAACCAACTGCGCTCGCTCGACGCGATTCACCTCGCTGCGGCAATCGCCCTCGACGTCGATCTGGTGATGACCTACGACAAGAGACTCGCTGAAGCTACCGCTCTGAACGGAATCCAGGTCAGCTCCCCTGCCTGATCACGCGATCAGGCGCTGAACCACTCCGTCGGCGAGGAGGCGGCCCCGGTCCGTCAGGACGCAGCGGCCCGCCGTCAGCGCTTCGGGCTGCAGCAGACCGTCGGCGGCTGCTTGCTTCGCCGCTAGAAGGCCCGGCTCGTCCAGCGCGTCCACCGGGAGACCCGTGGCCAGGCGGAGTCCGAGCATGATCCGCTCGACCCGCTGGTCCTCGTCGGCGAGGCGCTCCCGCCCCGCCGCCGGGGAGTTGCCCTCCGCCAGCACCGCCGCGTAGCGGGCCGGGTGCTTGACGTTCCACCAGCGGACGCCGCCGACGTGGCTGTGCGCGCCCGGGCCGGCGCCCCACCAGTCGCCACCCTGCCAGTAGCCGAGGTTGTGGCGGCAGCGCGCCGCGTCGTCCCGCGCCCAGTTCGACACCTCGTACCAGCCCAGACCCGCCTCGCCGAGCGCGCCGTCGATCAGTTCGTAGCGGTCGGCCAGCACGTCGTCGTCGGGCATCGGGAGTTCGCCTCGGCGGACCTTGCGGGCCATCGCGGTGCCGTCCTCGACGATCAGCGCGTACGCCGAGACGTGGTCGACCCCGGTGGACAGCACCGCGTCCAGCGAGGCCCGCAGGTCGTCGTCGGTCTCCCCCGGCGTGCCGTAGATCAGGTCCAGGTTGACGTGGTCGAAGCCGGCCGCGCGCGCCTCGCCGACCGCCGCGACCGCGCGGCCCGGCGTGTGCCGCCGCTCCAGCACCCGCAGCACGTGCTCCGCGGCGGACTGCATGCCCAGCGACACCCGGTTGAACCCGGCCTCGCGGATCCCGGCGAAAAACTCCGGCGACGTCGACTCAGGGTTGGATTCGGTGGTGATTTCCGCCGCACCGTCGAGCCCGAACGAATCGCGGATCGCCGCCAGCACCTCGCCCAACCGTCCCGCGCCGAGCAGCGACGGCGTGCCGCCGCCGACGAAGACCGTCTCCGCCGCAGGCACCGCCTGATCGCCCGCCGCCAGCACCCGCGCGCCCAGTTCCAGCTCCGCCCGCAGGCCGTCCAGCCAGCTGCCGAAACTCGCCGATGAGCCCAGCTCATCGGCGGTGTAGGTGTTGAAGTCGCAGTACCCGCAGCGGGTGGCGCAGAACGGCACGTGGACGTACACCCCGAACGGCCGCGAACCCAGGCCCGTCAGGGCTTCGGGCGGGAGCGTTCCGTCGGCCGGGGCGGGTTCACCGACTGGCAGTTGAGCAGGCACTCCACCACTGTCTCACCATTCGGATAGGGATGGACCGGTCGGTGAGCACGTGGCACGCTGCCCCACATGGGTGCGACCTTGCCGAGGCTCTTGCTGGTCACCCGCCGCTACGTGGACCTGCGGCGCGTGTCCAGCGCGCTGTGCCGCGCCATGCGTTGAAATCCCGCCGCCGCGTTCTGCATTGTCCAGTCGGCGCCGGGAGTGCCGAGCAGTGAGAACCGTCACCATCGACGGGAATTCCGCGCGGCGCTGCCGCGCCCGAATCCCGGAGGTCGGACATGGTCCCCCCGACGGAAGCCCCTGCTCGCCCCGCCCGCAAGCGCAAGACGCGCGGCGAGGGCCAGTGGGCGCTCGGTTATCGCGAGCCGCTCAACGCCAACGAGCGCTCGAAGAAGGACGACAACCCGCTGAACGTTCGGCAGCGCATCGAGACGATCTACGCCCACGGCGGCTTCGACTCGATCGACCCGGCCGACCTGCGTGGTCGTTTCCGCTGGTGGGGCCTCTACACCCAGCGCGCCCCGGGCATCCCCGGCGCGCGCACGGGCACGATCGAGCCCGAGGAGCTCGACGACCGCTACTTCATGCTGCGGGTCCGCATCGACGGCGGTGCGCTGACCACCGAGCAGCTGCGCACCATCGGTGAGGTCTCGCAGACCTACGCGCGCGACACCGCCGACATCACCGACCGGCAGAACATCCAGCTGCACTGGGTGCGGGTCGAGGACATGCCGACGATCTGGCAGAAGCTGGAGGGCGTCGGGCTGTCCACCACCGAGGCCTGCGGCGACTGCCCCCGCGTCGTGCTGGGATCGCCGGTCGCGGGCGTCGCCGCGGACGAGATCATCGACGCCACCCCGGCGATCGACGAGATCGCCGAGCGATTCATCGGCGACAAGTCGCTGTCCAACCTGCCGCGCAAGTTCAAGACAGCGATCAGCGGCTCGCCGCGCTGGGACACCGTGCCGGAGATCAACGACATCTCGCTGGTCGGCGTCGTGCACCCGGAGCACGGGCCCGGCTTCGACCTGTGGGTCGGCGGCGGCCTGTCCACGAACCCGAAGCTCGCGGTGCGGCTGGGCGCCTGGGTGCCGCTCGGTGAGGTCGCCGAGGTGTGGCAAGCCGTGGTGCAGATCTTCCGCGACTACGGCTACCGGCGGCTGCGGCACCGCGCCCGGTTGAAGTTCCTGCTCGCCGACTGGGGTGCGGAGAAGTTCCGGCAGGTGCTGGAGGACGAGTACCTGGGCCGCAAGCTGGTCGACGGCCCCGCGCCGGAGACGCCGACCGGTCACCGCGACCACGTCGGGGTGCACCCGCAGGTCGACGGCAACTTCTACGTCGGCGCAACGTCCGCGGCGGGCCGGGTCAGCGGCTCCACGCTGGTGGAGGTCGCGAAGGCCGCCGAGCGGGTGGGTTCGCGGCGCGTGCGCACCACCGTCGAGCAGAACCTGCTGGTCCTCGACGTGCCGAAGTCCGAAGTGGACGGTCTGGTCGCGGACCTGGACGGGCTGGGCCTGCAGGCCGACCCGTCGCCGTGGCGGCGCAGCGTGCTGGCCTGCACCGGCATCGAGTTCTGCAAGCTGGCCATCGTGGAGACCAAGGAGCGGGCGATCGCGCTGGTCGACGAGCTGGAGCAGCGGCTCGCCGACATCCAGGGCGACGTCACCGACCCGGTGACGATCAACCTCAACGGCTGCCCGAACGCCTGCGCCCGCACCCAGGTCGCCGACATCGGCCTGAAGGGCCAGATGGTGCCGGACGGCGACGGCAACCAGGTCGAGGGCTTCCAGGTGCACCTCGGCGGCGGCCTCGGCGAGGACGCCGGATTCGGCCGCAAGATCCGCGGTCACAAGGTCACCTCCGCCGAGCTCGGCGACTACGTGGAGCGGCTGGTCCGCCACTACCTGGCGCAGCGCTCCACCGGCGAGCGCTTCGCGCAGTGGGTGGCGCGGGCCGAGGAAGACGACCTCAAGTGAGCCGAGCGGCGCCGTTCTACTGCCCGTACTGCGGGGACGAAGACCTCACGCCCGAGGCCGAGCCGGCCGGGGCGTGGCAGTGCGCGTCGTGCCTGCGGGTCTTCACCGTGCGGCTCATCGGGCTGTCCCTCGGCGAACAGGCCGAAGACCCGGCCGGAGGAAACGGAGAAGGATGACTGCCGACACCACCACGAACATCGGCGCCCGGCGCAGCGACGACGAGCTGCGGGCGCTGGTCGAGGAGGCCGCGCCGCGGCTGGCCGAGGCCGACGCGGAGGAAGCCCTGCGCTGGGCCGTCGACAACTTCGGCGACGGCCTGATCGTCGCGTCGAACATGCAGGACGCGGTGCTGGTCGACCTGGCGGCCAAGGCGAAGCCGGGCGTGGACATCCTGTTCCTGGAGACCGGCTACCACTTCGCCGAGACCATCGGCACCCGCGACGCCGTCGCGCAGGTCCACGACGTGAACATCGTCAACGCGATCCCCGCGCAGACCGTCGCGGAGCAGGACGCCAGCGAGGGTCCGCGGCTGTTCGAGCGGGACCCGAACCGCTGCTGTTTCCTGCGCAAGGTGGTGCCGCTGCGCAACACGCTGGCCCGCTACGAGGCGTGGGTGACCGGGGTTCGCCGGGTGGAGGCCCCGACGCGCGCGAACACGCCGATCGTGACCTGGGACGACCGCAACGCCCTGGTCAAGATCAACCCGCTGGCGGCCTGGACCGACGACGACATGCAGCGCTACATCGACGAGCACGGCGTGCTGGTCAACCCGCTGGTGTCGGCCGGTTACCCGTCGATCGGGTGCCAGCCCTGCACCGCCAAGCCCGCGCCCGGTGCCGACCCGCGCAGCGGGCGCTGGGCGGGCAACGCCAAGACCGAGTGCGGACTGCACGGCTGAGAAACTCCGGAGGAGACATGACGACAGTCGAGTTGCCGATCGATCGGACCGACGTGCCGCCGCAGGTGGACAACCTGGACGCGCTGGAGTCCGAAGCGATCCACATCTTCCGCGAGGTGGCCGGTGAGTTCGACCGGCCGGTGATCCTGTTCTCCGGCGGCAAGGACTCCACGGTGCTGGTGCACCTGGCGCGGAAGGCGTTCTGGCCCGCGCCGGTGCCGTTCCCGCTGCTGCACGTCGACACCGGGCACAACTTCCCGGAGGTGCTGGCCTTCCGCGACGAGCTGGTGGAGCGGCACGACCTGCGGTTGGTGGTGGCGTCCGTGCAGGACTACATCGACGACGGCAGGCTGCAGGAGCGGGCCGACGGCACCCGCAACCCGCTGCAGACCACGCCGCTGCTGGACGGGATCAGCGAGAACCGGTTCGACGCGGTCTTTGGCGGCGGTCGGCGCGACGAGGAGCGGGCCCGCGCCAAGGAGCGCATCTTCAGCCTCCGCAACGCCTTCGGGCAGTGGGACCCGCGCCGCCAGCGCCCCGAGCTGTGGAACCTGTACAACGGCAAGCACCGGCCGGGCGAGCATGTCCGGGTGTTCCCGCTGTCGAACTGGACCGAGCTGGACATCTGGCGCTACATCCAGCGGGAAAAGATCGAGCTGCCGGAGATCTACTACTCGCACCGGCGCGAGGTGTTCCTGCGCGACGGCATGTGGCTGACCTCGGGTCCGTGGGGCGGGCCCCGCGACGGTGAGGTCGCGGCCACCAAGACCGTGCGCTACCGCACCGTCGGCGACGGTTCCTGCACCGGCGCGGTGGAATCCGAGGCGTACACAGTGGACGATGTGATCGCCGAGGTCGCCGCCAGCCGGCTCACCGAGCGCGGCGCGACGCGAGCCGACGACCGCATTTCCGAAGCCGCAATGGAAGACCGCAAGCGCGAGGGCTACTTCTGAAAACGGTTTCCACACTCATTTTGAGTAGCGGTGCCGGTAGCGGAACCTCAGACGCCCCCTCGGTCCGGGATCGGCGACTTGTGGATGCCCAATACGCGGCGCTGGCGCTGTCCTCCCGAGGGAACGTCTGAGAACCCGCGGCGGTGCAAGTGGCGTAGGCGGGCTAAGCGGCTTCGCCGCTTCAAGAACACGACCGAACTTCAGAGACAAGGCACACAGCCGAACCACCAGGAATGGGTTCTTCAATGACCGAGACGACCACTCGCACCGCGTCGGACAGCGGCACCGAGGTGACCCTGCCGGTGCACAGCGACCTGCTGCGGTTGGCCACCGCCGGCTCCGTCGACGACGGCAAGAGCACCCTGGTCGGGCGGCTGCTGCACGACACCAAGTCGGTGCTGGCCGACCAGCTCGACGCGGTGCACCGCGCCAGCGCGGACCGCGGCCTCGCCACCCCGGACCTGTCGCTGCTGGTGGACGGCCTGCGCGCGGAGCGTGAACAGGGCATCACCATCGACGTGGCCTACCGCTACTTCGCCACGCCCAAGCGCACTTTCGTCCTCGCCGACACCCCCGGTCACGTGCAGTACACCCGCAACACCGTCACCGGTGCCTCGACCGCGCAGCTGGCGGTTCTGCTGGTGGACGCGCGCAAGGGCGTCATCGAGCAGACCCGGCGGCATGCGGCGGTGCTGGCGCTGCTGGGCGTGCCGCAGCTGGTGCTGGCCGTCAACAAGATCGACATGGTCGGCTTCGACGAGGCGGTGTACACCCGCATCGCCGCCGAGTTCACCGA
The DNA here is from genome assembly GCF_014697215.1 of Saccharopolyspora pogona. Taxonomy (GTDB): domain Bacteria; phylum Actinomycetota; class Actinomycetes; order Mycobacteriales; family Pseudonocardiaceae; genus Saccharopolyspora; species Saccharopolyspora hattusasensis. Next base: position 4,992,494 of record NZ_CP031142.1, read on the forward strand.
GCACGCCCGTGCACTGGGCTACCGCGACGACACCGTGGTGACCATCCCGGTGTCCGCGCTGCTCGGTGACAACGTGGTGGAACGCTCCGCGAACACCCCCTGGTACAGCGGTCCTTCGCTGCTGGAGCACCTGGAAAGCGTGCCGGTGGCACCGGACCCGCACGACGCGCCGTTCCGGATGCCGGTGCAGTACGTGATCCGGCCGCGCACCGCCGAATACCCGGACTACCGCGGCTACGCGGGCCAGGTGGCGGCCGGTGTCGTGGCGGAGGGCGACGAGGTGGTCGTGCTGCCCGCCGGGCTGCGCACCCGGGTGTCCAAGGTGGACAGCCCGGACGGGGCGAGGCCGCGCGCCGCGGCCGGGCACTCCGTCACCCTGCTGCTGGCCGACGACGTGGACATCTCGCGCGGCGACCTGATCGCCGCCGCGGACGCCCCGCCGCGGGTCACCGACGAGCTCGACGCCACCGTCTGCTGGCTGGCGGAGAAGCCACTGAACCCGGGCGCCAAGGTGCTGGTCAAGCACGGCACCCGCACCGTGCAGGCCATCGTCACCGAGCTGGCGGCCCGCTTCGACGAACAGCAGCTATCGAGTGTGGACAGTCCGGATTCGTTGCAGCTCAACGAGATCGGCCGGGTGCGGCTGCGCACGGCGGAGCCGCTGCCGATCGACGATTACGCCGCGAGCCGGCGCACCGGATCGTTCCTGGTGATCGACCCCGCCGACGGCACCACGCTAGCCGCCGGGCTGATCGGGGTGCCGTTGGCGCCGCTGGCCGCCGCGTCGGAATGAGCAGGAGATGACCGCTCCACTGGTGGCTGTCGCGCACGGCAGCCGGGATCCGCGTTCGGCCGCGACCATCCACGCCCTGATGGACGTGGTCCGCGCGATGCGCCCGGATCTCGATGTGCGCATGGCGTTCCTGGACCTGTCGGCACCGCGCGTGGGCGACGTGCTCAGCGCGGCGCACGGCGACGGCCACGGCTCGGCGGTCGTCGTGCCGTTGCTGCTCGGCCGGGCCTTCCACGCCCGCGTCGACGTGCCCGCGGCGGTGGCCGACGCGGAGCGGCGCTATCCGCGGTTCCGGGTGCACGTGGCCGATGTGCTGGGCCCGGATCCGCGACTGGACGAGGCGGCGTGGCGGCGGCTGGCCGAGGCCGGAGCGTCCGCCGACGACCCGGAACTGGGCGTGCTGCTGGCCGGCGCGGGATCGTCGCACGCACCGGCGAACCGCCTGGTCGCCGACGTCGCGGCGCGCTGGCAGTCGCGCACGTCGTGGGCCGGCGCCGTCGCGACCTTCGCGGCAGCCGCCGAACCCGCTGTTCCGGCGGCGATCGAGGCCCTGCGCGCACGCGGTGCCCGCCGCATCGCGGTCGCCTCCTGGTTCCTGGCCCCGGGCCTGCTCCCGGACCGGATCATCGATCTGGCCCGCAAGCACGCGACAAGCCCGCTGCTAGCGGCCCCGATGGCCGACGACGAGGGCGTGGCCGACCTGATCCTGAACCGCTACGCCGAGGCCCTCACCGCAGCTCCCCTCCAGCTGTCCGCAGCCCTATAACGTGCGGTTCTGCCCGTGCTTGCCGCCACCCACATGCAAGACGTACAGTATTCTGTCCAAATCCCGTGCCAAGTACGCCGAGACGCTCGACTCCGTGGTGAACGACCGTGAGGAAGTCGTGATCACCCGAGCAGGTCACGAGCCGGTCGTGATGGTGTCATTGGATGACTACCAGTCCTTGAAGGAAGCTGCCTACCTGCTCCGCAGCCCCGAGAACGCCCGCCGCCTGATCCTCGCGATCGAGTGGCTGGAAGCCGGCGGCGGAGAACAACACGAGCTCGCCGAATGAAACTGGTCTGGGACGGGCTGCCTGGGACGACTACGTCTGGTGGCAAACCGAGGATCGCAAGATCCTCAAGCGAATCAACGCGCTGGTCAAAGACATCTGCCGGAACGGGAACGAAGGAATCGGCAAACCCGAACAGCTCAAGCACGGTTTCCAGGGCTACTGGTCGCGTCGCATCTCTGACGAGCATCGGCTGGTCTGCAAGGTCGCGGGAGACGAGATTCGAATCGCGGCTTGCCGCTACCACTACGGGAAATGACTTGGCTGACGACCCGGTCACCCTCGCGGGCCAGCCTGTGCGCGACCTGAGCGAATACGCAGGATCCTTCGTCGCGGAGCCTGACCTCGCGGAACGAACCGAGGAAATCCTCCACGAACGGTTTCGGCGCGCAGCCGGGGCATGCGACCGTCGCGGATAGCAGCGTTGACGTTGTTGCGGCAGGGAATTCCGCCTTCCTGGGGACGGGTTGTCGCCCGGGGGTTGAGCAAAAGTCGACAACTCTGTTGGTGGGCGCAACCTGCGGGGCATGATGTGGCCGTGTCATCCAGCTGGGTACACGAAGACCGGCAGCGGCCCGGACACCCCCGACAGCCCAGGTCGCTGCCGGACCCGACTTCACAGTGCACCGTGGGGGCCGGATGAACGCGCGACCGCACCTGATCGCACGCGTCCGAACCGAGTTCGCGCGCAGCGAGCAGGACAAGTCCTGCCACTTCTTCCCGCTGCCGGACGGCGGTGAGCTGCCCGCGATGCTCTACGCCTACTGCGGTTTCGGCATCGTCCCAGGTCAGGCGGAAGCTCTCGACAGACCGGCCGGCATGCCGTGCCTGCAGTGCCTAATGACCGCCGCGCTCTCCGACAGCAGCGTTTGATCGCGTCGCGACCAGCGACGACAGCAGAAATCTGCACCTAACGCTGAGTTGTTCTTTCGAACACTTAGCTTCACCCCATGTGGTCATGAGAGAGTTTGTTGCCAGCGTCTGGACGGGGAACCCGCCGCTCCTTGTGCTCGTCTCACCCGTCAGGCCGCGCTATCGGGTGACCGCGCCGGTGTGTGTGGGGGCGATCAATGCAAGGATGGACGAGGAGTCGGGGACAACAGCGCGAGATGAACACGCAGCAGCCGAATCGACCGGTCATCACGCCAACCATGCGGGAACAGGCCCAGAAGCAGCCGAACACCTGGCTGTACGTGGTCGACCCGATCTTCACCGATCCGAACGCCGAGGTGCCGCCGTGGGGCTTCATCGGCGGCTACCGGGTGGACGAACAGGGCGAGATCACCGACGACTTCTCACCGAACCCGAACTACCGGCCGTCCCCGGTGGCGCTGCGGCTGCCCGCGCCGACCAACGACGTCGAACGCGCCCTGCAGCTCACCACCACCGGCTACGCGCAGGGGCATTCGCTGCTGACCGCGATGCTGGACGCCGAGCTGATCCTGTTCGCGCAGCCGCAGGGCAGCGGGCTGTTCACGATGGAGCACGAGTCGGGCCGCCGGCAGCTGCAGGTGTTCACCTCGGAGACCTTCCTGCCGCCCAACTGGACGACCTGGCAGCGGATGACCGGTCGGCAGCTGGCGACGCACAACCTCACCGGCATCGACGTGCAGGTCAACCCGACCAGCCCGGTCAAGGCCCGGCTCCCCGTCGAGGACCTGGCCAAGGCCGCCGTGCCACCGAAGGCCCCTGGCGTGCCGATCAACTCCCCCGCGAACGGAATGCCGGTGCAGGCCCCGGCGGGAGCCGCGCCGCAGCCCGGCGAGCAGGCCCCGAAGCCGACGGGCGGGCCGACCGCGCAGCCGCCGGGCGATCCCCTGGAAACCGGGTTCGGCCGCCGGTTCCTCGGCTCGATGCTGGCCGGGGCGATCGGCGACGCGCTCGGCGCGCCGGTGGAGTTCTATCCCGTGGACCAGATCCGCAGCCGCTTCGGCGCGATGGGCGTCACGGAGTACGACCGCGCCGGTGAGCACCCGGGCGAGTTCACCGACGACACCCAAATGGTGCTGTTCACCCTGGAAGGCCTGATCCGCGGGCACTTCGCGGCCCGCACCGCCGGAGCCGACAGCCCGCTGTCCGCGATCCAGCTGGCCTACCAGCGTTGGCTGCACACCCAGGGCTACGCGTGGATGCGAGCCGCCGGGCCGTTCACGATGAGCCACCCCAAGCCCAACGGCTGGCTGATCGAGCAGCGCGACCTGTTCGCCGTGCGCTCGCCGAACAGCAGCTGCATCACCGCGCTGCGCGAGTTCGCCGCGGTGGGCGCGCCCGGCACCTTCGAGCGGCCGATCAACGATTCGCAGGACTGCGGCGGCGTGGTCCGGGCGGCACCGGTGGCGCTGTGGTCCGACGACCCCGAGCAGGTCTTCGAACTCGCCGCCGCGACCGCGGCCCTGACCTGCTCGCAGCCCAACGGCTACCTGCCCGCCGGGGCGCTTGCCGTGGTGGTGCACCGGTTGCTGCGCGAGGAGACGCTGGAAGACGCGGTGCGGCAGGCCCGCGAACTGCTCGTGCAGTACCAGGGCCACGAAGACACCGAGCGCGCGTTGCAGGCCGCCGAGGAGCTCGCAGAGCAGGGCAAGCCGAGCCCCGAACAGCTCAAGGACACGTTGGGCGGCGGCTGGGCCGGGCACGAGGCGCTGGCCATCGCGGTGTGCGCGGCGCTTAGCACCGACAGCATCGCGGCCGCGCTGATGGTGTCCGTCAACCACTCCGGCGACAGCGACTCCACCGCGGCCATCTGCGGGAACATCGTCGGCGCCCGCTACGGCGCGCCCGCGCTGCCGGGTGTGTGGCTGCGCGACCTCAAGCAGCGCGAGATCGTCGAGGCGCTGGCGAAGGACGCGCTGCTGGAGTTCGGCCCGAATCCACCGAGCGGTGACGCGTGGACCTCGCGCTACCCGGCCGCGAAGGACATCTCGGAGCTGGTGTTCACCTCCGCCCTGCAGCTGACGGGCGCGGAGCCGGTCGCGAAGCCCTCGAAGGCGGCGCCGGTCGCCGACGACGCACCAGCCGAAGCGGTCGAGCCCGAAGCCGAACCAGACGCCCCCGCGGTTTCAATTGAAACTGCGGACCAACAGGAGGCGGAGGCGGTCGAGGCGGTCGACGAACCTTGGCTGGAGCGCTACCCGATCGGCGAGGCCGCGCCCGCCGTGCCGCCGCAGGAAGACGTCGTCACGCCAGCGGCCGAAGTGCCCGAAAGGCCTCGGTACGCAGCAGGAACGCCGGAATCGGAGACCGCGCAGCCCGGCGAGGGACCGGTCGAGGACGACCCGGCGCCGGAAACCCCGGACCAGGAAGCGCCCGCCCAGGAAGCCGCAGCCGCGGAAGTTCCGGTCGCCGATGCTCCTGCCGCCGAGACGCCCGCTGCGGAACCTCCAGCTTCCGAAACCCCGGTTGCCGAGGCGGCAGTCGTCGAGGCTCCGGCTGCGGAAACCGCCGTCACGGAGGCGCCGGCCGAGGCAGGCGACGAAGCCGACGAAGGCCTGTCAGAGGAGGAACTGCAGCTGCTCAGCGTGTGGCGCGAGTTCCGCGACAACGGCGACGGGAACTCCGCCGACCTGACGCAGGGCCTGCAGAAGCTGCTCGTCGAGGCCTTCGGCCCCGAACGCGCGGCCCAGCTGATCGGCGAGGCCGCCGCCGGGGCGGAAGCCGGGGCCGAGCTCGCCGCCGAAACCCGGGTGCAGCTCAGCCGCCGCGAGCGGCTCGAAGGCTGTGTGCTGGGCGCCGCCGTCGGCGACGCCCTCGGCGCGCCTTGGATGTTCTCCGACCTGCGCACGATCCTGGGCGTGAACCCGGAAGGCGTGCGGGAACTCGCCGAGGCCTTCGGCCGCCGCGGCGCGGCCACCGCCTACTCGCAGCAGGCGGCATTCGTGCTCTACGGCCTGATCGGCGGGACCATCCGCTCGACACTGCGCGGCGTCCCGGCGTTCCGGCCGGGCTTGGTCCGCACGGTGCTCCAGCAATGGCTGCTCACGCAGGGCGCCCGGGTCGACGTGAACCTGCCGGCCGGGACGCTCGCCGAGAACGAAACGCTTCGCGTGCAGCGGTTCCCGGACGAGGCGTCGCTGACCTCATTGGCGCAATGGAACGACCGCCGGGAGCCCCCGACGCCAGGCAACCCGCCGAACGCCGCCCGCACGCCCGCGGCAACGGTCCGCGGTGCGGTGGTCGGCTTCGAGGTCCGCACCGTGCAGGACTCGATCGCCCTGGGTATCGAGATCGCCGCGGTCACCCACGGGCATCCGGACGGTTACCTGCCGGCCGGGGCGCTGTCCGGGCTGGTGTCCGCGTTGCAGGAGGGCCACACCCTCGCCGAAGCGGTGCATGCCGTGCTGGCCGAGCTGGACCAGATGGAGGGTGCTGAGACCACTGCGCTGGGCTTGCGCTCCGCGATCGAGATCGCCGCGAACGGCCCGGTGTCGCCGGCCGGCCTGGAAACCCTGGGCCTCGGCTGGCAAGCGCCGGAAGCGCTGGCGATCGCCGTTGCGGCTGCGCTGGCGCACCCGAACTCGTTCGCCGACGCCGTGTCGCTGGCGGCTACCCACGCCGGTAACAGCGCGGCGACCGCGTCCATCTGCGGCAGCCTGCTGGGCACCGCCCGCGGCGCCGGGCCGATCCCCGCCGAGTGGACCACCGGCCTGGAGCTGCGCCCGGTCCTGGACCAGCTGCTGGAAGACGCGCACCGCGCAGGCACGGAGATCGACACCCACGAGCCAGTGCCCGGCTGGGCGCAGCGCTACCCCGGTTAATCCACAATGGACGAATCCTGGTTGGACGAGACGGAACGGGCTCTGCTGGCGGCCTGGCGCGAAGCGCACGCGACCAGCCGCCGTGACCCGGTGGAGCAGCAGCTGCTGGACACCTGGCAACAGTGGCAGCGGAAACCCGCCACCCGCCCGCTGTGGGCGACGGCCCTGCAACGCTGGCTCAGCGCGGAACCCCCGCCGGCGCCTGCCACCGGCCTGTCCGACCGCAACGGCCCGCTGCCCGAAGCACCGGGACGGTTGCTCGGCATGCTGCTCGGCGGCGCGGTGGGCGAATTCATCGCGCTAGGCCGGGTCGGGCAGCGCACCACCGCCGTGCTCTTCGTCCTGGAGGGCCTGATCCGCGCGCACACCCAAGCGCGGTCGGCGGGCGATGGAGATCCGGTCAGCTTCGCCCTCGGCGGACTCCAGCGCTGGCTGCACACCCGCGGCGTGCCTTGGCGAGACTGCGGGACCGACACCGCCCAGCCCAACGGCTGGCTGGTGACGGAACCCGCACTGCACTCCGCCCACAGCGACGAGCCGACGATGCTCACCGCGCTCGCCCGGGTCGCCGCCGGGCACGCCGCCGGTTCCCGGCGGCTGCCCATCAACACCTCGGACACGGCCACCGCCGTGCCGCTCGGCGCACTCGCCGCGCTGTGGTCGGGCGACCCCGGCACGGTTTTCGCGCTCGGCGGCGACCTCGCCGCGCTCACCCACGGCCACCCGAAAGGCCACAGCCCGGCCAGCGTGCTCGGGGTGACGATGCTGTCGCTGCTGCGCGGGAACGCGCTGCAAACATCGCTGAGCCAAGGACTTTCCGGCTGGCAGTCGGGACGCACCCCGCTCAGGCGCGCCCTGCGGCTCGGCCAGCTCAGCCCCGCCGGGTTCCGGCCGCGCCGCACGAACCTCGACGCGACGCAACCCGGCCGCAGCGGCCTGGACGCGCTGGCGGTCGCGGTCAGGGTCTCATCGTCCTGCGAGGACGATTTCGCCGCCGCTATCGGCTCCGCCAGCGAGCACAGCGGAGACGCGGCGACGGCAGCCGTGCTTTGCGGGCAACTGCTCGGCGCGCTGCACGGCCCGACGGCGATTCCGGCGGAATGGCTGGAAAAACTACCGATCACCGCGCTGGTCGAGCGGCTTTCTGCAGACGCAGCAAGGGAATTCGGCCCGTACCCGGACGAATCCGATCAATGGGAGCGCCGCTACCCGACCACCGAATCCGCCGAGCCCCTGACACCGTCCACATCGGACTACCGCACCGGGCTGACCGCGGTCCCCCGCCTGGCGGCGTCCCGCGACCGGTTCCTCGGCGCGGTTCTCGGCTGCGCGGTCGGCGAGGCGCTCGGCATGCCCATCGCCGCCGACAGCTGGGACGAGATCCAGTCCCGGCACGGCGCGGGTGGCCTGACCGACTACATCCCGGCCGGGCACCCGTCCGGACGACTCGGCAGCGATACCCAGCTACTGCTGTTCTCGCTGGAGGGCACGATCCGGGCCAACATCAGCCGGCGCGCCACCGGCACCGACGACCCGGCCCGGCACATCCAGCACGCCTACCAGCGCTGGCTGCACACCCAGCACCTGAGCTGGCCGCGCGCGGCGGGCGAGTTCCTGCACGGCACCCCCGAACCAGACGGCTGGCTGGTCGGCCAGCGGGCGCTGTTCCAGACCCGCAACCCCGGCCGCACCATGATGCGAACGCTCATCGCGTTCGCCAAGGGCCAGCAGCAGATGGGGTCCCCGGACAACCCGGTCAGCGACTCGCAGGGCAGCAGCGTGATCATGCGCGTGGTTCCGGCCGCATTGTGGAGCAACGACCCGGCGGAGGTCTTCCACGTCGGCATGAGGACGGCGGCGCTGACCCACGGCCACCCGACGGCCTGGCTGACCGCGGGAGCGCTGGCGTTCCTGGTGTCGCGCCTGATGAACGGCGAGCCGCTGGCCACAGCGGTCGATGCGGCACTGGAGCAGCTAACTCCGCACACCGGACACGAGGAGGTGAGCCGCCGGATCACCGCGGCGGTCCGCCTGGCCCGCAGCGGCCGTATCGCGCCGGGCGATCTGGAGCGCAACCTCGGCACGGGATCGACGGCGGCCGAAGCGCTGGGCATCGGGCTGTACGCGGCGCTGGTCTGCGACGGCGACTTCGACGCGGCGCTGCCGGTGGCGGTGAACCACTCGGGCAACAGCGCGACGACGGGCGCGGTCTGCGGCAGCCTGATCGGCGCGGAATCCGGGGCGGAGCAGATCCCGGAGCGCTGGAAGGCGGAGCTGGAGCTCTACGAGGTGATCGAGCGCCTCGCCCACGACGCGGTCCTGGAGTTCGGCCCCCGCCCACCGGACTGGTCCGACCGCTACCCCCCGACCTGACGCCCAAGGCTCGTGAGTGAAAATTCCGGTCCTTCACTCACGAGCGGCGGGGCCGCAGGGTGGCCGGTCGGTGCGTGGGGAGGGACCACACCGACCGGCCCGCGAGGGCCGGGGACGCCGGGGGATGCGTCTTCCGCCCGACCCGTGGCTTGGAGCGTCAGATGCGCCGGAGTGCTTCCAGCACTCTGCGCTGGAGTTCCAGCGACGGCATCACTGGACCGTCCGATGTAGACGCTTCGGGCACCGCGGATTCCGGTTCGGGCTCGCGAAGCCGGTGCCGGCCGCCTCGTTCGCGTTGTCGTCGCTCCGCTTCGACATGGGCGATCAGCTCCGGGGTGCCGGCCACGGCATCGAGCCCGCACAAAGTCGAAACCGGTGTCCCAGTCGGATACACCAGGAGGCCCGCCGAGCGCGCATCGGTGCTCGCACGCCGCACCCCACCCGCCGGTACCCAGTGGAACGGGTACATCGCCACCCTGAGATAAGACGGAGCGTGCGAAATGACCCCCAGAAACTGGCGCAAGTCCAGCTACAGCAACCCCAACGGCAACTGTGCGGAGGTCGGGCGGTTAGCCGGGGGCGCCGCGATCCGGGACACCAAGGATCGCGACGCCGGGTACATCACCGCCGACCGGGCCCAGTGGCGTTCGTTCCTCACCGCCGTCAAGGCCGAGCGCTTCCAGGCCTGACCCGCACACCTGGATCGGTACCGCATCTCTGCTGGCCAGGGCCCGTGAGTACGTTGGACCGCCACGGTGTGCTCACGGTCCGTGACCTGCGGTGGAGGCACTCATGCCCGCCCCGGAGTGGGATGTTGCTCACTGGCCCTGGGTGGCTAACGGCGGTTAACGTGCCTGTCATGGATGAACTCGTGCACCTCACAGTGGCCGACGGCATCGCGACGATCACGCTGGACTCGCCCCGCAACCGCAATGCGCTGTCCGCGCAGCTGCGGCGCGAACTGCGGGACCACCTGAACGCAGCGATCGCCGACGACGCGGTGCGCGTGATCGTCCTGGCCCACACCGGCACGGTGTTCTGCGCCGGGATGGACCTCAAGGAGTCGCGTTCGGCGGACTCCGAGAAGCAGGGCGTGAACGAGTTCCCCGCGATCCTGGAGCAGATCTGGACCAGCCCGAAGCCGGTGGTCGCCAAGCTCGCCGGGCCCGCCCGCGCCGGCGGCGTCGGCATCGTCGCGGCCTGCGACATCGCGGTCGCGGCGGACACCGCGACCTTCGCCTTCTCCGAGGTGCGCATCGGCGTCGTGCCCGCGGTGATCTCGGTGACCGTGCTGCCCCGCTTCAACTCCCGCCAGGCGCACGAGCTGTTCCTGACCGGCGAGACCTTCGACGCCCGCCGCGCCGCCGAAATCGGCCTGCTGAACTCCGCGGTCGCGGCCGACGAGCTGGATGCGGAGGTCAAGCGTTACGCCGACATGCTCGCCCTCGGCGCCCCGAACGCGCTGGCGGCCACGAAGCAGATGCTCACCAGCCGGCGCCCGTCGAACATGGGCGAGGCGTTCGCGCAGATGCTGGAGCTGTCGGCCAAGCACTTCGCGGGCGAAGAAGGCCAGGAAGGTATGCGGGCCTTCGCCGAAAAGCGAAAGCCCGCATGGGTGCCCGAAAAGCTCAGGTGACCGGCTGATCAGCCGTCTTCACCACCGATTCGGTCGCGCCACGGTCCCTTGGCCAGAAGCCAGTGCGGAACCAGCTTGATCGGGAACGGGAAGTCGGTGGCGAAGGTGTCCTCGCCGATCGCCTGCTGTACCTCTCGATACTCGCCATCCTCCAGCCGGAGTTCGACGATTCCCGGTTTCTCTTCATCCGGAGTGACGATCCAGTACGCCTGGATACCGAAGTTGGCGTACTCGCGACGCTTGGTGTGATGGTCGCGGATGATGCTCTCCGGGGAAACAACCTCGATCGCGAGCAACGGTGGCCGGGTGAGGTACGGCTGCTCGAAATCGGTCTCGTTGAGCACGACTACGTCCGGGATGCGGTGGTGCGTCCGATCCGTGTTGAAGTTGATACCAGCACCTTGCATCACCACGAAATCCGCCGGGGCGACTTCGAAGCCGAGGTACTGGCTGAGCTTGGCCTCAACGAGGGAATGCGCGCTTACTGGCGCAGGAGACACGTCAAGCCTCCCGTCGACCAGCTCGTAGCGGCGCCCGTCGTCGGGTAGCCGCTCCAGGTCGTCGACGGTCATCGGCGCGTGCTGCTCGTCCGCCATGTTCACGACAGTCATACTGCCTCCCGTTCTGCACGGAAGCCAGTATTCCGAGACCGCCCCGGCCACGAACGGGCGATCAAGGCCTGGTCAGGACTGCTGTGAACTCGCGGCCGCAGATGGGGTGCTCGGAGGCGTCGCGGAGGACCGCGTTGATCCGGCCGAAGGCCTTCGGGTCGTGCTCCGCTAGCGTCTGGAAGCCGGACCAGACCAGCACATGCTCGCCCTCCGGCAGCCACGACAGGTCCGTCAGGCAGTCGTAGAGGGCGTCGAGGTTTCGGCCCGCCCACTCCGGGAAGTTCAGCACCGCGGCGATCCCGTCCAGCGTCGTCCGCTTGCTGACCAGGTCTGAGCCGTCCAAGACGTGCGCGGTCGCGCCGCGCTGCTCGGCTTCCTGCACGGCCTCGCGCGCAGTGACGCCGCCGGACGGCTGCTCCACCTCGCTCACCGCCGGCTCCTTCCGCACCCTGCTAGCCCACTTCGTCGCAAACATCGCACTCAACCTGCGGGGTCGACAACCACAAATGAATCGTAATGATCGCTCGTGTAGTAAAGCTCGGATCGGCCACCGGTGACCAGTCTCTGGGCTCCGCGATCCTTCGAGCCCGGGGTCGGCACGGTGTACTCGTGGTAGTAGTCCGAGGCCTTGTCCGGCAGGACGCCTTCCCGGTTGCCGAACACCGAGTTGTCCTTGCCCGGGTACGGGAACGGGCCGCCCTTGACGATCAGCTGCCAGGTCTTCCCGGCTTCCGGCGGCAGCGTGGACAGCTGCTTCACCGGCAGGCCGGACTCAGCCCCGGGCACGGCCCGCTGCTGCGTCGCCGCACCGGGATCCAGGTCCACGTAGTCCCGGACGAACCAGCCTATGACGACCAGGGCGATCAGCCCGACCAACGCCACCGAGATACGTCTGCGCGACGTCACGCCGCCGTCCCCTTCCGCCCGGTCTCGCCGTCCCGGCGGCCGACCGGGGGTTCCGCGTCGCGGACCCTCGTCAGCTTCGCTCCTAGGCCGTCGATGCCGCGGTCGATCACGCGGGCGAGCCCCCAGCACAGCGGTAGCAGCACCGCCAGCACGAGGGTCACCTGCAGCGGGTAGACGAGCTGCACGAGCCACAGCTCGACGCCGTCGTACCACTCGACCAGCCACTCCAACACAGAGCGTCAGGGTACGCCCGGTCCGATGACGCCGTGCGGCGCCCCGACCCCTCCCGCGACTACCCCACGTGCACCTGTCCCCGCAGGACAGCACGATCTCGCGAGGAATTGACCGCCACCTGGGGGAACGGCGATTCCTCGCGAAACCGACATCTCCCGTCAGTGCTGCTCGGAGCGCTCCCGGACGGACTTGATGATCGCGCCGAAGTCGAGGCTGCCGCCGCCCTCGTCGTTGAACCGCTGGTAGAGCTCGGTGGCCAGGCGGCCGATCGCGGCGTCCGTGCCGCTCTGCTCCGCCGCCGAGGTCGCCAGCTTGAGGTCCTTGAGCATCAGCGCCGCGGCGAAGCCGGGCTCGTAGTCGTGGTTGGCCCGGCTGGTCTCCACCAGGTCCGGCACCGGGCAGTTGGTGGTCAGCGCCCAACACTGCCCGGTCGAGATCGACGCTACGTCGTAGAGCGCCTGGTGCGACAGCCCCAGCCGCTCCCCCAGCACGAACGCCTCGCTCACCGCGACCATGGACGCGCCGAGGATGAGGTTGTTGCACATCTTGGTGACCTGGCCGTTGCCGGGACCACCGCAGTGGATCACCTTGCGCGCCATCGGTTCCAGCAGGGGCTCGGCGCGGTGGAAGTCCTCCTCCGACCCGCCCACCATGAACGTCAGGGTGCCCGCTTCGGCGCCTGCGGTGCCGCCGGAGACCGGGGCGTCGATCGAGCCGAACCCGGCCTCGGCGGCGCGCTCGTGCGCCCGGCGGGCATCCGCGACGTCCACCGTGGACGAGTCGATGAGCAGGGTGCCGGGCTTCGCCGCGGCCAGCACCTCGTCGTAGCAGGCCAGCACGTGCTTGCCGCTGGGCAGCATGGTGATCACCGCATCGGCGCCGGCGACGGCATCGGCGGCCGACGCCACGGTGGTCACGCCATGCCGGTCGGCGGCCTCCAGCGCCGCCGGCACCAGGTCGAAGCCCTGCACCGCGTGACCGGCCTTGACGAGGTTCGCCGACATCGGGCCGCCCATGTGGCCCAGCCCGATGAATCCGATGACAGCCATTGTCATTTTCCCCTTCTGCGCTGGAATTTCCGTCAAGGCCGAAGCGGCGTCAGCCGAGCAGTTTCGGCTCGTCCGCGACCGGCTCGAAGAACTTCTCCACCCGCGATTCGTCCACATCGGACAGCTGCGCCGGTGACCACTGCGGGTTGCGGTCCTTGTCCACCAGCGTCGCGCGCACACCCTCGACGAAGTCGCCGATCCGCACGCACGCCATCGCCAGCCGGTACTCCTGGACGAGGGCCTCCTCCAGCGAGCCGTAGTCGCTGCGCAGGGCCTTCAGGGTGACCTTGAGGGAGGTCGGCGACTTGTGCTCGATCGCCTCGGCGGTCTCGCGGGCGGCTTCTTCCGGCCGCTCGCGCAGGCGCCGCAGGACCTCGTCCACGCTGTCGGCCGAGTACGCCGCGTCGATCCACTCCCGTTGCGCGGCCAGCGGCGCCTCGGGGGCGGGCTCGGAGAACTTCTGCAGCACCTCGTCCACCTCGCCACCTGACAGGGCCTCGACGAGCTCCGGCAGGTTCGCGCTGTTGACGTAGTAGTCGGCCACCCCGCAGTAGATCGCGTCGGCGCCGCCGATCGGTGCGCCGGTCAGCGCCAGGTGGGTGCCGAGCTCGCCGGGGGTGCGGGAGAGCAGGTAGGTGCCGCCAACGTCGGGGATGAAACCGATGCCGACCTCGGGCATGCCGACCTTGGAGCGCTCGGTGACCACCCGGTGCGAGCCGTGGGCGGAGATGCCCACGCCGCCGCCCATGCAGATGCCGTCCATGATCCCGATGACCGGCTTCGGGTAGCCCGCGAGCGCCGAGTTGAGCTGGTACTCCTCGGTCCAGAACGCGGCGGGCAGCGACTCGTCACCGGCCTTCGCCGCGTCGTGCAGCGCGCGGACGTCGCCGCCCGCGCACAGCCCGCGCTCGCCCGCCCCGTCGATCAGGATCGCCCGGATGTGCTCGGCGGTGCGCCACTGCTCCACCGCCTGCGCCATCGCCCGCACCATCCCCAGCGTCAAGGAGTTGAGCGCCTTGGGTCGGTTGAGCGTGATCCGTCCGAGCGATCCCTGTTCGCGAACCAGGATCTCGGGCTCCGTCATGATGCGACTCCAAGTTCTCGCGCTGCCCACCCGGGCCGGCGGCGGTCAGGCCGCCAGCAGGCCCCGGGAGATGATCAGCCGCATGATTTCGTTGGTACCTTCCAGGATCTGATGCACCCGCAGGTCGCGGACGATCTTCTCCAGGCCGTACTCGGCAAGGTAGCCGTATCCACCGTGGATCTGAAGTGCCTCGTTGGCCACCGCGAATCCCGCGTCGGTGGCCAGCCGCTTGGCCATCGCGCACAACCGGGTGGCCCCGGGGTCCTTGACGTCCAGCGCCCACGCCGCCCGCCACAGCAGCAGCCGGGCGGCCTCCAGATCGGTGGCCATGTCGGCGAGCTTGAACTGCAGCACCTGGAACTCGCTGAGCTTGGCGCCGAAGGCGCTGCGTTCCCGCACGTAGGCGAGGCTCTTGTCGAGCGCGGCCTGCGCGCCGCCCAGCGAGCACGCGGCGATGCTCAGGCGGCCGCCGTCGAGGCCGGTCATGGCGATCCGGAAGCCGATGCCCTCCTCGCCGAGCCGCTGGTCGGCGGGCACCCGGACGCCGTCGAAGATCACCTGCCGGGTCGGCTGGGCGTTCCAGCCCATCTTCTTCTCGTTGGCCCCGAAGGACAGCCCTTCGGCGTCGCCTTCGACGATGAAGGTGGAGATGCCCTTCGCGCCCGGCTCACCGGTGCGGGCCATCACCACGTAGACGTCCGAGCTGCCACCGCCGGAGATGAACTGCTTGACGCCGGTGAGCAGGTATCCGTCATCGTCACGGACCGCGCGGGTCTGCAGCGCAGCCGCGTCCGAGCCCGCGCCGGGCTCCGTGAGGCAGTAGCTGGCCAGCTGCTCCATCGAGCACAGCCGGGGCAGCCAGCGGGCGCGCTGCTCGGCGGTGCCGAAGCGGTCGATCATGCCCGCGCACATGTTGTGGATGGAGATGTAGGCGGCGATCGACGGGTCGCCGGTGGCCAGCGCCTCGAAGATCAGCACCGACTCGAACCGGCTCAGCCCGCTGCCGCCGACCGACTCGTCGACGTAGACCCCGCCGATGCCGAGTTGCCCGGCGGCGCGCAGCGCCTCCACCGGGAAGTGCTTGGCCTGGTCCCACTCGATGGCGTGCGGGGCGAGTTGTTCGGCGGCGAATTCCCGCGCGGTCTGCTGGATCGCGCGCTGGTCCTCGGTGAGCTCGAACGGCGACACCGGACCGGCGACGGCTGCAACGGACACGTCCGCTCCCTTCTCCTCGGCGGTTTCGCGCGAAACCGCCACCTCCAATGGGGGTGCGGCGGCGATTTCGCGCGAAACCGCCGCCGCACCCACCCGGTTCAGTGCATTGTCGGAATGGTGAAGCTGGCGCCTTCCTTGAGGCCGGAGGGCCAGCGCGAGGTGACCGTCTTGGTCTTCGTGTAGAAGCGAATCGAGTCCGGCCCGTGCTGGTTGAGGTCGCCGAATCCGGACCGCTTCCAGCCGCCGAAGGTGTGGTAGGCGATCGGCACCGGGATCGGCACGTTGACGCCGACCATGCCGGTGTTGACGCGCGAGACGAACTCGCGGGCCGCGTCGCCGTCGCGGGTGAAGATCGCCACGCCGTTGCCGTACTCGTTCTCGCTGGGCAGCCGGACCGCGTCGTCGTAGTCGGCGGCGCGGACCACGGACAGCACCGGCCCGAAGATCTCCTCCTGGTAGATCCGCATGTCCGGGGTGACGTGGTCGAACAGCGAGGCGCCCAGGAAGAACCCGTCCTCGTGCCCGGCCAGCCTGAAGTCCCGGCCGTCGACCAGCAGTTCGGCGCCTTCCTCGACGCCCACGCCGATCAGGTCGCGGACCCGCTGCCAGGCCTGCTTGGTCACCAGCGGGCCGAAGTCGGCGGACTCGTCGAAGCTGGTTCCGATCTTGAGCTGGTGCACCCGCTCGACGAGCTTCTCGACAAGCGCGTTCGCGGTGGCCTCGCCGACCGGCACCGCCACCGAGATCGCCATGCAGCGCTCCCCGGCGGAGCCGTAGCCGGCGCCGATCAGGGCGTCGGTGGCCTGGTCGAGGTCGGCGTCGGGCATCACGATCAGGTGATTCTTGGCGCCACCGAAGCACTGCGCGCGCTTCCCGTGGGCCGCGGCCGTCGAGTAGATGTACTCGGCGATCGCCGACGAACCGACGAACCCGACGGCCTCGATGCGCGGCTCGGTCAGGATCGCGTCCACCGCGGTCTTGTCGCCGTTGACCACGTTGAAGATCCCCGGCGGCAGCCCGGCCTCGACGAACAGCTCGGCCAGCCGCAGCGGCACCGAGGGGTCGCGTTCGGAGGGCTTGAGCACGAAGGCGTTGCCGCAGGCGATGGCCGGCGCCGCCTTCCACAGCGGAATCATCGCCGGGAAGTTGAACGGGGTGATGCCGGCGACCACGCCCAGCGGTTGCCGCATCGAGTACACGTCGATGCCGGTGCCGGCGCTCTCGCTGTACTCGCCCTTGAGCAGGTGCGGGATGCCGACGGCGAACTCGACGACCTCCAGGCCTCGCTGGATGTCGCCCTTGGCGTCCGCGACGGTCTTGCCGTGCTCGGAGGCGAGCAGGCGGGCCAGCGAGTCCATCTCGTCGTTGACCAGCTGGAGGAACCGCATCAGCACCCGCGCCCGCTTCTGCGGGTTCATCGCGGCCCACGCCGGCTGCGCCTCGGCGGCGTTGTTGACCGCCGCCGAGACCTCCTCCGCCGAGGCCAGCGGCACCCTGGCCTGTACCTGCCCGGTGTTGGGATCGAACACATCACCGAAGGAACCGGACGTTCCCGCGACGCGCTTGCCGCCGATGAAGTGCTCCAGCTCGTTGGTCATGTCGCAACGCCCTTCCGCCGAACCGGTCGGTAATTACTAGGAAGCCAAACCTTTGGTACTCCAATCTTTCCCAGAAATCCGACGGATGCAACAGGGTGCTTTGCATCACACCACTATGGGGGCGGTCCGCCGTCTACGCGTTGCCATCCCGAGGGCGAACGGAACCGGCGGCGAAGGCGATTCGGCCGGGTCGGCAACCGTCCCGCCGAGGAACAGAGCAGGCACGCGGCGGGGCGAAGCCCCTGCTCCAGCGCAAAACGGACGGGACACTCCGCTTATCGGTGTTAATGTTGCCGACACCGGCAATGTCCAACCACTTCCTCGCCGCCGAGAGTGACTTTCACACCGGTCGGTGACCAGGGATCATTCCTGTCGCGCCAGGCTCGCCGATGGAGGATGCATGCAGACCAAGGGGTGGTTTCCGCGGCGAGCCGTGGGCCGGCTCAATGCGCGTGTGCTCGCATTGCGGTCCTCGCCCCGGTGGGGGCGATGGGCCAGTCGATACCTCACGGTCGTCACCTACACAGGACGACGCTCAGGGCGCACGTTCAGCACACCTGTCGTCTACCGCCGCACCGCCGACGTCGTCAGGATCAGAGTGCGCTTTCCCGACTCCAAGACGTGGTGGCGCAACTTCCTGGGTACGGGCGGCCCGATCTCGCTGCACCTGGACGACGCGGACCGCAGCGGACACGCAGTCGGCCACCGTGACGAACACGGCCGCGTCACCGTCACCGTGCGCCTCGACGACTGAAACCGCTCCGGCGCCGCATCTCAACGACCGGAACCGGCAGAATCGAAGCGACTCGACGGCATCGGGTCAGCTCCGGCACTTCGGGTGAGCTAGCCGTCTGCGTTGAAGTCATGGATCACGCACCAAACATGATCCGCGCCGGTGCGTACGGTAGCGCAATCCGGGCCCGCCGCCAGGTCATCACCCGTCCCGCACCCGGGTGCGGCTGGTCCACTAAGGACGATCAGGCTTTGAGGTGCTTTTCAAGAATTTTCCGGAGGTCGGAGCCGAGCGGGATCTCGTCGACCGTCGAGACCCAGGCGTAGGCGTCGTGCTCGGTCAGCCGCACGTCTTCGGTCGTGGCGACGGTGACCGACCAGGTGTGCTGGCGGTTGTACGTGCCGCTCCGCGTGGTGTAGTCGAACGCGCCGAGGTATCCGGTGATCTCGGCGATCCGGAGGTTGGTTTCCTCGACCACCTCGCGGTGCAGCGCGGTGTTCAGGTCTTCGCCCGGATCGACCTTGCCGCCGGGGAATTCCCATTCGCCGCCACGGGAATCCGTCGCGCGACGCCGCACCAGCAGGACCTGCCCGCCAGAGTCGACCAGGGCCGCGACGATTTGCTGCTGCACGCCGTCGGCAGCGTCTCGGCAGGCCAGATCGGCCACTTCGGCCAGGTGCATGCGGACCGTCCTCCCGGGCTTTTCGCCACCGTACCGGCCCACCCTGGCTACTCGCACACCCCTACGAGACCGGGACCAGCGAGGTGGATGGACATCCGCCGGACCACTTCCAGCGCTCCGGGTTCGAGCGAGTAGCAGATCTGGGTGCCGTCCCGCCGGGTTCGCACCAGCCCGGCCTCACGCAACGTCCGCAGGTGCCCGGAGATGGTCGGCTGGCTCACGCCGAAGTATTCGGTGAAGTCGCAGGCGCAGATCTCGCCCTCCCCGCGGAGCCGGTCGAGGACGCCGAGCCGGATGGGGTGCCCCATCGCCCGGAACAGGCTGGCGGATTGCGCCAGATCATCGTTGCCCACCCGATCATTGTATCGTTATTCTCCTATATAGAGGATAGGAGTTTCTCTATATAGGAGGATGGCAATGCCGTCCGGTGTGAACGAGCTGGTCCTGGAGGTGGCGGACCTGGCCGCCTCGGAGCCCTTCTACACCGAAGTGCTCGGCTTCCTGGCCATCGAAACCTGGGAAGGCGAGCGCTGGCGCAACCGCGAAACGGTGTGGGTGCCGGTGGCACCAGGATCGGCCGGTGGAAGCCGGCGCTGGGCACCGCCCGCGCCCGGGGCGGCGTGCACGTCCACTACGCGCTGCCGGTGAGCGACAGCGAATACGACGCGGCCGTCGAACGGGTTCGTGCGCACGGCGTGCAGGTCAACGAAGTGGAGTTCAGCCCGGGCAATGCCCGCTCGGCGTACGTGGCCGACCCGGACCACAACATCGTCGAGTTCTGGACCTGGGACGTGCGGCAAGGCAACCCCGGAGCACCGAGCGCGATCAGCGAAGGCGTCTTCGGGCTCTAGCGGATCTGCGAGTCCTTCAGTCCGCCACGGCGGCCCGAAGGACTCATATCGGCCGCACATCGCGGATCGCGGGCTTTCCCTTCAAGACCAACGGTTTCGCGGCAGACGAGCTGCCTTCCACCACGTGGCGGCGGCGAGCCGTCCACAAAGCACAGCCGGAACTGGCCGGAACCGCGTCCGAGCCCGGTCCGGATCGCGGCGCGCTGAGCAGGCGTCACGGGCTTACCCTGCAACACATGCCCCCCGAGTCACCCGACATCTGGGCAATGGCGGACCTGGCCACGCCGTTCGCAGTTCGAACCGCGGCCACCCTCCGGGTGCCCGATGTGGTCAAGGACGGGCCGCTCCCGCTCGCCGAGATCGCGCACCTCTGCAAGGCCGAGGCGGACCCGCTCGGGCGCGTGCTGCGATTCCTGGTGCACCACGGCATGTTCACCGAACCCGAGCCGGACGTCTTCGGCCCCAACGAGGCCTCGGACGCGCTGCGCAGCGACCTGGCCGACGGCCCACAACCTTGGCTGGACCTCGACGGCGCAGTCGGCCGCGCCGACCTCGCCTTCGTCGAGCTCATCGAACAGGTCCGGGGCCACCACCCCGCCTACCCGGCCGCGTTCGGCCGGTCCTTCTGGGAAGACCTCGCGCACAACCCCCAGCTGTCGGACTCGTTCGACTCGCTGATGGAGACCAAGACGTACGGGATCGCTCCGCTGATCGCCACCGCGCACGACTGGAGCGCATACGCGCGGATCGCCGATGTCGGCGGAGGCAAGGGCGTGCTGCTCGCCGAGATCCTCCGGACGAGCCCGCAGTCGAGAGGCATCCTGGTCGACCTGATCGGCCCGGCCCGCAACGCCGCCGACTACCTGCAGGAACAGGGGGTCGCGGAACGCGCCGAGGTGGTCACCGCGAGCTTCTTCGACCCGCTGCCCATCCAGGCCGACGCCGCGGTGATCTGCGACGTCCTCGGCGACTGGGACGACGAGGACGCCATCCGGATCCTCGAACACTGCAGGCAGGCGGTGGAGCCGGACGGGCGGCTGCTGATCATCGAACTGCTGCCCGACAAGGACCGGATGGCACTGTTCACCGAGATGGACCTGCGGATGATGATCTACGTCGGCGGCCGGATGCGCGATCTCGACCGCACCCAGCAGGTAGCCGCGGCGGCCGGGCTGACCGTCGAGGACTTCACCCCGATGGACAACGGCTACGCCATCATCGAATGCCGCCCCGAACGGTAGGGCCAGCTTCGTTGCGCGAAGGTGCGGGGAGCGGGCCTCGGGCACCGTCTGGGCTCCCTCGACTTGTGCATGTCCAGCTGCCCTCGCCAGACGACGTCCGCGGCGGGCCCTTCGGCGCTTCAAAGGCGGAGAGCAGCCTCAACAGCGCTGCAGGCTGGCGCCGACGGACTTCCGCCATTTCTCCGGCAGGTCGTCCAGGCCACCGGCGACGTGCTCGGCCAGGTCGGCCCGGCCGTGCATCTGGAGGGCGAACACCTCGGCCACCTGCACCCGTGCCCAGGCCGGGAGATCACCTCGACCGCGTCACCCGCCGCGATCTCACCCGGCTCCTCCACCGCCAGGTACGCGCCGGTCCGCCCGTGCTCGGTGAACCGCTTGACCAGCCCCTGGACATCCCAGAACCCGGCGAACACCCGGCACGGCGTGCGCGGACCCGTCACCCGCAGCACCGCCCCACCGACCCGCCACCGCTCGCCGATCACCGCAGAACTGCTGTCGCAACCCGCCAGGGTGAGGTTCTCGCCGGCATTGCCGGGAACCAGCTCGCGGCCAGTTCCTTCGACCAGTACGCGAGCTCCTCGCGGTTGAACGCGTAAGCAGCCTGCTACCAGGCCCCGTGGTGCTTCGTGTCGCACACCGTGTCGCCACGCACCCCGACCTGCCCGAATCGCGCCGGCTGCTCCGCCGGGCGCTTGTCGATGTCGCTGCGCCCGACCCGACCGGTCCAATCCCCGGTCCGCACCACCGCCAGGTTCACCGAAGGAATGTAGTGCGGAGGCCCCCGGATTTATCCGTGGGGAGGAAGCGCGTCAAGTCCAGCACGAGGCGCCCAGCGGTAACCCGCCCACGCTTACTTGTGATCGAGTTTCCACCCCGGCACCCTCGACAGCAGCGGCTCCCGGACCCCGCCCACGCATGCCTGACGCGTGCGGTCGCGTATCGCCCGGCACACCAAACGCCGAGCAGCGCCACCACCTTTCGCCCGCTGCCGCGCGGGTTTCCTCGGGGCCCTCCCCTCCCCCCACCCTCCCCATTGCTGCCGCGCGGCAGTGTTCGGTTGATCGCGTCCGGTTGTCCGCGGACGCGATCTCGGTCGTTGCTACAGCCGGATGCTGGCCTGCTGCAGTGCTTGGCGTGCTTCTTCGGTCAGGCGACGCACCAGTTCCGCTGCCGGCAGCGGGCGCGCCTGGGCATAAGTTTGGCCCGCCCACAGCGACATCAGTTCCGGGTCGCCGGCCTTGCCCGCGGCACCGCGCATCGGCTTGGTCAGGTTGTTCAGCTGCGGGTACACCGCCGGGGCGTCACCGTTGTCGGCCAGGAACCGGTTCACCAGCCCCCGCGCCGGGCGTCCGCTGAACGCGCGCGTCAGCTCGGTTTCCCGCTGCCCCGCGGCGATTTCTGCACGCTGGGTCGGCGGCGTGCCCGCCTCGTCGCACACCAGGAACGCAGTGCCCAACTGGGCCGCCACCGCACCCGCGGACAGCACCGCCGCGACATCAGCACCGTGCACCAGACCGCCCGCCGCAATGATCGGCAGGTCGACCTCCGCCTGGACCACGCGGATCGCCGCCAGCAGGCCGAACAGCGACCCGCCGCCCGGCAGCGCCGGGTCGTCGTTGAACACCGCACGGTGCCCACCAGCCTCCATGCCCTGCACGCACAGCAGGTCCGCCCCCGCATCCGCGGCAGCACGCGCCTCCTGCGGAGTCGTGACCGTGGCGACGACCTGGGACCCCACCTCGCGCAGTCGATCCACAATGGACCTTTCCGGGAGCCCGAAGGTGAACGACACGACCGGGATCCGCTCGGCGATCACCAACTCCACCTTGGCCGGGTAGTTGTCGTCGTCCCAGCTCGGCGAGCCCGCCTCGGCCCCGTGCCGCGCGGCCGCCGCCTCGACCCGCGTCCGGTAGTCGGAGAGATCGAGGTCCCGCCGCTCACCCGGGACGAAGAGGTTCACGCCGAAAGGCTCCGACGTGATCGCCCGCACCCCCGCGATCTGGTTGGCCAGTGCATCCGCCGTCAGATAGCCGGCGGCCAGGAAACCGAAGGCCCCCGCAGCGCTCACCGCCGCGGTCAGTTCCGGCGTAGAGACGCCGCCCGCCATCGGCGCCGCGATCAGCGGAATTCGTCGCTCTGCGATCATGTTTCGACGGTAGCCCCAGCCCCACCGGGAGCGCATCAGAGCATCGCGCACACCACAACCCCGGCCAGGTGACCCGGCAGCTGATTCAGTTGTGCGTGAGCCGGCACTCTTTCAACGGCATTCCTCCTTTCACCCGGGCATAACTGGAATTGAGGATCTGATCGGAAGGGCACCCCATGCGAACCACCACGCGCGATGACCTCGTGCTCCGCGCCGCCAGCGGCGAAGACACCGCAAAACTCACCGAACTGCTCGGCACGGCATACCGCGACGAGCCCCGGATGGCCGGGCTGCTGCCGAACCAGGCGCAGCGAGAAACCAAGCTCCGTGCACTGTTCTCCCTTCTGCTCAAGCAAGACCATCTCGACCACGACACCGAGATCGCCGCACTGAACGGATACCCGGCGGCTGTCGCGGTTTGGGACCGGCCGGGCAGCCGAACAGCTCCACTCGGTCGACGCCTCGCGCACCTCCCGGCGCTGCTGTCGGTTTTCCGCTGGCGGCTTCCCGAAACCGCACGGGCGATCGAGGCGTTCAACGCCACCGACAGCCACCGGCCGGACGAACCGCACTGGCACCTGGCCGCGATCGGCACGGCTCCGCAGGCCCGCGGCCGCGGGCTCGGCCGCGCCCTGCTGGAATCCGGGTTGGCGCGCGCCGACGCCCACGACACCCCGATCTACCTGGAAGCCACGACGCACATCGGGGTCGCGCGTTTCGAGCGGCTCGGATTCCGCGTGATCCACGAGTACCCGATCATCGGTGGTCTCACCGTCCACGGCATGTGGCGGCCGGTCGACCGCTGACGACCCGAGTCAGGGCCGCAACCCCGCGACCAGGTCTACCGGGGCGAAGCGGAGCGGGAATGGTCGCTGCGGCTCGAACAGCTCGTCCCCAACGACCCGCGCCACCCGCTGGTACTCGCTGCCGCCGACCAGTTCCCAAGCCGTCACCGACGGCACCTCCAGATCCGGGTCGACCAGCCAGAAGTGCTGGGTGCCCAGCCTGGCGTGGGCAGCCTTCCGCAGGCTGATGTCGTTCAACCGGCTGCTCGGCGACGCCACCTCCACCGCGAGCACCGGTGCGGTCCGCAAGTTCTTCAGCGTCAGGTCTTCGTAGCGCGCGACCAGGATGTCAGGCCGCAACTCGGTCCACAGGTCCTGGCGCACCGCGAACGGCGCGGACAGCACCCGGTAATCGGGCGGGCTCGCCCGGTGCAGGCGGACGAACAAGGCACCGAGCGCCTCCTGGTGCGGCCAGCCCGGTGCCGGGCCCACCAGCAGCTCGCCGTCGACGAGTTCGTACCGTCGGCCGTCCTCCGGAAACGCCTCCAGGTCCTGGACCGTGAACCGGCGCCCGCCAAGATCGATCGACATCACTTGCTCCCTCCACTCGCTTGCGGGCCCCGAGGTTTTCGGAGTCCCGCAAATAAAGAGGAGCGAAGGGCCCGAACAGATACAGCCGCCACCAATGATCACCGGAAAGGGGAACGAAAAAGTGGGCGGGAACCCGACGCCTGGGTTCCCGCCCACTCGCACCATCGCGATTTTCTGACACCCCGCCACAGGGCCGCTGGTGCGTCTGGGGCGTGGTCGGCGCGCTACCCACGCGCCGACCACGGATTCAGTTGGTCCGCGAGATCAGTGGAACTGGGCCGCCTCGGTCGAACCGGCCAGCGCGGTGGTCGAGGAGTCCGGGCTCACCGCGGTGCTGATCAGGTCGAAGTAGCCGGTGCCCGCTTCGCGCTGGTGGCGGGTCGCGGTGTAGCCGCGGTCCTCCGCCGCGAACTCGCGCTCCTGGAGGTCCACGTAGGACGTCATGCCGTCCGCCGCGTAGCCCTTGGCCAGGTCGAACATGCTGTAGTTCAGCGCGTGGAAACCGGCCAGCGTGATGAACTGGAACTTGTAGCCCATGTGGCCGAGTTCGCGCTGGAACTTGGCGATGGTGCTGTCGTCGAGGTTCTTCTTCCAGTTGAACGACGGCGAGCAGTTGTAGGCCAGCATCTGCTCCGGGAACTTGTCCTTGACGGCCTCGGCGAACCGGCGTGCGACCTCCAGGTCCGGGGTCGAGGTCTCCATCCAGATCAGGTCCGAGTGCGGCGCGTAGGCCAGGGCGCGGGTGATGCACGGCTCGACGCCGTTGCGCACCTTGTAGAAGCCCTCCGGGGTGCGCTCACCGGTGACGTACTGCTGGTCGCGCTCGTCGATGTCGCTGGTCAGCAACGTCGCGGCCTGCGCGTCGGTGCGGGCGATGACCAGGCTCGGGACGCCGGCGACGTCCGCGGCCAGGCGCGCGGCGTTGAGCGTCTTGACGTGCTGGCCGGTGGGGATGAGCACCTTGCCGCCGAGGTGGCCGCACTTCTTCTCGGAGGCCAGTTGGTCCTCCCAGTGCACGCCTGCAGCGCCAGCGGCGATCATGCCCTTCATGAGCTCGTAGGCGTTGAGCACGCCACCGAAACCGGCCTCGGCGTCGGCGACGATCGGCGCCAGCCAGTGGATGTCCTCGCTCTCGCCGCCGGCGCCCTGCGGGTCCAGCGCCTCGGACCAGTTGATCTGGTCGGCGCGCTTGAGGGCGTTGTTGATCCGCCGCACGACCGCCGGGACCGAGTTGGCCGGGTACAGGCTCTGGTCCGGGTAGGTCTCGCCGGCCAGGTTGGCGTCCGCGGCGACCTGCCAGCCGGACAGGTAGATGGCCTGCAGACCGGCGCGGGCCTGCTGGACCGCCTGGTTGCCGGTCAGGGCGCCGAGCGAGTTGACGTAATCGGTCTCGTGCAGCAGCTTCCACAGTCGCTCGCTGCCCTGCCGGGCGAGGGTGTGCTCTTCGCGCACGGAACCGCGGAGGCGGATGACGGTCTCGGCCGAGTGGGTTCGCTCGATGCCCTGCCAACGCGGGTTGGTGTCCCAGTCACGCTGCAACTCCTCGACGGCCTGCTTCGCCTGCTCGCGGATGCTCATGATGTTCCCCTTCCGAGATCGCCCTGCGGCCTGTTGATCCCAGTCTTGACCCCGATCCAGCGAAACACGACCAGTATTTCGAGGTAATTTTCGCATTTTTTCTGCTAACATCAACTCCATGACGGAGTTCGCTACGGAAGAAGACCGTAGTTTTTCAACAGAACACGACCTTTTGGTCTTCGGTCAGCGGCTGCGGCACTTGCGCCGGGCAGCCGGGCTCACCCTCGTGGAACTGGGCGAACGGGTCGGGCGCGCGCCGTCGCAGCTGTCGCTGCTGGAGAACGGCCACCGCGAGCCGAAGCTGTCGTTGTTGCGCGCACTAGCGGATGCGCTGGGCAGCTCCGTCGACGACCTGCTGTCCAAGAAGCCGCCGAACCGGCGCGCCGAGCTGGAGATCGCCGTGGAGAAGGCGCAGTTCGACCCGATCTACCAACGGCTGGGCGTGCCGCCGCTGAAGGCCGGCAAACGCGTCCCCACCGAAGCCCTGGAACACGTCCTCGCGCTCTACGAAGAACTCAAGCGCCGCGAGACCAAGCAGGTCGCCACCCCTGAAGAGGCCCGCAAGGCCAACGCCGAGCTGCGCGGCATGATGCGCGAGCACGGCAACTACTTCCCCGAGATCGAGAAGGCTGCTGCCGGCATCCTCGACAAGGTCGGCTACCACGGCGGCCCGCTGTCCGAGGGCCTGATCCAGTCCATCGCCACGCACCTCGGCTACGGGCTGCGGTTCGTCACCGACCTGCCCCGCTCGGTGCGCTCGGTGACCGACCTGAAGAACCGGCGGATCTTCCTGCGCCGCGAATCGCTGGGCATGCACAGCCCACGGACCATCCTGCTGCAGACCCTCGGCCACCTCAGCCTCGGCCACCGCCAGCCCCGCGACTTCGCCGACTTCCTCCGGCAGCGCGTCGAGGCGAACTACTTCGCCGCCGCGGTCCTGGTGCCCGAGCAGACGGCCGTGCCGTTCCTGCAGGACGCGAAGGCCGAGCGCGACCTCGCCGTCGAGGACCTGCGCGACGTGTTCTCCGTGTCCTACGAGATGGCCGCGCACCGGTTCACCAACCTCGCCACCCAGTACCTGGACCTCGTCTGCCACTTCGTGCGCAACGACGAGACCGGCATCATCTACAAGGCGTACGAGAACGATGGGCTGGTCTTTCCCACCGACCCGACCGGCGCCATCGAGGGGCAGCGGATGTGCCGGTACTGGGCGGGACGCCAGGTGTTCGCATCCCCGGACCGCTACTCGACCTACTACCAGTACACCGACAAGCCCGGTGCCACGCACTGGTGCGTCGCGCACGTCGACCCCAGCCGCGGGCGGGATTTCGCGATCACCCTAGGAGTGCCCTACACGGAGTCGCGGTGGTTCCGGGGCCGGGACACCAACAACCACTCCAAGTCGAAGTGCCCGAACGGCGAATGCTGCCAGCGCCCGCCCGCGGATCTCGCGAGCCGCTGGGAAGGCATGGTGTGGCCGTCGGCCCGAGCCCACTCGCACGTGCTCGCCGCACTGCCGTCGGACACCTTTCCCGGCGTGGATGAGGCCGACGTGTACGCGTTCGTCGAAGCACACCAGGGCTGAGTGCCGAGGGACATCCGCTGGTGGGCGGCGATTTCGCGCGAAATCGCCGCCCACCAGACATCGCACGCAACCCGCAGACGCCTAGACCGAGCGACGGCGGCCCAGCAGCTCCGACGGCACGATGCGGACCCGGAACGGCAGCTCCGCGTCGAACGCCTCTGGGCCGCTGGCCTTGGCAATCAACTGGTACTCACCGGCGTCATCGAGCTCGAAAACCGTCAGGCGCCAGGCACGACCTCGTCGCCGATCCCGGGCATTTCGACGTGCTCGTCATGGAGAACTTCCTCGGCGACATCCTCAGCGACGTCGGCGCGGCCACCATCGGCGGACTCGGCATTTGCCGTCCGGCAACATCGGCGACCACGCCGCCTACTTCGAACCCATCCACGGCAGCGCTCCCACGATCGCCGGGCGGAACGAGGCGAACCCGACCTCCCAAATCCTCGCGGCCGCCCTCATGCTGGAACACCTCGGCGACCACGCGACGGCGGCGCGCATCAAGGACGCCGTCACCCGGGCATATCCCGAGGGGCAGATCCGCCTGCTTCCCAACGGCTGCCCCGAGAGCGGGACCAAAGCCGCCACCCGAGCCATCATCAACGCCCTCGACACTGATCAAGCACCGTGAGTCCTATTTGGGAGTTACAAAGGCTGTTTGGGAACTCGTTGCGCGGCGGTGGTGTATCTGCGCGTCGCTGGAGTGAAGCGAACGGACCGATCACCCCAATAGACGGCGCAAACGGGCCGTTCACCTCACACCCGACCCCGGCAGCGCCCTGGATAGCCCGGGGCGCGTGAGGGCATGTGAAGAGCCTCGGCGCTTCAGAAAGCGGCCCCGAAGCGGCCCCACCACAACGCCACACCGTGAAAGCACCCACGAGCCTCAAACAGTGAAAATCGGCCTCAAGCGGTGTGGTGCAGGGCTTCGCACAGCGTCGTGGGTGTGATCTCGCAGGCCGACGTTCTCGCACGCGCGGATGCCGCGTACGACGCCCCGCCTCTGCTCACCATCGACGAATTCTTCGTCGGCAACACCGAGGAGGAATCGCTATCGAGGAAATGCTCGACGCGGAATCCCTGCAAGCCGACGGCGTCATCGAGGACTACGCGATCGCGGCCCCCGGGGACGAACCCGGTATCCCCGCAGGCAACCGCGTCCTCTCCCTCGTCTGGGACTGAAGCACGACCAGCACCGACCGCTGGACTTTCCGCCGGATCACGGGCCGAGCACGCCGCGCAGGAAAGCCTGGATCGCCCGTGAAAGCTGCTCGACGCTGGCCGGGCTCCCAGGCTCCGTGGCATCCAAAGACCGGCTCCCGATGACCCTGTCGAACACCAGCCCCTCGCACAGGCTAACCAGATCAGCCCCAGCGCTCTCCGGATCGGGCGCCCGCAGGGTGACCATCAGCTCCACGGCAAGCGGCCGGGAGAACGCCGCCCGCGCGAGCGGCTCGTGCAGTTCCGCGGCTGCGGCGACCTCTGCGACGAGCACATACCGGGCGATGGTGTCGCTGCGACGAGGTCCTAGCATCCGATCCAGCTGAGCCGCGATCCCGTCGGCTGCGGCACGAACATCCGGCGGCCCCTCGAAGGCCGGCCCCGCGACCGCGTCGAAATCCGCCCTCGCCCGCACCGCCAACCGCGCCACCGTGGCTTCCAGCAGAGCCCGCCTGGTGCGCATGTAGTACGAAGTCGAACCGCGCGGCAGCCCCAGCCGACCGTCGACGGCCAGGTGCGTGAGCGCCCGGACCCCCTGCTCGGCGACGATCTCGATCGCGGCATCGGCGATGCGCGTCCGGCGGTCCTGCTCACGCATCACTCGACCTCCCCAACAACACCGGTACTCTACATCCATAGAGCCTCTACGGATGTAGAGCGGAGGAAAGTTGACCGGCCGATTCAAAGAACTGCGAGCACGCTTCGACCTGGCAGCGTCCCGACAAGGGTTCGAACTCGACGACGCGCAGCGTCCGGTGGCCGACAAGCTGGCCGAACTGGGCTCCGGCCTCCGGAAACACTTCTACCGGCCGCGCGGCCTGTACTTGTTCGGGCCGGCGGGGCGCGGCAAGAGCTTCCTGGCCGACGCGTTCTTCACCGAAGCGCCCGTCCGCGGCAAGCTGCGCATGCACTTCCACGACTTCTTCGACCAGTTGCACCGCAGCGTCGCCCGACACCGCTCGTCGAGCGGATCCAGCGCGGTGGACGCGGCAGTGGGCGAACTTCTCGCGGCCGCGACCTCCGAGCGTTGGCAGTGCGCGATCGGTTGGCGTGGTTCGACTTCACCGAACTCTGCGCCACAGCGACATCAACGCGGGACTACCTCGCACTCGCCGAGCAGTTCGACACGTGGGTGATCGGCGGTGTGCCGAAGCTTGCCGACTGCAGCCCGGACACGCGGCAGCGCTTCGCCAACGTCGTAGACGTGTGGTGCGACAAGGACATCACCACGCACGTGCTCGCCGACCACAGCATCGCCGACACCTTGGCGAACGGCACCGATGTCGAACGCACCGCCAGCCGACTCGCTGCGCTCCGCCCGATCGCCACAACCGAAGTCCACTGAGGACGATCCGGCACCGGCGACCGCCGATGCCGGGCCATCCCAGCTACTTCTTGCCCTTGGCCTTGTCGTCCTTGGCTTCATCGGTGGACAGCGCGGCGACGAAGGCTTCCTGCGGGACCTCGACGCGGCCGATGGTCTTCATCCGCTTCTTGCCTTCCTTCTGCTTCTCCAGCAGCTTCCGCTTCCGGCTGATGTCACCGCCGTAGCACTTGGCGAGCACGTCCTTGCGGATGGCGCGAATCGTCTCGCGGGCGATGATCCGCGACCCGATCGCCGCCTGGATCGGCACCTCGAACTGCTGCCGCGGGATCAGCTCGCGCAGCTTCGAAGCCATCTTCGTGCCGTAGGCGTAGGCGGCGTCGCGGTGCACGATCGCACTGAACGCGTCCACCGGCTCGCCCTGCAACAGGATGTCGACCTTCACCAGGTTCGACGCCTGCATGCCGGACTCCTCGTAGTCCATCGAGGCGTAACCGCGGGTCCGGGACTTCAACTGGTCGAAGAAGTCGAAGACAATCTCCGCCAGCGGCAGCGTGTAGCGCAGCTCGACCCGGCTCTCCGACAGGTAGTCCATGCCCGACAACTGCCCGCGCCGGCTCTGGCACAGCTCCATGATCGTGCCCACGAACTCCGACGGCGCGATGATCGTGCATCTCGCGACCGGTTCGAGGACGTCCTTGATCTTGCCCTCGGGCCAGTCGGACGGGTTGGTCACCACCAACTCCGAACCGTCCTCCATCTGTACCTCGTAGACCACGTTCGGCGCGGTGGAGATCAAGTTCAGGTTGAACTCGCGCTCCAGCCGGTCACGGGTGATCTCCAGGTGCAGCAGCCCGAGGAAACCGCAGCGGAAACCGAAGCCCAGCGCCCCGGAAGTCTCCGGCTCGTAGGTCAGCGCCGCGTCGTTGAGCTGCAGCTTGTCCAGCGCCTCGCGCAGCAGCGGGTAATCCGTGCCGTCCATCGGGTAGAGCCCGGAGTACACCATCGGCTTCGGCTCGCGGTAGCCGCTGAGCGGCTCCTCGGCGCCCTTGCGCTCGGCGGTGATCGTGTCGCCGACCTTGGACTGGCGGACGTCCTTCACCCCGGTGATCAGGTAGCCGACCTCGCCGACGCCGAGCCCCGCCGAAGGCTTGGGTTCCGGCGAGATGATGCCGACTTCCAGCAGCTCGTGGGTCGCGCCGGTGGACATCATCCGGATCCGCTGCCGCGGCGTGATCCTGCCGTCGACGACCCGGATGTAGGTGACCACACCGCGGTAGGTGTCGTAGACCGAGTCGAAGATCATCGCGCGCGGTGGCACGTCGACGACGCCCTGCGGCGCCGGGATCAGCCGGACCACCTCGTCCAGCACGGCTGCGACGCCCTCACCGGTCTTCGCCGACACCCGCAGCACGTCCTCCGGCTCGCAGCCGATGATGTGCGCCAGCTCGGCAGCGTACTTGTCCGGCTCAGCGGCCGGCAGGTCGATCTTGTTGAGCACGGGGATGATTTGCAGGTCGTGCTCCATCGCGAGGTACAGGTTCGCCAGCGTCTGCGCCTCGATGCCCTGCGCGGCGTCGACCAGCAGCACCGCGCCCTCGCAGGCCGCCAGCGACCGGCTGACCTCGTAGGTGAAGTCGACGTGACCGGGGGTGTCGATCATGTGCAGCACGTGGTCGACGCCGTCGGAGGTCCACGGCAGGCGCACGTTCTGCGCCTTGATCGTGATGCCGCGCTCCCGCTCGATGTCCATCCGGTCGAGGTACTGGGCCCGGTACGCGCGTTCCTCCAGCACACCGGTCAGCTGCAGCATGCGGTCGGCCAGCGTCGACTTGCCGTGGTCGATGTGCGCGATGATGCAGAAATTCCGGATTCGCTCCGGGGGCGTGAACGTGGTGTCGGCGAAACTGCTCACTCAGTGTTCCTCGCGGATGTCGACTGGTGCGGGGGTTCACCCCATCGTCCCATGACACGCCCGGTACCCGGCGCCCAACTCCGGGACATCCCGGATGCGACCACCGGCTTCGGTTGCTGAGCTGGTCGTATGAGCGGTTTCGTCGCCTTCGCCCTGGATCGTGCTTTCGGTCACCCGAGCGGACTGCTGGGCACCGTGGGCGGTGCGCTGATGGCGCGCGGCAACGCGGCGGCGGAGCAGCAGGTGGTGCGGCTGGCCCGGCTGACCGGCGGCGAAGAGGTGCTGGTGATCGGGCCCGGTCCCGGCGTGGGATTGCTGGCGGCCGGCGAGCAGGCGGCGCGCGTCGTCGCGATCGAACCGTCGCCGCGGATGCGGCAAGCCGCCTCCCGGCGATGCGCGGCCATGAGCAACGTGACCGTCCAGGACGGCACCGCTGCGGAGACCGGCCAACCGGACGCGGCATTCGACGTGGTGCTCAGCGTGAACAACGTCCAGCTGTGGCCGGACCGCGCCACCGCGCTGGCCGAACTGCACCGCGTGCTAAGCCCCGGCGGCGTCCTGCTGCTGTCGACCCACGAGCGCTGGCTGCCCGGCGGCCGCGCCGGGCTCCACGCCGACGTCCAAGCCGCCGGCTTCGCCGACGCGCAGACCTGGGCCTGGCAGCCACCGGCCCGAGGCACCACCCAAGCCCAAACCCGAGCCATCCGGCCGTAGTCCGGACGTTGACCTCATCAGAGCCGCCCCGGACCGTTTCGGTTGCCGGCACGGCAAGTCCGGCAACGCTGGAGTGAAACCACCCGCTACATCGGAATGTTCGCTTCCGACGTCGACAGGATCGCGCCGGCATTCAGCCATGCAGAGGTCCACGCCCACCGTGCGCGCCCGACAACTCGGCGCCGAGCTGCGCAGGTCTCGCGCTGCCACCGGGCTCGGCGCGCCCCAGGTCGCCAAGCGCCTCGGATTGGCGCAAGAGCAGTCGTAGCGGTAACACCAACTGCGTCGGAGTGGCGCTAGACCCGAAGAGCGCGGCGATTCAAGACTCCAAGCTTGGGTTTTAACCTGCTTGCTTCTTTCCGGCGGGTTGCCGGGTGTCCGTTTTTTCGGTTTTTTTGCGGACGGGATGGCGTTGAGCAGGACCGGAGCGGGAGCCTGGGGGCCGCCCTGGGCCGGGCCGGGTGGGTTTCGGCACACGCGCGGGGGTCCCGAGACGATCATGGATGTGGCGAAACCCGCGGCGTACCCGGTGCGGGCTTAACGGCCGGTCTGGCTCGGGGCGTCGTTCCCAGGGACGCCGCAGGTCCGTGGTGAGGTTGCGGGCGAGTCTGAGTTGGGTGTAGGCGGCGATCGTCAGCCAGGTCCACCGGTCCTGCTGGGCGGGTGTGCGGGTTTTCGCCGCGGTCCAGCCCAAGGTCGACTTGGCAAAACGGAAGAAATGCTCGATGTCGAACCGCCGTAGGTAGACCCGCCACAGCATGTCCAGATCCAGTGGGACGCCCTCGGGGGCGGCCCACCACAGCCACAGGTCCTTGTGCGGGGCGCGTCCGTCGGGCAGGTGTTCCACGCGGACGTGCACGACCGTGCCGGTGACCACGGGTAGTTCGCTACGGTCGGCGAACCAGCCGCGGGCTTGGATCTTCGGCGACAGCCCGGACCAGGCATGCACCTCAACCCGTCCGTAGCGGTCGGTGTCCACGGTCAGCGTGGCGTCCGGGGTGTGCCAACTGGTGGGGCTGGCGCACTCGAAGCGGGCGCCGTATTTCGGTGGCCGCCCGGTCCTGCCAGGCACCCGCGGCGGCGGTGGGCGGTGAAACACCCGATCGTCACGGTCGAGACGGATCAGCAGTTGCACGTCCACATCAGACACCGCGTCGGTCATCGCGGTAGCCGGATAACCAGAGTCCATCACCACCATCGGTGGAAGGCGGCCCGCTCCACCCGTGCGCCCGGCGGCGCGCAGACGAGTAGCCAACTCCCGGATCTGGGCGGCGGTCACCGCCACGAGATCATCGTCGGGATCCATCCGGACCGCATCCACCGGCGACACCCACGACGAACGACCCCACTGGATGCCCGCAAGCCACGCATAGTTCCAGCCAGGGATCGTCTTACGGTCACCGTCACAGCGACACGACGTATGACAGTGACCGCGATCCGCCGAGCACTCCGCATCCGGTCGCGGGCACACGGTCACATCAGCGGTGAACAGAAGCGGTCCCTCGTCCGCCGCGGCAGGCAACCCATCCACCAGCACATCCCGTACCCCGGCGGCGTCGATCTCCCCGGCCGCCAACGCGTCGTACAACGCGCCATGCCCCCGCCGGAACACCGGCGACAGCGACAACTCCACCAACGAGGTCACCGGCCGCTCACCGCAGGACACCGCATCGCAGAGCTCGAACAACGCATCCGCCCGAGCCGACAGACACCGGTAAAACCCATCCCGGAACCCGGTCACAGCCCCGAACTCGACCGCCTGGCGGTCATCCTGCACACTGATCACGACAGCCCTTGGTTGATCTTCTTCTTTCGTCAGAAGCATGATCACCCAAGGGCTGTTCCCATGATCAACCGGGGCCACAACAACACCCAAAGGTTAAAACCCAAGCCAAGAGCCTGTTGCAAAATTACGCCCACCACGGACCGTGATCGATCGATCACGGCTGAGATGGCCACTGGCGGACAAACGGCGGCGATCGAGACTGATTTGGTACTTCGGTTCAGCCGTTTTCGCCGAAAACGCAACAGGCTCCCAAGGGCGCCCAACCGGACCGGTACTCGTCGTCTCGGCTGCTGCCTTCGGCGAATTCGTCGCTGGGCTCAGGTCGCGGCGACTCCTGGCTCGTGGGTGATATCCGGCTCTCGCTCACCCACGAGCACAGGGTGGCGTCATGCCTGGGGTGGGCGGACGTCGGTGCGGATCGGGTGGTCGGCCGGGATCTCGACCAGGACGATTCGCATGCCGTCCGGGTCGGCCACCCATGCCTCATCCAGCCCCCAGGGCTGGCGCTCGGGCTCGGCGAGGACCGTCACGCCGTGGTCCCGCAGCCGCTCGAACTCGGCTCGGACTTCGCGCACCTGGAGCCAGAGCACCTGGTCCGGGCTCGGCCCCGGACCACCCCGGCCGGAGATCTCCAGGAATCCCTGCCCCAGGAAGAAGACCGTGCCGCCGGGGAATTCGCGTGCGATGGCCAGTCCGAGCACGTCCCGGTAAAACCGCAACGAGCGGTCCCAGTCCTGGGGACGAAGGATCAACCGGCTGTTCAAGATCTCCATGCCCCGTTTCTACCCGCGGGGAGCACCGACCGCCGAACGGTCGGCGTTACTGGAGGAAGGTGACGCTCCGTCGGACCGGGCGTTCGTCGGCGCTGTCGACGAACAGGTCGGGCGTCGTCGCCCGGATCCGCTCCACGTCTTCGAAGACCGCTCGCAGGTGCGCGCGCAGGGCCGTCACGCTGGCCTCCAGGTCGCCCGCGGCGAGGGCGTCGACGATCTCCTCGTGCTGATCGATCAGCGCCGACACGGGGCTGACCGTGCGCAGGCCGAGGCGGCGGGCGCGGTCGAGGTGCGCCTTGGCCGACACCACGGTCCGCCAGACGTTCGCGTGCCCACCGGCGGCCAGCAGTCGCTGGTGGAACTTCTCGTCGAGTTCGAAGAACCGCTCGACATCCTCGGCGGACTCGCGCTGCTCGGCGAGGATTCGGCGCAGGTCGGCAAGGTCCTCGTCGGTGCGGCGCACCACCGCATCGGTCAGTGATGAGACCTCGACCGCTTCGCGGACGAACTGCGCATCGGCGATCCGCTGCGGGTCGACGCGCGCGACGAACGAGCCCAGCTTGGGGAAGACCCGCACCAGGTCCTCCTCGGCGAGCAGCAGCAGGCTCTCCCGCACCGGGGTGCGGCTTACGGCCAACTCGGCCGCCAGCTCGTTCTCCGACAGCGGCTGCCCGGGCGGCAGTTGCAGGGTGACGATGCGCTGTCGGAGTTCCCGGGGCACCAGCACCCGCGCCGAGGGCTTGTCGCCTGCCGTCGTTGCCATTGGCCCACCTTATCGATCGCCCTTGACGGGTGGCATTCCAGTACTTGTATGGTACCGCTGGTATCCCACTCTGGAGGAGAGTCAATGCCGACTGACCTCGAATCCCGGACAGGTGGCACGGGACAGCTCCGCCGCACGGTCACCGCATCGGTGATCGGCACCATCGCGGAGTACTACGACTTCTTCATCTACGGCACCGCCTCCGCCCTGGTGTTCAACAAGGTCTTCTTCCCAGAGGTCGACCCGCTGGTCGGCACCCTGGCCGCCTTCTCGACCTACGCCGTCGGGTTCTTCGCCCGGCCGCTCGGCGGGCTCGTCTGGGGACACATCGGCGACCGGATCGGCAGGCAGAAGACGCTGGTCTACACGCTGCTGCTGACCGGCCTCGGCACCTTCGTGGTCGGGCTGATGCCCACCTACGAGCAGATCGGCCTGTGGGCGGCGGTCATCCTCGTCGTGGTCCGGCTGATCCAGGGCTTCGGCGTCGGCGGCGAGCAGGGCGGCGCCCTTCTACTGACCGCGGAAGCCGCCCCACCGGGCAAACGCGGGTTCTACGCCAGCTTCGTGCAGATGGGGTCGCCTGCCGCGTACCTCATCCCAACCGTGCTGTTCGCCGTCCTCGAAGCGCAACTCCCCGAAGCGGCCTTCGTCTCCTGGGGTTGGCGCATCCCGTTCCTGCTCAGCGCCGTGGTCGTCGTGATCGGCCTGTACATTCGGCTGCGGGTGCCCGAATCGGCGACGTTCCGCGCGGTCAAGGAACAGCAGGAACCGCGGCAGGCGCCGGTGAAGGTGCTGCTCAAGGAGCACCGCCGGGAGGTCTTCGGCGGCATGCTCGCCAAGTTCGTGGAGGCCGCGGTCTTCCCCTTCTACACGGTGTTCCTGGTCTCCTACGCCAAGGCGCACGACGTCGACAGCGGCATCGTACTGGACGCGGTGATCATCGCGATCATCGTCGAGCTGGCCCTGCTGCCGTTCTGGGGCAGGCTCACCGACCGCATCGGCCGGCGCACCACCTACCTGGGTGCCGCGGTGCTCAACCTGGTGCTCGTGGTGCCGGCCTTCCTCGCCGTGGAAACCGGGAACACCCTCGTGATCACGCTGCTGCTGGTAGCCGGGCTCGCCTTCGGGCACGCCGGCACCTACGCCCCGCAGGCGTCGTACTTCCCCGAGCTGTTCCCGTCGAGCGTCCGCTACACCGGGGTTTCGGTGGTGTGGCAGTTCGGCGCGATGCTCGCCAGCGGGCCGTTCACCGTGGTCGCCTCGGCCCTGCTGGTGCTCGGCGGCGGCAGCTTCACCTGGGTCGCCGTCTACGTCGCGACGCTCATCGTCGTCAGCATCGCCGGTTTGCGCTGGCTCCCCGAGACCGCACCGAGCCGCCGCGGCGGGCAGGAATACGCCGACTGGCCTCGCTACGACAACCACTGAACCGGAGAAGCACCATGCCGAAGATCGTCGACGCGAAGGTCATCGTCACCGCGCCCGGCCGCAACTACGTCACGCTCAAGATCACCACGGAAGACGGGGTCGTGGGCTGGGGTGATGCCACCCTCAACGGTCGCGAGCTCGCCGTGGCGTCCTACCTGCGCGACCATGTGTGCCCGCTGCTGATCGGCCGCGACGCGCACCGCATCGAAGACGTCTGGCAGTACCTGTACAAGGGCGCGTACTGGCGGCGCGGACCGGTGACGATGACCGCCATCGCCGCGGTGGACATCGCGCTGTGGGACATCAAGGGCAAGATCGCCGGGCTGCCGGTCTACCAGCTGCTCGGCGGCGCGGCGCGCGACGGCGTGCTGGTCTACGCGCACGCCAGCGGCGAAGACGTCCCCGAACTGCTCGACGACGTCGCCGCGCACCTGGACCAGGGCTACCTCGCGGTCCGCGCCCAGGCGGCGGTGCCCGGCGTCGACAAGACCTACGGCATCCCCGACCGTGGCCAGCAGGTGTACGAGCCGGCATCGTCGGCGATGCCGGCCGAAAGCCGCTGGGACACCGAGCCATACCTGCGGTTCGCGCCGACGGTGCTGGGCGCGGTGCGGGAGCGCTTCGGGTTCGACTTCCACCTGCTGCACGACGTGCACCACCGGCTCACGCCGATCGAAGCGGGCCGCCTGGGCCGCGATCTGGAAGAGCACCGGATGTTCTGGATCGAGGACCCGACGCCCGCCGAGGACCAGAGCGCGTTCCGGCTGGTCCGCGAGCACACCACCACCCCGATCGCGGTCGGCGAGGTGTTCAACTCGATCTGGGATTGCCAGCAGCTCATCACCGAGCGGCTGATCGACTACATCCGCACGTCGGTTTCGCACGCCGGTGGCATCACCCACCTGCGGCGGATCTTCGCGCTCGCCGACCTATACGGAGTGCGGACCGGCTCGCACGGCGCCGGGGACCTCTCCCCCGTGTCGTTGTCGGCGGCGCTGCACGTCGACCTCTCGGTGCCGAACTTCGGCATCCAGGAGTACATGGGGCACGCCGAACCGGCCTCGGAGGTGTTCCGCACCAGCTACACCTTCAGCAACGGGTACCTGCACCCCGGCGACGTCCCGGGACTCGGGGTGGACGTCGACGAGCAGGCGGCGGAGGAGTTCCCGTACGAGCCGCGCTACCTGCCCGTGAACCGGCGCCGCGACGGTTCGGTGCACGACTGGTGAGCGGCGAACGGCTATCGGCCCGCACCGCCCCCTCCGCGACACCGGAGTCGGTGGGGATCGCGCACCTCGGGCTCGGCGCATTCCACAAGGCGCACCAGGCGGTCTTCACCGAGGACGCGATGCTCGCCGCGGGCGATCGGCGCTGGGGCATCTGCGGGGTCACGCAGCGCAGCGGCAGGGCGGCCGCGCTGTTGGCGCCGCAGGATTGCCGCTACACAGTGCTGGAGCGCGGGCCGGACGCAGCAGAGCCAAGGGTGGTTTCCGCGCTGCGCGAGGTCGTCGACGGCAGCGCGGATCCGGCGGCGGTGGTCGAACTGCTGGCGCGCGAGGACATCCGCGTCATCACGCTCACCGTGACGGAGAAGGGGTACCGGCACGATCCGGCGACCGGTGACCTCAACCTGGCCGACCCCGAGGTGCTGGCCGATCTCACCGAGCGTCCACCTAGGACGGTCGTGGGTCAGCTGGTGCGCGGGCTGCAGCGCCGCGCCGGGACCGGTGCCGGACCGGTCACCGTGGTCAGTTGCGACAACCTGCCCGCCAACGGCCGGACCCTGCGGCGGCTGGTGCAGCAGTTCATCGACGCAGCAGGGCTCGCCGAGCTGGCGGCGTGGGTGTCCGAGCACGTGCGGTTCCCCGCCACGATGGTCGACCGGATCGTGCCCGCGACCACCGCCGACGACCTCGCGGAGGTGCAGACGCGGACCGGGTTGCGGGACGAGGCGGCGGTGGTCGCCGAGCCGTTCCGGCAGTGGGTGGTCGAGGATGACTTCGCCGCCGCCCGCCCGCCGTGGGAGCTCGCCGGAGCGGTGCTGGTCGCCGACGTGGAGCCGTGGGAAGCACTCAAGCTGCGGGTGCTCAACGCGAGCCATTCCATGCTGGCCTACCTGGGTTTGGCGTGCAGGCACGCGACGATCGCGGAAGCCGTGGCCGAACCGCTGCTAGCCGGCGCCTGCCGCGGGCTGATCGGCTCGGAGGTCGCGCCGGTGCTCGCTGCACCGTCCGGCGTCGACGTGCGCGATTACGGCGAGTCCGTGCTGGCGCGGTTCGCGAACCCCGCTCTGCGGCACACCACCGCCCAGGTCGCCAAGGACGGCTCGCAGAAACTCGGGCCCCGCCTGCTTGACACGGCATCGGAACAGCTCGCCTCCGGCGGCGACCCGAGTTGGGTGGCGCTCGGGGTCGCGGCCTGGATGCGGCACGTCGCGACCACCGAAACGCTCGACGACCCGCTGGCGGGCGTGCTGCGCGACGCGCTCGGCGGAACCCCAGCCGACGAGGCGAGCCGTCTGCTCGGTGTCGAGCGGATCTTCGCGCCGGAACTCGCTCGGCACCCGGTTTTCCGCGATTCGGTGACGACGACGTACCGGCAACTCGCGGAACGCGGCGCGCGCGCTGTCCTCGCCGAGCGGCTCTGACTCAGGCGATGCCGAGGAGGGCCACTCCGGCGAGGACGACGACCGCGCCCATCATGCGGCGGGCCGGTTGCGGTTCTCCCAGGAGGCGCCAGGCCATTAGGCCCGCCAGGACGATGCTCAGCTCCCGAGCCGGAGCGACCAGGCTCACTGGCGAGTCGCATGGCGAACAGGACCAGGATGTAGGCCAGCGGGGACAGCAGGGCGACCGCCGGGATCTCCCGGCGGTGCGCGTGCCACGCCTTCGCGATCTGCGATCGCCGCGTCGCGGCGTACGGGGCGAGCATCGCCGAGCGGGCGAGGTTGTTCGCCCAGTCGAACGCCAGCGGCGACAACGCCAGCCCCGTCACGGCGTGCGCGTCCCACCGTGTAGATCGCGATCAGCGCCCCGGTCAGCAAGCCGAGACCGACGCCCGCCAGGCTCGCACCGGAGCGCGGCACCCTGCGATCCGCGGTGCCGCAAGGCCGTTTCCGCGCCCCGCGCTACGCGCCGGCCGCGAGCTTCCAGCCGAGGCTGAGCACGAGGCCCACCACCACGGTCAGGAAGACCTGGCGCACGAAGCCGGAGCCGCGCTTCGCGGCGATCATCGCGCCGAGGACGCTGCCCGCCATGTTGCTCGCGGCCATCACCAGCGCCAATCCCCACAGGACCTTGCCCGCCGGAATGAAGAACGCCAGCGCGCCGATGTTCGTGGCCACGTTGACGACCTTCGCTGTCGCCGACGCCGTGACGAACGCGAAGCCGACCAGGCCGACGAGCAGGAACACCAAGAACGAACCGGTGCCCGGGCCGGCGATTCCGTCCCAGAAGCCGATCACGGCGCCACCGACGAGCATCACCAGCAACTGGATGCGCCGCTCGAACCGCGGGACGTCCGCCGAGCCGAGCTCGGGCTTGCGCCAGGTGTAGACGCCGACGAGCGCCAATGCGACCAGCACGACCACGTTGAGCACGTGCGACGGCAGGGCATCGGCCAGCGCCGCGCCGCCGAGGGCCCCGAACAGGGCGACGAGCGCCATCGACAGCGCCGCCCGCCAGTCGATCGGCGTCCGCTTCGCGTAGGTCCGGGCGGCGGCGGCCGTACCTGCGATCGACGCGACCTTGGTGGTCGCCAGCGAATAGATCACCTCGCCGCCGGGCAGGAGCAGCAGCATTGCGGGCAGCTGGATCAGGCCACCGCCGCCGACGATCGCGTCGACCGCCCCGGCCAGGAAGGCGGCGCCGCAGAGGAACAGCAGTCCGGCGAGGGACAAGTCGGCGAATCCGGGCCAGTTCAACGCATCGAGCACGAGGCTTGACCCTATGGTTCGGAAACGCCGGATCCGAGCCGATGTGATAGCCCTCGCCCGGCACCGCCCGCCCGAATCTGCGCAGGTGGGCGCTGTTAAGATGGACGACCGTGCCGTGCGGCATTCCGCCGTGGAGGAAACCTGCCTGAGCGCAGCGCCGACAAAAGCGCGGCACGACCGGTTCGACAGACGAGGAAGAGGCGCCACAGTGGCCAACATCAAGTCCCAGATGAAGCGGATCAAGACCAACGAGCAGAACCGGCAGCGCAACAAGGCCGTGAAGTCCGCGGTCAAGACCGCCATCCGCAAGTTCCGCGAGGCCGCTGACGCCGGCGAGAAGGACAAGGCCGTCGAGCTGCAGCAGGCCGCCAGCCGCGCGCTGGACAAGGCCGCCAGCAAGGGCGTCATCCACAAGAACCAGGCCGCGAACAAGAAGTCCGCGCTGGCGCAGCGCGCCAACCAGCTCTGAGCTGAGGCCTGAACTTCGAAAGGCCCCTTCCTCGCGGGCAAAAACCCGGGTAAGGGGCCTTTCGCGCGGAGAAGGGGCCTTTCGCGGTTTCGGTGGAAACTGGTGCGATCACGAACGCTGGTTGCGGAGCTCCACGAGGCGCAGGACGGTGCGTTCCAAGGCGTAGGTGGCGTCGGCGGCCATGCCCTTGACCCCGGCGTTGACCTCTGCGACCGCCTGGAGCGCCTGCGCGAGGCTCGAAGCGTTCCAG
The DNA here is from genome assembly GCF_014697215.1 of Saccharopolyspora pogona. GTDB lineage: Bacteria > Actinomycetota > Actinomycetes > Mycobacteriales > Pseudonocardiaceae > Saccharopolyspora > Saccharopolyspora hattusasensis. The sequence continues at coordinate 5,034,559 of NZ_CP031142.1, forward strand.
CCCCGGGACTGCGCCAGCGCCTTCTTCACCTTCCACGCGGGCATGCCCAGCTCCCCTGCCAGCCGGAACGGATCGTTGCGACCGCCCGCGGCGGCGACGCGGCCGATGGTGCGGACCGAGTCCGCGAGCGCGTCGGCGATCAGCACGTGCGGGACGCCGAGCTGCACAGCCCACCGCAAGGCCTCCAGGGCGGCCGCCCGGTCACCCGTCACCGCCTTCTCCGCTACCGCGAACCCGGTCACCTCGGCTCGCCCGCGGTGGTAGCGGCGCACGGCCGTCTCGTCGACCTTGCCGCCGGTGTCGGCGACCAGCTGCGTCGCCGCGGCCGACAGCTCCCGCAGGTCGGAACCGACCGTTTCGATCAGCGAAGCCACCCCGGCGGAATCGGTCTTGCCGCCGGCCCGGCGCACCTCGTCGCGGACGAACGCCTCCCGCTCCGCGGGCTTGGTGATCTTGTTGCACTCGGTGACCCGCGCGCCTAGTTTGCGCAGTGCATTGGGTAGTTCCTTGGCGTGCTTCGAGCGGCCTCCGCCGCTGTGCACGACGACGAGCATGACCCCGTCCGCCGGCTGCTTGGCGTGCATCAGCAGCGCCTCGGCGATCTCCTTGCCCGCGTCCTGGGCGGACTCCACCGCCAGCACCCGGCCCTCCGCGAACAACGATGGGCTGAGCAGTTCGGTCAGCTCCGGAGGAGTGAGTTCGCTCACCTTCACGCGGCGCAGTTCGGCTTCCGGATCGGCCGCGCGGGCGGCTCCGACAGCAGCCCAAAGCGCGCGTTCCACCAGCAGTTCTTCGTCGCCGAGAACCAACTGCAGCGGATCGGGGACCACGGCCGGTGCGCTCATGCACGCATCGTCGCACGCACCCGTGACGTTCCCGCCATCTGGATGGTGCTGGCCAGACCCCGGCGCGGTCCACTAGCGTTGCTGGCACAACCGAATAGCTCATCCAGAGGGGCAGAGGGAACGGCCCGATGAAGCCCCGGCAACCGTTCGTCAGCGAATCGCGCTTTCACCCGCGAGGTCTCTGACGAAAGCGGTGCCAATTCCGACCCGTCCGCGGGACAGATGAGGAGAGGACCTCGCGATGACTGCTGCTGCCCATGCCCAGACGACCCCGAAGAAGACCTTCGACCTGGGCAATGCCGTCGAACTGGTGTCCAAGGAAGAGGGCCACCGGCAGCCGTTGGCCCCGGAGTTCGTCTCGCTGGAGGACTTCTCCCCGCTAGAGGTCGCCTACGACTTCGGCAAGATCCGCCGCGAGGACATCGAATCCGGCCCGCGCTCCATCTGGCGCTACAAGCAGCTCCTCCCGGTTCCCACCAACGTCGAAGAGCACCCAAACACCGAGCCGGGCTGTACCCGGCTGATCCGGGCCGACAAGCTCGCGAAGGCGTTGGGCGTCAAGCGGATCTGGATCAAGGACGACACCGGCAACCCCACCCACTCCTTCAAGGACCGCGTCGTCGCGGTGGCGCTGGCCGCCGCCCGCGAGTTCGGCTTCAAGGTGCTGGCCTGCCCCTCCACTGGCAACCTCGCCAACGCGGTGGCCGCCGCCGCGGCCCGCGCCGGCTGGGACTCGGTGGTGCTGGTGCCCAAGACCCTGGAGCGCGCCAAGATCCTGATGAGCGCGGTCTACGACGGGTCGCTGCTGGCCGTCGACGGCAACTACGACGACGTCAACCGGCTGGCCACCGAGCTCGCCGCGGAGCACGAGGACTGGGCGTTCGTCAACGTCAATGTGCGCCCCTACTACTCCGAGGGGTCGAAGACGCTGGCCTTCGAGGTCGCCGAGCAGCTCGGCTGGCGCATCCCCGAGCAGATCGTTGTGCCGATCGCCTCCGGTTCGCAGCTGACCAAGGTCTACAAGGGATTCAACGAGCTCGGCCAGGTCGGCCTGGTGGAGCCGAGCCCGGTGCGGATCTTCGGTGCGCAGGCAACCGGCTGCTCCCCGGTGTCGACGGCGTACAAGAACGACCACGACGTGGTCCAGCCAGTACGGCCGGACACCATCGTCCGTTCGCTGGCCATCGGCGCCCCCGCCGACGGCCCGTACGTGCTGGACATCGTGCGCAAGACCGGCGGCGCCATCGAGGACGTCAGCGACGACGAGGTCCGCGAGGGCATCCGGTTGCTGGCACGCACCGAGGGCATCTTCGCCGAGACGGCCGGCGGGGTCACCGTGGCCACGGCGAAGAAGCTCATCAAGGCGGGCAAGATCGACCCGGACGCCGAGACCGTGCTGCTGATCACCGGTGACGGGCTGAAGACCCTGGACGCGGTGCAGGACCAGATCGGCCCGAAGGCCACCGTCGCCCCGAGCACCGACGCGGTCAACCAGGCGCTGGGGCTCTGAACCCGACCCGATTCGAGACGCGCGGCGTCACCGCACGACGGTGACGCCGCGCTTTCGTCTACAAAGGACTTCCTCGAAGGCTCCCGGCACGGCCGCTGCCGTCCTACGACTCGCCCGCGCGCAATGGGCCTCCCCTGGCGACGTAGCGGGGCCCCTGCGGGCCGGGCAGGATGGCGATGTCTCCTTCCTGGTCGGTGCGCAGCACTTTCGTGCCCGCGCGGGTTAGGTCGTCGACGACGAACGCGCTCGGGTGACCGTAGGTGTTGCCTTCTCCAACACTGATCACGGCTAGTCGTGGACGCACTGATCGCAGGAAAAGTGGTGTGGTGTAACGGGATCCGTGGTGCGGCACCTTGAGCACGTCGGCTCGCAGATCCGCACCGGACGACATGAGCCGCCCCTGGCCGGGCAGTTCGACGTCGCCGGTGAGCAAGACCCGCCCGGCCGGTGTGGTCGCGAGCAGCACGATCGACGCGTCGTTGGCGTCGTCGGCCGTCTGCGCGCGGGCCAGCACCGGATCTGGGCCGAGCACGTCGAGGACCAGTCCCGGCCAGACCACCCGCTGCCCGGACAGCAGCGGCACGACAGGAACCCGATGTGCGCGGGCATCTCTGGTCACGTCGTCCATCGCCCACGCCGGTTCTCGCAGCGGGCCGATTGCGACCGCGCCAACGGGGACCTTGCCCATCAGCGCGGCGAGTCCGCTGACGTGGTCGGCATGCAGGTGGGTGAGCACCGCCAGCGCTACCCGGCGAATGCCCAGCCGCTGCAGGCATTCCGCGGCCCGCTGCGGATCCGGTCCGGTGTCGACCACCACGGCCTCGTCCGGGCCACCGGTGGCCAGCACCAGCCCATCTCCCTGGCCGACGTCGCAGGCCACCATGCTCCAACCCGGCACCGGCCAGCCCGGCAACATCGTGCGCACCGGCACCAGCACCAGCGCCGCGAGCAGCACCACGACCGCAACCGCCCAGCGAATCCGCTTGCCGCGCAGAGCGACCAGCCCGACCACCACGAGCGCCGCCAGCAACAACCCGCCGACGGTGCCGGATGGCCAGTCGAACGCCGCGCCGGGAACCGCCGCCGCCCGGTCCGCGACCAGGATGATCCACTCCAGCTCCGGCGCCGCCAGCCAGCCGAGCACACCGGCCAGCCAGGTCGAAACCGGTGCGGCCACGGTGGCCAGCACGCCGAACACCGTCGCCGGCGCGACAACAGGCCCGGCCAGCATGTTCGCCGGTACCGCCATCAGGCTGACCTCGCCGGAAATGGCCGCGATCAGCGGAGCCGTGACGACGTGCGCCGCCAGCGGAACGGCGATCGCTTCCGCTAATCCAATGGGCACTCCTCTCCTCCGCAATGCCGACGACCACACCGGTGCCAACACCACCAGTCCGGCGGTGGCCGCCACCGACAGCGCGAATCCCGCGCTCATCGCCAGGTCGGGCAAGAGCAGCAGCAAACCGATCACGCTCGCGGACAGCACCGGCAACGCCGACCGCTGCCTGCCAAGCACCAACGCCAGCAGCGTGATCGCACCCATCACCGCCGCGCGCAGCACGCTCGGTTCCGGCCCCGCCAGGACGACGAAACCGACGAGCGCCGCGCCCGCGCCGCCGGCCGACATGACCGGCCCCGCGCCGACCAGGTGCAGTAGCACGAGCACCGCGCCGCACACGATCGCGAGGTTGGCCCCCGAAACCGCCGTCAGGTGGGACAGACCGGCCGTCTCGAAGTTCTGCTCCACCTCCGGTGGCAGTCCCCCGGTGTCGCCGACCACCAACCCCGGCAGCAGTCCCGCCGCGGCCGGGCTGAGCACGTCGGCCGACACCCGCCGGAGGCCCTCCCGCAGGTCTTCCGCGACGCGCTGCCAGCCCGGAGCCGCCCCGACATCGGCCGGTTGGCCGAACACCTGGAGCGCGGCGACAGTGAGCTCGCCCGCACGCGGCGGGGAGAGCTTTCCCGTCGCGGTCACCTGTTGCCCGGCAATGAGATCCCGCCATCCTGCAGTCGGTACCAGCAGCACCATCGCTCCGCCTGCCCGCACTCGACGCCCGGCGAGCTCACCGGACTGCAGCTCCGCGCGGACCAACGACCTGTCCGCCGCTCGTCGGGCGCCGAACGCCGCGCCGCGCAACGGCCTTGGCGCGCTGGTCAACACGACCCGCAGTGTTGCCCGCTCGCCGTGCTCGGTTGCCAGTCGCACCGGGTGGTGCTCGACGCCGTAGGCGCGCACCGCAATTCCGGTCGCGGCAACGCCCGCCAGCAGCAGGACCGCGAGGGTGCCCCTGGCAACCGGCCCGGTCGGCGCCGCCCTCCACACCAGTGGCGCGGCCAACGAGCAGAGCAACGCCAAGACCGCGGCCGGAAACCAGCCCACCAGCAATCCGGTCAACGTCACGGCCCAGACCGCGAGTCCGGTCGGCACCAGGCGCAGGTCGAGTCTTGCGATCACACCCGCACCACTTCCCGCAGCCGGGCGAACCGGGATTCGCCGATGCCGCCGACTTCACGCAGCTGCTCCACCGAGTCGAACCGGCCGTGTTCCGCCCGCCACTGCACGATCCGCTTGGCGGTGACCTCGCCGATGCCGGGTAGTTCATCGAGTTGATCCTCCGTTGCGGTGTTCAGGTCGACCTTGCCGTCGCCTCCGGGCTGGCCGGACGATGCCTGCGGTGGCGGCGGCACGGCGACGTAGAGCTGTTCGCCGTCGACCACCCGGCGGGCCAGGTTGAGACCTGTTAGATCGGTGTCGGGTAACGGGCCACCGGCCGCCGCGACGGCGTCGGCCACCCGAGCGCCCGGCGACACGGTGACCAGCCCCGGGCGAGTCACCCGGCCGACGACGCTGACGACGAGTTCCGGTGGCGCCGCGGTCGTGACCGGTGGCGGTGGCGGCAGAATGGGCGGCGGCACGGGTTCGGCGGCGGGCTGGTTCGCCCACGCCCCGACCACCACACCCACCAGGACCACCAATGCCACCAGGGCGAGCGCGAGCACACCGATCCGACCGGGGTCCGCTCTGGACCTCAGCAGGGATTCGGGAAGCCATCTCTCCGCCAGTCGCCGCCAAGGCGAACCGGATCCGGTATCCGGCGGCGTCACCGAGTAGTTCGGGCCGGCGCGCTCCGCCGGCTCGTCGAAGGACGCATGTCGCCGCAGGGTTTGCAGCCTGCTCCTCGGGTCGAGCTCCTCGGATTCGCCTGCACTGGAATGAAAACTCCGCGTCTCAAACATGAGATCGACGGTAGGGGAGACGAAACACGTTGCGCAGCTTTATTTTTCGCCACTCAGAGCACAGTGGAGGAGATCGCCCCCAGATTCAGCTCGAAGGTGTGGAATCCGCCCACCGAAAGGTTTTCAAGCTCCTGAACGCCACCCGTTCGGGAGCACCACTACACCCACCGCCCCGGGCCCGATGTGCGCACCGATGACCGCGCCGACCTCCGAAACGACGCAGTCGGCGGACTCCCCGAGTTCGGCCCGGATCCGCCCGGCGAGCCGCTCGGCTCGCTCCGGCGCGGCCAGGTGGTGCACCGCGACCGCGGCGGCGCCGGAACCCGCTGCCCCCAACGAAATGTCCAACAACCGGGCCATGGCCCGAGTGGTCGTGCGCACCTTCTCCAACGCGTCGATGCGCCCGTCATGAACGTGCAGCAGCGGCTTTATCGCCAACGCCGTCCCCAAGACCGCGGCGGCGGTTCCGATCCGGCCACCACGCCGCAGATATTCCAAGGTCTGCACGGAGAACAAAGTCGTCGTGCGCTCGGCCGTCGAAACCGCGGCGCGCTCCACCTCGGCCAACTCTGCTCCCGACTTCGCCGCCTCGGCCGCCGCGAGCACCGAGAAACCCAGCCCCATGGCCGCAGATCGGGAATCCACGACCCGGACCCGCTCCGGATCCACCTCGCGCGCGGCCAGCCGCGCCGCATCCCAGGTACCTGACAGCTGCCGGGACAGGTGGACCGCGACCACGCCGTCCGCGCCGCAGTCCAGCGCGTCCTGATACGCCTGCGCTAATTCCTGCGGCGTCGCGCCCGCGGTGGTGACCCGGTGCTTGCGGTCGAAGGCACGCGCGAGATCACCAGGACCGAAAACGGGTTCGCCGACCGCGGCGGCGCCATCAACGCTGACGTGCAACGGAACGGTCCGCACCGCGTACCGCTCGGCGTATCCCGCCGGCAGGTACGCCGTCGAGTCGGTGACGACTGCAATTGGCACGCCGCAACCCTACGATGTCGCGGTCGGAATGCGATCAGCCCTCGACCGGTACCCCGGCGTTATAAGCCATCAACCGCCAGCGGTGATCGCTGTTGCTCCGCCGCTTCAGCACAACCCAGTGGCAGTTGCTGATGCCGCCCAGCCCCGGCCACAGGTCCAGCGGCAGACCGACCAGCGTCGCCGTCAGCGCGGTGATCAACCCCCCGTGCGCGCACAGCAACGCAGTGCCGTGGTGCTGGGATTCGAGCTCCTCGACGACCTCCAGCGCGCGCTCGGCGACCTCGACGCGGGACTCGCCGCCCGGCGGCGCCCACGTCGGATCCGCCCGCCACGTGCCCATCGCTCCAGGCCAGCCGTGCTCGACCTCCGCGCCGCTGAGCCCCTGCCACTCCCCCAGGTGCGTCTCGCGCAACCGCTTGTCCAACCGCACCGAAGCCCCGCTGACCTCGGCGAACGCTTCTGCGGTGGTGCGCGCACGGTTCAGGTCGGAGCTTATGGCGGTGTCCGGGGCGAACCGGGCGATCGCCGACGCCGTGCGCCGCGCCTGCTCCTGGCCGGTCTCGGTGAGCGCGCTGTCGAGGTGTCCTTGGAAACGGCCGGCGGCGTTGTAGTCGGTCTCGCCGTGCCGCCACAGGACTAACCGGTCCAGGCTCACGATTCGGCGTCCGGCGAGTCGGCCTCGGCGGGCGCGTTCTGGTCCTCGAACTCGATCCGCGGGCAGTCCTTCCACAGCCGTTCCAGCTGGTAGAAGGCGCGCTCCTCGGAGTGCTGGACGTGCACCACCACGTCGACGAAGTCGAGCAGGACCCACCGGCCCTCGCGCGCACCCTCCCGGCGCACCGGCTTGGTGCCGGCGGCGCGCAGCTTCTCCTCGACCGCGTCGACGATCGCCTCGACCTGCCGTTCGTTGGGCGCCGAAGCGATCAGGAAGCAGTCTGTGATGACCAGCTGCTCGGAGACATCCAGCAGGACCACATCGGTGGCCTTCTTGTCCGCCGCGGCCTGCGCCGCGATCAGAGCCAGCCGGCGGGCGTTCTCGGTGGCTGCCACGTCACTCCTCTCGGGTGGGTCCGGTGTGCCCCACGCCGGGTAGAGGATAGCCAGCCCGCCTCGCACCAGGCCGAACCCGCCTCCACGTCCCTCGGGCCGAAGCCGCAGCTGCCCCAGGTGTCCTCGGGTTCGCATGTGGTGTTCCCGCATCGGCGCCGCGGAGACCGAATCGCCCCTGGCCCTGCCCACCACGGTCCTTCACCCATCGGTGGAACACGCAGGTCGCGCGACAGGGTGAGGCGAGCACCGGCCCATCCCGGCGGCGTTCGACGCCGTCTTGACCACGCCCACGGTCACGGGCGGCCTAACGATTTGCTTCCGACCGCGACGAGGTGGGGGGCGCGTCAGGAACCGGACGGGCCCCACTCCGCGCCGGCTTCCTCCCGGTAGAGGCCTCGCTTCGTGATGTACTGCACGATTCCGTCCGGGACCAGGTACCAGACCGGCAGGCCCGCCCGGACCCTGTCCCGGCAGCCGGTGGAGGAGATCGCCATCGCCGGGATCTCCACCAGCGACACCGCCCCGGCGGGCAGGTGGGCCCCGTTGAGCGAGTAGCCGGGCCGCGTCACGCCGATGAAGTGCGCCAGGTCGAACAGCTCGTCGACCCGGTGCCAGGACAGGATCTGCTCCAGCGCGTCGGCCCCGGTGATGAAGTAGAGCTCCGCGTCCGGGTACTGCTGGTGCAGGTCGGTGAGGGTGTCGGCGGTGTAGGTCGGACCGCTGCGGTCGATATCGACGCGGCTGACCAGGAACCGCGGGTTGGACGCGGTGGCGATCACCGTCATCAGGTAGCGGTCCTCGGCGGGGCTGACCACCTCGTGACTCTTCTGCCACGGCTGGCCGGTGGGCACGAAGACGACCTGTTCCAGGCCGAACTGGGCCTGCACCTCGCTGGCTGCCACCAGGTGCCCGTGATGAATGGGATCGAAGGTGCCACCCATGACCCCGATCCTGCGACGAGACATAGCTGACAAGCCTAGAAAGCCGACGGCCCGCGTCGATCGGCGGGGCGCGCGTCGCGCGTCACGGCGGCCGTGGGGCCCGGCTCACACGCCCCTATGAGCTGGGCCCCAGGCCACTATGAGCTGGGCCCCCGGCCACGCCGACCGTGGAGCCCGGCCCACGCTCCCCCCTGAGCCGGGCCCCACGGCCCTGCGCAACCCTCGGCGGCTGGGGGCCTACCTCAGGTCGCGGGCGCTGCCATTTCTCAGGCGCGCACCGGTGTGACGCGCGCACCTGGGAAACCATGACGCGACTTCGAAAGTGGGCTGCGTCACTCCGCTGGGGCAATCACCGCGCCGGTTTCGGCGTCCTTGACCAGGATCGCCTCCACCGGGCACGACTCCGCCGCGTCGACCACCTCGTCGGCCGGCTCCACCGTCGACTTCTTGGCGCAGGAGTAGCCGTCCACCAGCTCGAAGTGGTCCGGCGCTACACCGGCGCACATGCCGGAACCAATGCAGGTGTCCGCGTCGATCTCGATCGACCAGCTCATTCGCCACCTCTTCCAGTTATGCGCGAGATCACCCGCCACCTTGCCACGACAGCAGCATCCGCTGGGGGCCGCGGACGAGCATTCCGGTCTTCCAGTCGACGTCTTCGACGGTCGCGAAGCGCGGTGCCGGCAGTCGCGTCAGCAGCGTGCGCAGCGCGACGTGCAGCTCCATCCTCGCGAGCTGGGCACCGAGGCAGTGGCGCGGGCCGTGCCCGAAGCCGAGGTGCGTCGCTTCCTGACGGGTCAGGTCGAGGTGCCAGGATCGTCGAACACGGTCTCGTCGCGGTTCGCCGAGGCCGCGCCGACCATGACCGGCTCGCCGACGCGCACCAGCACGCCGCCCAGTTCCACGTCCTCGGTGGCGTATCGCGGGAAGCCGGCGCCGACTCCGAGCGGCACGTAGCGCATCTACTCCTCGACGGCGCGCGGCATCCCGTCGAGGTCCGCGCGCAGCACGACGAGCTGCTCCGGGTGCGTCAGCAGCACGTAGACGAAGTTCGGGAGCTGGGTGGCGGTGGTCTCGTGACCTGCCACCAGGACCCCGACCGCCAACCTGACGAGCTCGTCCTCGGAGAGCTTGTCCTGCTCGTCGCGGGCCGCGATCAACGCGCTGAGCAGGTCGTCGGCCGGTTCTTCGCGGCGTACGGCGATCAGCCCGGCCATGTAGACGAGCATCTTGTCGATGTAGTCGGTCACCTGCTCCGCTCGGCGAACAACGCCGACGCAGCCTGCAACAGCGCTACCTTGGTGGCGGCCGAGTCACGCTTGCGGCGCGGCGCCTGGGCAAGTCAGCTCCCCGGGCAGGAACTGGTGTTCGCCGGGGCCGAGCCCGGCCGCACGTGCCCGTCGCCGAAGGCCAGCCACTTCGTGGAGGTCAGCTCTGGCAGCCCCATCGGGCCGCGGGCGTGCAGCTTCTGGGTGGAGATGCCGATCTCCGCGCCCATCCCGAACTCGGCGCCGTCGGTGAACGCGGTGGAGGCGTTGACCATCACCGCAGCCGCGTCCACCTGCACCGTGAACTGCCGGGCTGCGCGGACGTCGCTGGTCACGATGGCTTCGGTGTGCCCGGAGCCGTGGGATCGGATGTGCTCGACCGCGTCGGGCAGCGAATCCACTACCGCTGCCGCGATGTCCAGCGACAAGAACTCGGTGTCCCAGTCCTCATCGGTCGCGGGAACCACATTGGAGCCCCCGACCTCGACGACTCGCTCATCGCCGTGCACGGTCACGCCCGCGCCGTGCAGCTCGGCGAGCGCTCGGGGCAGGAACTCCGCCGCGATGTCCTTGTGCACCAACACCGTTTCCGCCGCGTTGCACACGCTGGGGCGCCGGGCCTTGGAGTTGAGCAGGATGCGCAGCGCGGTGTCGATGTCAGCGCTCGCGTCGACGTACACGTGGCAGTTGCCGACGCCGGTCTCGATGGCCGACACCGTGGCGTTCTCCACGACTGCCGAGATCAGCCCCGCGCCGCCGCGCGGGATCACCACGTCGACCAACCCGCGCGCGGTGATCAAGTGCTGCACGGACGCCCGGTCGTGGCACGGCAGGAGCTGCACGGCGCCGCCCGGCAGGCCCTGCTCGCGGACCACGTCGGCGAGGATCGCCACAAGCGCGGTGTTGGAGTGCTCCGCCGAGGACGAACCCCGCAGCAGCACAGCGTTGCCGGCCTTCAGCGTCAGCCCCGCCGCATCCACCGTGACGTTGGGGCGCCCCTCGTAGACGATCCCGACCACGCCGAGCGGTACCCGGACCTGCTGCAACTGCAACCCGTTGGGCAGCACGCCGCCGCGCACCACCTCACCGACCGGGTCCGGCAGACCGGCGACCGTGCGTAGCCCGTCGGCCATCGCGGCGATGCGCTCGGCGCTCAGGCTCAGCCGGTCGATCAGGCTTTCCGGCATCCCCGACTCGCGGCCCGCGGCAACATCCCGGTCGTTGGCCGCGAGGATCTCCGGCGCGCGCTGCACCAGCGCGTCGGCCATCGCGTGCAGCAACGCGTCCTTGTCGCCACGGGTGGCCTGCGCCAGCTCCGCCGCCGCCCGCTTGGCCCGCCGTGCCGCGTCGCGGACCTGCTCCCGCAGCTCGTCTCCGGACACCTGGTCTGTGATCGTGGACTCGGTGGTGGTCACCTGCACAGACTAGTCCGTTCGGCCCGCGCCCCGACATCGGATTTCACGCCCGGCCACCCCGGACGTGGCACGTCGTGGGCATCCGGTAGGAATCGGGTCGTGGACGAAAACGCGCTGCGCGAACTCGCCGACGACCGACTCCGCGCGCTGGCCGGCCCCAACGCCGCGCTGCGCGAGGACCAGTGGAGCGCGATCCGCGCACTGGTGCTGGAGCGTCGTCGAGCGCTCGTGGTGCAGCGCACCGGCTGGGGCAAGTCCGCCGTCTACTTCATCGCCACCGCGCTGCTGCGCGAACTCGGCGAAGGCCCGACCGTGATCGTTTCGCCGCTGCTCGCGCTGATGCGCAACCAGGTCGATGCTGCCGCGGCGGCCGGCGTGCGCGCCGCGACGATCAACTCCGCGAACCCAGACGAGTGGGCCGACATCGAGGAGGAGGTCGCCGCCGGCGAGGTCGACGTGCTGCTGGTCAGCCCGGAACGGCTGAACAACCCCGACTTCCGGGACACGATCCTGCCGGAGCTCACCCAAGCCGCGGGCCTGCTCGTGGTCGATGAGGCGCACTGCATCTCCGACTGGGGCCACGACTTCCGCCCGGACTACCGGCGGCTGCGGACGCTGCTCACCGAGCTGCCCGAGGGCGTCCCGGTGCTCGCGACCACGGCCACCGCGAACGACCGCGTCGTGCAGGACGTCGCCGACCAGCTCGGGGTGGGCGGCGAGTTCACCGATCCGCAGGAAACGCTGGTCCTGCGCGGCAGCCTGGACCGGGAGAGCCTGCGACTGGGCGTGGTCCGGTTGCCCACGGCGCAGGCCCGGCTGGGCTGGCTGGCGAGCCACCTGAAGGAACTGCCCGGCTCGGGGATCATCTACACGCTCACGGTGGCGGCGACCGACGAGATCGCGGCCTACCTGCGCGAGCAGGGCTACGAGGTGGCGTCCTATTCGGGCCGCACCGATCCCGCCGAGCGGCAGCAGGCCGAGGCCGACCTGCTGGCGAACCGGGTCAAGTCGCTGGTGGCGACCTCCGCGCTGGGCATGGGTTTCGACAAGCCCGACCTCGGATTCGTCGTTCACCTCGGCGCGCCGTCCTCGCCGATCGCCTACTACCAGCAGATCGGGCGCGCCGGGCGCGGTGTGCAGCGGGCCGAGGTGCTGCTGCTGCCCGGCCCGGAGGACCGCGACATCTGGAGCTACTTCGCGTCGCTGGCCTTCCCACCGGAACCGACGGTGCGCGCGGTTCTCGATGCGTTGGCGCAGCAGGAACGCATGTCGACGGCCGCGCTCGAACCGCACGTCGAGCTCGGGCGCACCCGGTTGGAGATGGTGCTGAAGGTGCTGGACGTCGACGGGGCCGTCCGCCGGGTGAAGGGCGGCTGGGAGGCCACCGGCGCGCCGTGGCACTACGACGCCAAGCGCTACGAGCGCATCGCCGCGGAGCGGAGGTCCGAGCAGCAGGCGATGCTCGACTACCTCGGGACGTCGTCTTGCCGCATGGAATTCCTGCGGCGGCAACTCGACGATCCGGCGGCCGAGCCCTGCGGACGCTGCGACAACTGCACCGGCTCCGGCTATTCCGGCGACGTCGACGACCAGGCCGTGCAGCAGGCGGAGGAGCGACTGCGGCGACCCGGCGTGGAGGTTTCGCCCCGCAAGATGTGGCCGAGTGGCATGGATGCGCTCGGCATCCCGGTCTCCGGCAAGCTCCCCGCCGGCCAGCAGGCCACCACGGGCCGGGCGATCGGGCGGCTCACCGACATCGGCTGGGGCAACCGGCTGCGGGAACTGCTCGCCACCGGCGCGCCCGACCAGGAACTGCCGGACGACCTGTTCCAGGCCGGAATCAAGGTGCTGGCCGCGTGGGACTGGGCGCGGCGGCCGCTGGGCGTGGTCGCGCTCGGTTCGCGGACGCGTCCGCGGCTGGTGCGTAGCCTCGCTGAACGGATCGCCACGATCGGGCGGTTGCCGCTGCTCGGCGAGGTGGTGACGAACCCGAACACGACGCCCCGGCGCGCCACGAACAGCGCCCAGCGGGTGGCGTCGCTTTGGCAGCAGTTCAAGGTGCCCGAGGAGCTCACCGCCAAGCTGTCCACGCTGGACGGACCGGTGCTGCTGATGGACGACTACGCCGACACCGGCTGGACCATCACGGTCGCCAGCCGCCTGCTCCGCCAAGCGGGCGCCCCGGCAGTCCTGCCCTTCACCCTCGCCACCACTTCGTGACCGGCCTCGAAACCAAGCCACAGCTCAGGGACCCGTGAGTACGTTAGGCGGTGTCATCCTCGTTCGTGTCCGGATTCGGGTCGGGGTAGCGCCAGCACAGCGGCAGCCCCGGCGAGGGAGACGATGCCGGTGAGCACGGCGACGTGATTCCAGCCGGATAGCTGGGTGGCTATGTCGTCATGCGGGGCGGAGGCAAGGCCACCGACGACGGTGACCCCGAGCGAGGCGCCGAGATAACGGGTGGTGTTGTTCATCCCGACGCCTACCGCAGCACGGTCAGGTGGAACGGTGGCAGTCGCCTGCCGTCCCAGGCCGGCGTTGAGCACGCCGGTGGCGCCGCCGGCCACAAGAAGACCGGGCACCAGCCGCGAGATGGTCGAACCGGTCTCGAGTCCGGTAAGCAGCAGCAGACCGACACCCGTGACCGCAAGGCCGATTGCCAACTGCGCCGTCCCGGTCAGCCGCGCGGCCAGCCGACGACTGACCACAGCCGAGACGGCGCTGGTGCCGGACCAGAGCCCGAGCGCCGCGGCGGCCCCGAAAGTGCTCATCCCCATGCTGGTCACCAGGAACGTGCAGGCGAACGACATCAGTGCGATCACACCGGCGCCGGTGACCGCAGCAGCCACCGTGGCGGCGGCGAAGTCGCCTCGGCGAAACAGCGCGAGTTCCAGCATGGGCGACCGGCTCCGGAGTTGGCTGATGGCGAAAGCCACCAACGCGGCCACTGCACCACCGGCGCAGACCAGGGCTGGGGTGAGACCACCTTGGCGCGCTTCGACAAGTGCGACCAGCAGCAACCCTAGCCCGCCGGTCATCAACGCCGCGCCAAGCAGGTCCAGACGCCTGCCCGGAATCACCGTCGTCTCGGGAAAGCACCACCGCGAGGCGACAGCGATGCTCGCCCCGACTGCGGCGAGTAGCCAGTAGGGTGCGCGCCATAGGTCCACGAGATCGAGCAAGCCGGTCATCAGCGGGCCGAGCGCAATGCCGAGGCCCATGCTGGCCCCCCACCAACTGGCCGATGCCGAACGAGCTTCGGCATCGCTGTTCACCGCAGCCACAAGCCCCAACCCGGTTGCGATAACACCGGCCGAACCAACACCTTCGACCAGCCGCCCGATGACGAATTGCGTCGCCGTGGCTGCGGTGGCGCACACCACGGATCCGGCCGCGAACACGTACGCGCCGAGCTCGAAGACCCTCCGACGGCCCGACTGGTCGGCCAGCGCACCCGCGGTCAGCAGGCTCACCGCAAGGCCGGTGCTCATCGAGCTCAGAATCCACATGGTGGCTACCGGCGGGGCAGCCAGCGCGGCGGTGACCCTCGCTGCGTTTCCCAGTGGACCCGAGTAGGCCAGCATGGCCCCAAACGTACTCAGCGACGTCAGCGCAAGTGCCGCCGCGAAAGACCGAGGTGCACCTTCAACGCGCCGGTTCGTGGTACCGCGAAAACTCAGTCTGTTCACCAGACCATCGTCGCATAGTGGCAGTCTGGTGAACAGACCACTCCGTCGGTACGATGACGACGTGGCACTCGGAACCGGATACGACCAGCAGGGCTGTTACCTCGCCCGTGCGCTGGAGGTGGTCGGAGAGCGCTGGACCCTGCTGATCCTGCGCGACTGCTTCTACGGCGTGCGCCGCTTCACGGACCTGCGAGAGCACCTGGACATTTCCCGAGCCGTGCTCACCGACCGGCTCGAGACCCTGATCGCGGCCGGTGTGCTGACCCGGGAGGACTCGGGCGGGCACCCGGAGTACCTGCTCACCGAGGGTGGGCGGGCGCTGTGGCCCACGATCTTCGCCCTGTCCAAATGGGGCGAGCGGTACACGAGCGGACCACACCCTTCCCGGATCTTCAGCCACACGGCATGCGACACCGACATCGACGACTTCGGGCGATGCCGCGCGTGTGGCCAGATCCCTGGCCCCGACGACCTCGTCGTCCGCCCTGGCCCCGGCACCAACGCGATGCACCGCAGCGATCGCGTCGCCCGCGCCCTTGAGAACCCCCACCGGATGCTGACCCCGATCAGCACTGCGGTCGCCCCTGCCGCTGAGTAAGCCTGCTGCGGCGGACGCGGCGAATCACCAAGGACTAACCACAGTGGACACAGCTGCCCGGACTGTCTCATTCGGTCCACATCGTCGGCTAACCGTCCCATCACAGCACGCAGAATTCATTGCCTTCGGCGGATGCGGGCTGGGCTTAGCCGCTGGGGTTCGGGGTTTGGTTTTTCCCAGGGGTGGCGGTGGTTTTCGGTGTAGCTGCGGGCGAGCCGGAGTTGGGTGTGGTCTGCCAGTTCCGTCACCTTACGGAGTTGTCCGGCCATGACCGCGCGCCCGCCGATCCGCTCCCGGAGCGCGTGCTCGCTGATGATCACCGTCAGTCGCGGGCCGTTGCGGGCGGAGAGGATCTCCCGGCGGCCGACGCGCATCAGCACCAGCTTCTCGACCTCGCCGACCGGCTGGCCACGCATCCCGGCGCGCGCGTAGCGGAAGTCTGCAGCAGCCCCGGAATCAGCCCGGTGGCCACATTCGTTATGCGAGTGGCGGTGCGCTCGAACTCGATCAGCGCGGTCAGCTCCTGCCGCACGACGGAGCGGTCCGCGGTGAGGTTCGGCGCATCGGCATCGCGGGCCATCTCGACGAGTCGATCACGTTCGGTAGCCGAAACGCCCAGAGCGGTCATGACGGCGGCCACCACTCCAGCGGCGGGACGGACTTCCCCGTTTCGTACCGCATCCGCCTGACTTGATCGGTGTCGAGCTCCTGTGCCACCGCACGCAGACTCTTGCCGACCTCTTCCCTGGCTTCGCGCAGCTCAGCCCCGAGCGCGCGGGCCTTCGGCGTGCCACCAGTGGTACGGGTCATGAACCATAGCGAAACAGAATTCGGGTCATGGTAACTACTACCTGTTCAGGTAATTGGCCATCCGTTTCAGCACCACCAAAATGGTACGCGCGACGACGACCACCCCAGGAGCACCGCACCCCCGGTGTCCGATACCGCGCTCCCGTCGGCGTCGTCCCGGAACCGGCTGCCGGACGCTACACGCGGCGGACGCCTCAAGTCGAGTTGGAACAGACGGTGATCATGCATGCCACACCCGTTTCGCTGGCAACCGGGCAACGGACAGCGACACGCCACGCTGAAACCCCGGCCCCGCGGCGGCTTTCCGGTCAACTCGCAGGTCGAGACGTTGTGCGGCAAGCAGATCACCGTGGACAACTCCGACCTCGCGTGGCTGTGGACGACCTGCCCCGAGTGCAACAAGACCGCGCACGAGTTGGCCGGTGCCCCCATCGCTCCCTGTAGTCCAGGTCCTCCCACTAGGTGAATTCGGACCTTCCGCACAGGCAACGCAGACCGTACTGTGTCGTCACCCGTACGAGGCCCGGAGGACAACAGCACACCTCCGGCGCGCACGGGCGTCCTGCCACGACACCGGAGGATGCGATGACGCAAGAAGCGACGACGGCAGAGGAATCCCGACTACCCCTGCGCACATTGGTCGCCGCCAGCATCGGCAACGCGGTCGAGTGGTACGACTGGACCGTCTATACCGCCTTCAGCGTCTACTTCGCTGCTTCGTTCTTCCCCGGCGAACTCGCGCTGATCAACACCCTCGCCACGTTCGCGCTGGCGTTCTTCTTCCGCCCGCTTGGCGGCTGGCTGCTCGGCCGGTTCGCCGACCTCCGGGGCCGCAAGACGGCGATGCTGCTGACCATCTCGCTGATGGCAGGCGGCTCGCTGATCATCGGATTGCTGCCGACCTTCCAGTCGATCGGCTGGGCTGCGTCGATCCTGCTGATCCTGGCGCGGGTCGGGCAGGGACTCTCGCTGGGCGGCGAGGTGTCCAACGCGTCGGCCTACCTGGCGGAGATCGCGCCACCGGCCAAACGAGGCCGCTACTCGGCCTTCTTCTACATCTCGACCGGTTCCGCGCTGCTGGTCGCCTCGCTGCTCGGCTACGCGCTGACCGGGCTGCTTTCCGAGGACCAGCTCACCGACTACGGCTGGCGGATCCCGTTCCTGATCGGCGGTGTGCTCGGGGTGCTCGGCATCTGGCTGCGCCGCACCCTCGAGGAGACCGAGCAGTTCGAGGACAACCGCGCCAAGGCCAAGGCGCTGATGAATCCACTGTGGATGACGCTGAAGCACCACCCCAAGGCGGTCGGCCAACTCGTCGGTTTCAGCATGCTGTCCACGTTGTGCTACTACACGTTCTTCAGCGCGCTGACCCCGTTCGCGGTGAAGAACCGGCACGCCGACGCCACCGACGTGTTCCTAGCGCTGTCGATCGCCACCACGTTGTTCATCGTGCTGCAGTACCTGATGGGCGCGCTGTCGGACCGAATCGGCCGGAAGCCGCAGCTGCTGGTCTGGTCGGCGGCGACCGCGGTCCTGATCGTTCCGCTGTCCACATTGGTCGGCCCCGGACTGGGCGGGCTGCTGGTGGTGTTCTGCGTCGGAGTCGCCTTGTACACGGCGATGACCTCGATCGCGCCGGCGATCATGTCGGAGCTGTTCCCCACCGAACTGCGCGGCCTGGGCATCGGCGCCTGGTACAACCTCACCGTCGCGATCTTCGGCGGCACGGCGCCGCTGGTGATCCAGGCGCTCGCCCGCTACGAGCTGTCAACGATGTTCTTCTGGTACATCGCCATCGGCGCGGCGGTCGCGTTCTTCGTGATCCGCACCCTCCCCGAAACCAAAGGCACCGAACTCCGCTGACCCCGACGGTCTGTGAGTGGAGGGCAACTTTGGCTGCAGGGTGCACAGCTGAACGGTGTACAGCTGCATGGTCGCCCCGCCCAAAGGTGCCCTTCGCCTCGAAAACCCGTTGCGGGCTGCTCAGCGCAGCGGGACGAGGTCGTCTGCGTGGACCACCTCTCGGCGTTGTTCCGCCGGAAGCTCGTGCGTCGAGCGGCCGATCAGGTCCGGGAGTTCCGTCGCGTCGTAGGCGACGACTCCGCGCGCCACCACCTTGCCCACCGGGTTGACCAGCTCGACCACGTCGCCGCCGTCGAAGGCACCCTCCACCGCCGTGACGCCCGCCGCTAGCAGGGAACGGCGGCGCTTGACCACCGCCGCCACCGCACCGTCGTCCAACCACAGGCGGCCGGTGGCTCCGGCGGCGTGCGCCAGCCAGAAGCGGCGGGCCGACAGCCTGCTGCCGGTCGCCGCGAACGCCGTGCCGACGTCGGCCGGACCGAGCGCGCGGTCGGCCAGCGCTGCCGAGGTCAGCAGCACGGGAATCCCCGAGGAGCAGGCGACCCTCGCCGCCTCCACCTTCGACGCCATGCCGCCGGTGCCCAAGCCGGACGCGCCGGTTCGGCCCGCCCGCACACCTTCAATGTCCGCGTCGCCGTTGACCTCGCGGATCGCCGAAGCGTCGCCGCGGCGCGGGTCCCCGTCGTACAGAGCGTCCACATCGGACAGCAGGACCAGCGCGTCCGCCCCCACCAGGTGGGACACCAACGCCGCCAGCCGGTCGTTGTCGCCGAAGCGGATCTCGTGCGTGGCGACCGTGTCGTTCTCGTTGACCACCGGCACCGCGCCGAGTCCGAGCAGCCGGTTCAGGGTGCGCTGCGCATTGCGGTAGTGGCCGCGGCGCACCACATCGTCCGCGGTGAGCAGCACCTGCCCGACCGTCAGGTCGTAACGCGTGAAGGACTCCGCGTACGCGTGCGCCAAAGCCTGCTGGCCTACGCTCGCCGCGGCCTGCTGGGTCGCGAGATCCTTCGGCCTGCGGCGCAACCCCAGCGGCGCGATGCCCGCCGCGATCGCCCCGGACGACACCAGCACAACCTGGCCACCAGCGGCGACTCGCCGGGCCACGGTATCGACCAGCGCCCCCAACCGCGCCGCGTCCAGGCCGCCCTTCGTGGTGGTCAGCGACGACGACCCGACCTTCACCACAACGCGCTGCGCCGCCGCGACTGCCTTCCTGGTCGCCGAGAGCTGATCGCTCACCGGCCTTCCTCCTCCTCGACGAACCGGCCGAACTCGTCCAGCGAGCTGCGGCGGGCTTTCTTCGCCGCCTTGCGGTCCGCGGCCGAGATCCGGTCGTCGTGGTCGATGCGCAGGTCGGTGCCGCGGCGGCCGAGCACGCCCGCGACCCCGGCCGGCGTGGACGGCTCCCAGTCGAAGGTCATGTTGCCGATGGTCACCTGGCTGCCGGGCTTCGCACCGCGCTTGGCCAGGGCTTCCTCCACACCGAGCTTCGCCAGCCGGTCGGCGAGGAAGCCGATCGCCTCGTTGTTGCCGAAGTCGGTCTGCCGCACCCAGCGCTCCGGCTTCTCGCCGCGCACCACGAACGCGTCCTCGAACTCGGGGTCGGGCTCGACGGTGAAGTTGCTGCTGTCCACGGCCGCTGGCCGGACCACCACGCGCGCCGGCTCCGGCGGCGGCAGCTCCGCGCGGTAGCGCTCGACCTCGGCGGCCATCGCGAAGCTGAGCTCGCGCAGCCCTTCGCGGGAGGCGGTGGACACCTCGAACACCGGCCAGCCGCGCGTGACGAGGTCCGCCTTGACCAGTTCAGCCAGCTCCTTGGCTTCCGGCACGTCCATCTTGTTGAGCACGACCATGCGCGGGCGAGACGCCAGGTCCTGGCCGCCCTGCTCGGCCTTCAACGCCGGGGTGTACTGCGCCAGCTCGGTCTCCAGCGCGTCCACATCGGACAGCGGGTCGCGACCGGGTTCGAGCGTGGCGCAGTCCACCACGTGCACCAGGACCGCGCAGCGCTCGATGTGGCGCAGGAAGTCCAGGCCCAGCCCGCGGCCTTCGCTGGCACCCGGGATCAGGCCGGGCACGTCCGCCACGGTGAACACCGTCTCGCCCGCGGTGACCACGCCGAGGTTCGGCACCAGCGTGGTGAACGGGTATTCGGCGATCTTCGGCCGCGCCGCGGACAGCACCGAGATCAGCGACGACTTGCCCGCCGACGGGAATCCGACGAGGCCGACGTCGGCGACCGACTTCAGCTCCAGCACCAGCCCGGACTGCTCCCCCGGCTCGCCGAGGAGCGCGAAGCCCGGCGCCTTGCGGGCCTTGGACGCCAGCGCCGCGTTGCCCAGCCCGCCGCGACCACCGGCGGCGGCGACGAACGTGGTGCCAGCGCCGACCAGGTCGGCCAGCACCCCACCGTCCGTGGTCAGCACTACTGTGCCGTCCGGGACCGAAAGGACCAGGTCTCCGCCCTGCGCGCCGTTGCGCATGTTGCCCTGGCCCGGCTTGCCGTTGGCCGCACGGGCGTTAGGGCGGTAGTGGAAGTCCAGCAGGGTGTGCACGTTGGGGTCCACGACGAGCTGGACGTCGCCGCCCTTGCCGCCGTTGCCGCCATCCGGACCGCCCAGCGGCTTGAACTTCTCCCGGTGCACCGAGGCGCAGCCATGCCCGCCGTCGCCTGCCGCGACGTGGATGGTCACGCGGTCAACGAACCGCGACACGAATGCCTCCAGGAATACTCCGGCCGAGCCCGGCCCGGCGAAAACTGTCTTAGTGCTCCGCGCGTGCGAACCAGGGGCGCACGCAGCGTCACCTACCTCGATGGTGCCGCGCGGGGCGCGATGTTGCCGTGGGGCGTGACCACCCGCACAACGCAAACGACGAGGGGCGGGCCGGACTAGCCGGACCCGCCCCTCGTCGGGAAGTACTTCGCAGCCGAGAGCCGGGTCAGGCCTCGGCCGGCAGCACGCTGACGGCCTTGCGGCCGCGGTAACGTCCGAACTGGACGGTGCCAGCGGACAACGCGAACAGGGTGTCGTCGTTACCCCGCCCGACGTTCAGGCCGGGGTGGAACTTGGTGCCCCGCTGCCGGATCAGAATCTCGCCGGCCTTGACGACCTGGCCGCCGTAGCGCTTCACCCCGAGGTACTTGGGGTTCGAGTCGCGGCCGTTCCGAGAGCTGGATGCGCCCTTCTTATGTGCCATGACTACTCAGGTCCTCACTTCGTGATGCCGGTGACCTCAACGCGGGTCAGCTTCTGCCGGTGACCCTGGCGCTTGTGGTAGCCGGTCTTGTTCTTGAACTTGTGGATGCGGATCTTGGGGCCCTTGGTCTGCTCGACCAGCTTGCCGGTCACCGACACCTTGGCCAGCGCGTCGGCGTCGGTCGTGACCTCAGAGCCATCGACGACCAGAAGCGCCGGGAAACTGACCTCGGAGCCCAGCTCGCCCTCGAGCTTCTCGACCTCGACGACGTCCCCGACAGCCACCTTGTACTGCTTGCCGCCGGTCTTGACGATCGCGTACATGAGTCGGAAGTCTCCTGCTGCTCGGTTTCGCTACTTCACCAGGTCTGCGGCGGACGTCCACCTCGACCGCGCGGGGCGAGGATTCCTACCACGCCGCCGGTGCAGCGCCTCGGTGGGTTCCTGTCTCGGTAGCCGAGCCGCACGGGCGATCGCATTCGAAACAGGCGTTTATTCTCTCCGCCCGTCCGGCGGCGAGAAGTTCTCATCCATCATACAGACCGCGTTCCCTAC
The DNA here is from genome assembly GCF_014697215.1 of Saccharopolyspora pogona. Lineage (GTDB taxonomy): Bacteria > Actinomycetota > Actinomycetes > Mycobacteriales > Pseudonocardiaceae > Saccharopolyspora > Saccharopolyspora hattusasensis. The sequence continues at coordinate 5,056,524 of NZ_CP031142.1, forward strand.
CCCGATCGACCGGGGCCGAACTGCGGGAGGGACCCGGCCGCGGGGGCCGGTGACGGACGAGCCGCGACAGCCTACGACCACCGGATCCGCGTGGTCAAATCCAGTCACCCGACGTTGGAAGGTGCCGGGCCCTGACCTGCGCTTGCTAACGTGAGTCGCTTATTGATTCGGATCTGGGGACACAAAGCGTGACAGACATCGCATCCGAGACGGGCCGGGTCGAGCGCGCCACCCCCGAAGCCCCCGTTCCAGGCCTCGTGCAGCGGTTCGGCCCCCTGCTCCTCGGCCTGTCGGCGCTCGTGCCGCCGCTGATGATGCTTCGGGAAGTGCTGCGCTACCCGCAGATGCACTTCTACGACTACTGGTGGGTCCTGCTCGACATCACCAACGACGACGGGTCGCTGCGCCCGGAGGCGCTGTTCGGGTTCCGCAACGAGCACCCGTTCGTGTTGCCCAGCCTGCTGTTCTGGCTCAGCGCCCGGTACGGGCACGGGCTCAACCAGCCGCTGGGGCTGCTGATCATCGCGTTCGGTGTCGTTTCCGTGCTGCTCGGATGGGCGATGCTGCCGAAGGCGCTGAACCCGTGGCAGCGGGCCGGGCTGGTGGCGGCGACCTCGACGCTGGTTTTCAACCCGCACGGCATCCACAACTATGTGCGCTCGATGAGCGGGGCGTCGTGGATCCTCGCGCTGATGCTGGTGCTCGCGGCGCTGCTGGCGATGCAGCGGGAGCACCGGGTGCTGGCGATCGTGTTCGGGTTGCTGGCGTCGATCAGCTACGGCACGTCCTTCGCGGTGTGGCCGGCGCTGGCCCTGGTGGCCTGGCTGCGCGGCGACCGTCGCCGCTCGATCGCGGCTCCGATGGTGGTCGGGGTGCTCGTAGTGGCGTCTTGGCTGGTGCTGCGCGGTCCGCAGGGCGGGGGCGGCAGCTCGCCGACCGACGATCCGGCACAGGCGCTGCTCGCCGGGCTGAGCATGCTCGGCATGGTGTGGACCGGCACCGAACCGGCGATCGCGCTGATCGCGGGCGTGGCGGGTCTCGCGGTGCTCGCGCTGCACATCCGGCAGACCGCAGAAGAACGTCGCAGTGCCGCTCCTTGGTGGGGCTTGGCGATCTACGCGGTGGGGTGCGCGGTGATGATCTCCGGTTCGCGCGCCGCGTTCGGCGAGGCCGCCGGGTTGCAGAGCCGGTACAACAGCATGACCGCCGCATTTTGGGTCGCGGTGCTGGTGATCGTGGTCGCCTGGCCGCGTTGGCCGAAGATCCGCACCGTCGCCGTCGCGGGCACGGTGCTGGCCACCGTCGCCCTGGGCGCCCCGATGGCGCAGAGCGTGCGATCCGATGCGCCCAATCAGAACCTGCTGGCCATCGCCGCGCGCATCGGTCACCCCGACGCGTTCGAGGACCGGTTCCCCGAACCGGACCGGCTGCTGCCGCGGCTGCAGGCGCTCGGGCACTACCCGTTCTCCGGCGAGTTCACGCTGGGCTGCCCCGACGGCCTGGAGATCGGCGACCGGGTCAGCGCCGTGGACTGGCGGACCCCCAGCGTCGGCGCGCTGCGCGAGCCGCGGCCGGAAGGTCGCGACGTGGTGCTCAACGTGGAGACCGACCAGGTGCAGGGCGGCGCCCGGATGCTCAAGGGCTGGGCCATCTCCGGGATCGAACGCGCCGAATGCATCGCCGTGCTCGACGAGACCGGCACGGTCGTCGGCGGCGGGGTGGTCGACATCCCGCGCTCGGACGCGGAAGCCCGGACGCCCGGTATCGAGATCGGTTTGGGCTTCGAGGCGGTCGCCCCCGCGCAGCCCGGGCTGCTGCGCGTCGCCTTCCACTTCCCCGACGGCTGGTGGATCCGGCCCCTTACGGAAAGTCCGCAGGTCAAGCCATGACAGATGCCGCACCGGAAGTCGAGGTCTCGCTGCTCGCCCCGGCCAAGAACGAACGCGAGAACCTGCCCCGGCTGTTCGCCGAGATCCGCGATGCGATGCAGCAGCAGCACCGGACGTGGGAGCTGCTGGTCGTCGACGACGGCAGCACCGACGACAGCTGGCAGGTGATCGCGGAGCAGGCCCGGCAGGACCCCCGGTTGCGCGGCATCCGGCTGCGGCGCAACTTCGGCAAGGCCGCCGCGCTGGCCGCCGGGGTCGCCGAGGTCCGCGGGGAGTTGTTGGTCACGCTGGACGCCGACCTGCAGGACGACCCCGCCGAGATCCCGCGGCTGCTCGCGGAGCTCGACAACGGGGCCGACCTCGTCAGCGGGCACAAGGCGCAACGGCAGGACCCGCTGGGCAAGCGGCTGCCGTCGAAGGTGTTCAACGGCGTCACCGGGCTGATCACCGGCCTGAAGCTGGCGGACCACAACTGCGGGCTCAAGGCGGCGCGGACCGAGGTCTACCGGCGCGTGCCGCTGTATGGGGAGCTGCACCGCTACATCCCCGCGCTGGCGCACCAGCTCGGCTACCGGGTCCGCGAGCTCGCCGTGCATCACCGGCCGCGGGTGCACGGCAAGTCCAACTACGGGCTGGAGCGGTACGTGCGCGGCGCCCTGGACTTACTCACGGTCGTCGCGCTCACCCGCTACGGGCGGCGCCCGGCGCACCTGTTCGGCGGGCTCGGGTTGCTGGCCGGGACGATCGGCACGCTGATCCTGCTCTACCTGAGCGGGGTGTGGCTGTTCACGGACCAGTCGATCGGCACTCGTCCGCTGCTGACGCTGGGGATCCTGCTGGAGATCTTCGCGGCGCAGATGATCTCCGTCGGTCTGCTCGCCGAGCTGGTGCTGCACCGGACCGGGCGGGACCGGGACGTGGACGTGCTGGTGGCCGACCAGACGACGAACGCGAGCCCGGCTCAGTCCGGTAAGTCACCGTGAGTGTTTCTCGGTGCTGTGACACCCGGAAGCACTCACGGGTTCTGACCAGCGGGAACACGCAGCACTGCGGGCATGCAGAAACGGCCCGGCGAACACGCGAGGGGTGCGCCAACGACGGTCGATCACCGGCCGTATGGTCTCCCCGTGCACCCTGAGTCGGCGAAGAAACTTCGGCTGTACGCCTCGCTGCTCGGGCTCGTCGGCACAGTGCTGGCGTTGCTCGTGCCTTTCCTACCTGTCAACCACGATGTGGTCACATTACGGTGGCCAACCGCGGAAGGCACCAAATCGGTGTCCGCACCGTTGGTCGCCTATTCACCGCTGTGGCTGGACGCGGATGTGCCGTGCACGGCCGCGCACGGCCTGGACGCGCGCACCACGGGGCCGGCAATCCTGTTGAGCACCAACCCGCCGTCATCGGATTACGGCAAGCTGACCGGGCTGACGTTGCAGGTCGACAACGGCCAGGCCGCGCTTTACTCCAAGGGCCAGCAGGTGAGCACCGTGCCGCTGCCGACCGGTGACTGCACCATCAGCGTGCGCGCCGACGCCTCCGGCACCACCGCCGGGATCGGCAAGCAGGTGTGGGCGCGCGTCCTCGGCGACCAGCGCCCGCAGCTGACCGGCATCTACTCGTCGCTGGACAACACCGTCGACGATGTGCGCGGCCTGTCCTTCGAGGCCCGCGTCGACAACCGGTTCAGCAGCTACGCAACGCCGCTCAAGCTCGTGGTGATCGCTCTGGCGATCGCGGCGTTCATCGGCTCGGTGATCTGCCTACGGCGGCTGGACGTGCGCGCCGGACGGCGTCCGCCGCGGCTGGCCCCGCGCGGCTGGTGGAAGCCGACCTTCCGCGATGCGGTCGTGTACGCGGCACTGGTCGTGTGGTGGCTGATCGGCGCGATGACCTCCGACGACGGCTATGTGCTGAGCATGGTGCGGTCGGAGCAGAGCGCCGGGTACGTCAGCAACTACTACCGCTGGTTCGCCAACCCGGAGTCGCCGTTCGGCTGGTTCTACGAGTTCTACGCGCAGTGGGTAAAGGTCTCGACAGCGACGCCATGGGTGCGGTTGCCCGCGCTGCTGATGGCAGTCATCAGCTGGCTGTTGATCAGCCGTGAGGTGCTGCCGCGGCTCGGCCAGCAGGTGCGGCGCAGCAACGCCGCCGGCTGGGCCGCCGCCGCGGTTTTCCTGGCGTTCTGGCTGCCGTATAACAACGGTCTCCGCGCCGAGCCGGTCGTGGTGCTCTTTTCGCTGCTGGCGCTGTGCGCCGTGGAGCGGGCCGTCGCGACCGGGCGTCTGATGCCCGCCGCGCTGGGCTTGGTCGGCGCCGCGTTGTCGGTGGGTGTCAACCCGCACGGCCTCGTCGCGGTGCTGCCCTACGTCGCCGCGGTGAAGCCGCTGTTCCGGTTGGTGCGCAAGCGGGCGCAGGAGTTCGGCTGGGTGCCGGTGCTGGCACCGATCTCCGCTTCCGGGTTCGTGATCCTGACGCTGGTGTTCTACGACCAGACGTGGCAGTCGGTCATGGACGCGATGGAGCTCAAGACCACCTTCGGTCCGAACGGCCGCTGGTACGAGGAGCTCAACCGCTACAGCCTGCTGTTCAGCCAGAGCCCGGACGGTTCGCTGACCCGCCGGTTCCCGGTGCTGCTGGTGATCCTGTGCCTGGCGACCTGCGCCGTTGTGCTGCTGCGGCGTGGCCGCATCCGCGGTGCCGCGCTTGGCCCGAGCCGACGGCTACTCGCGATCACCGCGCTGGGCTTCGCCGTGCTGGCACTGACCCCCACCAAGCACACCCACCACTTCGGCATCTTCGCCGCGTTCGGCGGCGCGCTGGCCGCGCTGACCGCGCTGGCGACCAGCACCACCGTGCTGCGCTCCCGGCGCAACCGGGCGGCCTTCGTCGCCGGGTTGATGGTGATCCTGGCGTTCGCCTCCACCGGCCCGAACGCCTGGTGGTACGTCTCGGGCTGGGGCATCCCGTGGTTCGACAAACCGCCGTCGATCAGCGGGCACCAGTTCAGCACGCTGTTCCTGGTATTCGCCGGGATCGCGGGCGTCATCGCGCTGATCGAGCACCTGCGCATCGACGAGAACAACCCGAAGATCGTCGACGAGCGCTGGGACAGCCCGGAGAAGCGCAGCCGGGCGCTACGGCTCGGGACCGCGCCGCTGTCGGTGCTGTGCGCGCTGATGGTGTTCGGCGAGGTCTCGGCGTTCGGCAAGGCCATCCAGGAGCGCGGCGACAGCTACAGCCTGTCCACGGACAACATCAAGCAGCTCACCGGGACCAGCTGCGGGTTGTCGGACTACATCGGGGTGGAGACCGATCCGCAGGCCGGCGTCCTGCCGGTGTCGCCCGAGCAGCCCACCGTGGCCGCGCCGACCAAGAACTCCGACGTGCCGGTGCCGCCGCGCCGCTTGGCCGATCGGGAGACCGCCGACCAGTACCTCCAGCCCAAGCAGGTCGGCTTCACCCGGCCTGGCGTGCCCTCTAGCGACGGTGCCGACCCGGATTCGCCGAACTGGAAGCCGCCGCACCAGTTCGGCGGCGACAACGCCCCGGCGTGGGGCAGCTTCGACGAGGCCGGCACGAACACCGGCGAGTTGCGCACCCCCTGGTACGACCTGCCGGAATCGGCCCGCAACGGCGAGGTGCCAGTTGCGGTGAGCCTGGCGGGCGCGGAGACCGGAGCGAACTTCGTCGTCCTCGAATTCGGCAAGGACACCGACCGGGGCTTCCAGGTCACCGGCCGCTACACCGTGGAGCAGGGGCCGCCGCCCGGGTGGCGGGACCACCGCTACATGCTCGGCGCCGAAGCCGAGGGCGCGACGAAGATGCGGCTGATCGCGGTCGACCAGGCGCTGGGCCGGGAGGGCTGGCTCGCGGTGACCGTGCCGCGGGTGCCCAAGCTGACGAACATGACCGAGGTCATCGGCGACGGCGCGACGTTCGTTGAGTGGCCCGCCGCGCTGGTGCATCCCTGCCTGCGCATTTCCGGGCTGTACAACGGGATCGCGGAGATGCCGCAGTTCCGGGTGTCGGCAGGCGAGGAGGTCCGGGACGTCGGTGAGGGCTGGTCGTCGCCGGATGCCGGCGGGCCGTTCGGCTGGTTGACCGTGGCGTCCAGCGTCCGAGAGCTGCCGACCTACCTGCGCAACGATCCGCAGCAGGACTGGGGTTCGCTGTTCGTGGTGCACCCGTACGACGCGGATGCGCTGCCCGCGCAGGCGGCGATGGAGGTGCACTCCGAAACCCACTGGGGCACCTGGTCGCCGGGGCCGCTGACGCAGTCCGTGGAGCTGCCGGGTGACATGCCCAGCTCCGACGACCGCACCGACATCCCCACCTTCGACGACAAGCAGGACTGACCCGGGGCGGGCGTTTTCGATCCGAGTGAGGGGCACCTCCGACCGACTGAGCGGGTCGGGGGTGCCCCTCACTCATGCCTGACCAGGTGAGCGGTTTGCGGTGATGGGTGCCTGCGGCGGCGTGGTTGCTCGCACCCGCCGCTGGTTCCGGTGTCGGGGCGGGTGGGCATCATGGGACCGTGAGCCGGTATCGCGAGCGGCCGCCGGTCGGAGCGCTGAGCACGGCGATCGCCTGCGTGTGGACGCACGGGGCTGGGTCGCTGGGCTACCTGCAGCGCGTGGTCCCGGACGGCTGCGTGGATCTGATCTGGATGGGCGACCGGCTCGACGTGGTCGGACCGGACACCACCGCCAGGCTCTCGGCGCTGCCGCCGGGCAGCCGCATCACCGGGATCCGCGCCAAGCCCGGTGCTGCCCGCCTGCTGCTGGGCGACATCCCCGCCACCGAACTGCGCGATCTGCAGGTCGACAGCATCGACATCTGGGGCGCCTCGATGCGGGACGTCGTGGGCAGGCTCGGCGATGGGCCGGATCAGGCTGGGCGGATCCTGGAGGAGTTCGCGTGCTCGCGGTTGTCGGAGTACCGGCCCGATCCGGCGCTGACGCCTGTGGTGGCTGCCCTCGATGTTCCAGCCCCACCCACGATTCCGGCGCTAGCGGACAGCGTTGGGCTGTCCGCGCGCCAACTCCGACGGCGTGTCGCGACTGCCGTCGGATACGGCCCGCAGACCCTCGCCGGAGTGCTCCGCTTCCAGCGGGCGACGCGGCTAGGCGTGGGCTCGGGCGGCCTCGCGGACCTCGCCCACGCCAGCGGCTACGCCGACCAAGCGCACTTCACGCGCGAGTTCCGCCGCCTCGCCGGGGTGACACCGCGCCAGTACTTCAGCCCGCTGCCGCCGGCTCGTGAGTGCTTTGGGCGCTATTGAGGCTGGTCGGGAACTCGTTGTGCGGCGGTGATGCGTCTGGCGTCGCCGGCGCGAAGCGAACGGACCGTCCACCCCGATAGGAGCCTGTTGCAAAATTACGCCCACCACGGACCGTGATCGATCGATCACGGCTGAGATGGCCACTGGCGGACAAACGGCGGCGATCGAGACTGATTTGGTACTTCGGTTCAGCCGTTTTCGCCGAAAACGCAACAGGCTCATAGACGGCACAAACGGTCCGTTCACCTCACCCACCCAACCCCAGGCACCAGCCATTGTCGTGAAGCGAACGGAACCTCCACCTCAATAGACGGCACAAACGGTCCGTTCGTCTCATCCATCACCGGCATTGCCCCGGATAGCCCGGCGCGCCCCGGCCCCGCGAGGGCGCGCCAAGAGCCTCGGCGCTTCAACGGCACCAGCGGCCCCGCAACAACGCCACACCACCACATCCCAAACAGCCGCCATAGCGACGCAAAACCATTCACGGCACCTGGCGATCAGGCGAGAGCGCTCCAGAAATCCAGGCGGTGTTCGGCGGCGAAGTTCGTTCCGGTGATCTGTTCCGGGTGCAGCGACTGCACGTGCGGATCGGCCGCCGAGAAGGTCTGCCAGCCGGGCAGATCCGGCCCGTTGGGGTCACCGCTGCGCGCGAAGTTCGCCCAATAGTGGTTCATCGTCGCCGCCAGCCGGCGCTGCGCTTCGGTCAGCGGCGCCGGGTCGCCAAGGTCGAACTGGTAGGCAACCTCGGCGGAGTGGTGGGCACCAGGCGGGAATCCCGGCGGGAACGGCACGACCGGCGGCGCCTCCCGGTCGGCGAATTCGTAGACGTACGTGGCGGTTTCCGCGCTCAGCGCGTTCGCGAAGTTCCACACCGAGCGTGCCCAAGCCGCGTCACCGATCACATCCGCCCAGGCCAGGCTCGGACTCGCATGCGCGTCAACGGGGTACCGCTCGGCCACCTCGTCGGCTGCGGCGTCGAAGCCGTCTGTGAGCAGCTTGTCGTAGCCGTCGGGCGTGATCGGTTGACCTGCGGCGTCCCAGAACAGCGCCGTGAACAGCCTGGCCTCGTCCCGGGTTCCACCGGTCAGCACCGGGACCCGGTGGAACCGCCCACCTGGCAACGCCTGTGCAGGGGACTCCGGCAGCACCGCGCCGCCGAAAGCTGGCCGGCTGAACACCGATGACACGTTGATCAGCTGTTCGACCGGGACGCGGCGCAACTGTTCGATCGCCGCCTCCTTCCCTGGCTGCACCCAGCCGAGCTGGCCGACCAGGTGCTCCGCCAACTCGTCGAGTTCCACTGT